>CAZWVD010000034.1:0-9944 GCA_964636855.1 uncultured Gammaproteobacteria bacterium | reverse complement strand
GTCTCTCTAATATGATGAACACCACTAATCCATCTCACAACCCTCTCAAGCCCTACGCCAAATCCAGAATGAGGAACTGATCCATATTTTCGTATATTTAAATACCACTGGTAATCCTCTACTCTATAATTTCTTTTCTTGAGTTCTTCTAATAATGTCTCATAATTATCCTCACGTTGACTTCCACCGATTATCTCTCTTGCTTCCTCTGGCGCTATTAAATCAGCACAAATTGCACGTTCTATTCCATTTTTGTCAGTGTATTTAGGCATATAAAAAGCCTTTACTGCAAATGGGTAGTCCTCAATAAAAACAGGAATATTGTAAGTATTTCCAATTTCTATTTCTTCTTCTGTTGTCATATCTTCGCTATAATCAACCTTAAAACCCTTATCCTCTAGCATTTTCTTTGCATCATAGTGCTTAATTCTTACAAATGGTTTTTCTAATAAGTTTTCTAAAATTGTTGTATCTCTTTCTAATATTTCTAATTCTTGCTTGCAGTTTGAGAGCGCATCTTTGATAATTCTTTTTATAAGCGCTTCTTGGATGTCTTCATTTTTTTGTTGGTCACAAAAAGCCATTTCAGCATCCATCATCCAGAACTCTGACAAATGATTTCTTGTCTTACTTTTCTCAGCACGAAAAACCGGGCCAAAATCATAAGCACGACCAAAACTTGATATTCCAGCCTCAAGATAAAGCTGACCAGACTGAGTAAGATACATCATAGTATCTTCGTAATATTTGAGCCCAAAAAGCTCTGTCGTATCTTCACAGCTTGTTGGCTGAAGAATAGGAGTGTCAAAACGTATAAAATCATTATCGCTAAAATAATTTGTAATTGATCTAAAAACAGAATCTCTAATCCTTAAAACTGCCCAAGGAGTTTTGCTTCGAAGATACAAGTCACGATTGTCAAAGAGAAAGTCTGGGCCATGTTCTTTGTTTGCTATAGGATACTCATCTGCAATTTGCAAAATCTTCAAATCCTTGACTTGAATTTCATATTCTTCTTTTTTTGGATGTTTAGTAACAACACCCGACAATTCTACGGATGACTCTTGTGTAAGTGTATTGCAATTATTCCATGTCTCGCTATTTGATTCATTTTTTGATAAAACCGCTTGAATAAAACCACTTCCATCTCTTAGTTGCAAGAAATATATTGAGCCTGATGATCTCATGTTAAAAATCCATCCGCTCAAAACCACTTCTTTTCCTAAGAAATCTTTTACGTGTGAGACAAGTACTTTTTCCATAGTATTTTCGCCCCATTATATAACGAGGTTATTTGCTTATTAAATTTAAACTATCCACGATAAATTTTGTGGATTTTTTCATATAACTTTTTAACTTTTAATACATTTTAATTATAATATTTATAAGGGATTTTATCAATTGACAGCTATTTACATATGTGTTAATAAGATAAAAAAGATACTTAAACCAACACTTATCTTAACAAAATTAATCACCTATATCTTGGCACAATCCAAATACGCTAATACAAAAAAATAGCCCTGGAGAAATCCCGGGTTTTTATTTTGAAATTGGAAATTAATAATTTGAAATTAACTAGTACTCTACCTTATGTATCACAATACTCTCCAATATTCCTATAGCAATAAAGCTCATAATAAGAGAACTTCCCCCATAACTAACAAAAGGAAGTGGGACTCCGATAACCGGCGCCACCCCAACATTCATTCCAATATTCATAAGTGATTGAACAAAAAACATAATTAAAAACCCTAATGCCAGAAATATTGCAAAATTATCGTTACTACTTCTTATAAGATAGGCAACTCTAAGAAGAAAAACTAATATAAGAGCAATCACAATGGATGAGCCAAAAAAACCAAATTCTTCAGATATCACGGCATAAATAAAGTCTGTCCATTGTTCTGGCAAAAAATTTAGCTGGCTCTGACTTCCAAGTCCAAATCCACGACCAAAAAATTGTCCAGAACCAACGGCCGTAATGGCTTGATTTAAATTATAACCCACTCCAAGAGGGTCTTTGCTAGGCATTAAAAATGTAATTATTCTTTCTTTTTGATAATTTTCAAAAAAACCAAACCACGCAAAAATAAGTCCTAACAAAATAATAAATATTATTATAAATATTTTTTTCTTATCAATATTTGTAAAAAGTATCATAAAAAACCAAATTGAAAAAAGTATTATCGCGGATCCCATATCTGGCTGTAATAATACGAGCCCTACCATAGCAAGCATTGCAAAGGCTGATACAAAAATAGGTTTCCACCCATGAATAAAATCTTTTGCACGTTTTGATAAATACGTTGCAAGAAAAATGACAAGTGCAATTTTGGCAAATTCTACTGGCTGAAATTGAAATCCCAAAACTGGTATCCAAGCGTTTGCTCCTCTAATATTTCTACCAAAAACGAAAACGAGTGACAAAAATATTAAAGATGCCATCAAAAATATTTTGTAATAAGACTTCAAGAATCTATAATCAATAGAAGATAAAAATAACATCACAAAAATAGATATTACAAAAAAAAGAGCCTGCTTATAAAAGAAAGCCATCTTTGTATCAATATTACTTAGTCCCACACTATAAATACTGGAAAGTCCTATAATAGCTAACAGTATAATGGGCGCCAAAATTAGAAAATCAAAATTTCTTATACCCCTAAAAGATAATCTCATTTATTTTGTATATAGTTTGTTTTATCAAAAATATTAATTTCTGGAACTATAACAACACTAACATAAGATGGGATTTTGTAAAACCAACTTGACTCAAGGTGTCTTGTCTCACCTGAATAAATATTTTTTTCTTCCAACTGATTTATTGCAATAACTTTATCTCCCAAATATACAATTACATTAAATATGACTTTTTTAAAATTATATGGAGAATAATTTTTTACATCAAATTCTACCCAATTTCTTTTTGAAATATCACTATTTAAAAAATTGTTTTGCTGATTTTCTATAGAAAAATTATCATATGACAAATCTTTCATATCTAGCTGATTTATCTTCTTCCAGCTAACTTGAACAATTTCAAACTCAAAAGAGTCTATATTATCTTCACTTTTTATATTAAAATCCATCAAAACCTTTGTTTCCTCTGGGCGCAAAAAAGAATGAAGCTCTTTAGTACTTATTCCATTATAAATAAATCTGTATGAAATATCATAAACAACGTGTTCTTTATTTGGATTATATACCGTAGCTAAAAAATCATATTTATTATCTCCAAGACTCACATAGTCTTTTGAAACAAATACCAAATCACTTGCCTTATTTCTTTCTCGTATACCACTGAAGTCAATCGTAGCAAATGACTGATCCTTGTCATATGAGTCTGTAACTAATATTTTGACAAAAGAAAATATAGAAAAAACAAATAACCCAAAAATAGTTATAATCAAAATTAAAACAATAACTTTTTTTATTTTTCCCTTATTTCTTATATACCAAAGACTTCTTTCTATGTCCTTATCAGATATTGGATTAACTATGTTCATAATGTTTTATCATTAAAAATTTAACAACTATCTATCTGTCTTTATTTTACAACGTTTTCATTTTTTTTTCTAATCAAAAGATGCTATAATTTTATTATATATGAAGTTAAGCTAAAATAAGCTTAAATAAATTTTAATAAGCCTCGTCAAAAAAACGAGACAAAAACAAAAATATGCTAGAATCATCAAAAGACATTTTGAATTTTACAATTGCTTTTTGTGTTTTGTGGTTTACTGTTTTTTTGTTGTGGATGATGTATTATTTTATATCCATGCTCAAAAAAGCTAATGACTCATTGAAAGTTGTTCATGTTATAGTAAATTCTATAAATAGTATAATCGAACACACAAAAGGAAAAATCAAAAGCTCTGTAGCGGGTCTTGAAATAATAGGAGTGCTTACCAAAAAAATCATAGAAACTATAGCTACAAAAAAACAAAAGAAAAATACAAAAACAAAATCTTAAAATAAATATAAAAACTTAGTCTACGACTAATTTGACATTATAAATTGACTATTGAAAATTAAATAGTTATTGTTATTTTTCTTTTATTAAAAATAAAAACTCATGGGATTTGTACATCTTCACAATCATACGCACTATAGTCTTTTGGATGGCTTGCCAAAAATCAAGGACTTTGTTGCTGAAGCAAAAAAATATGACATGCCAGCCCTTGCTATTACAGATCATGGAACAATGTATGGTGTTATAGAGTTTTATGAAGAATGCAAAAAACAAAACATCAAACCAATAATAGGGGTTGAATTCTACTTATCGAGACGAAACATGGAAGACAAAAAAAGTGGAATAGATACCAAGCCATATCACTTGATTTTGCTTGCAAAAAACAATGTGGGCTATAAAAACTTATTAAAACTTACAACAGATGCCCATCTGAGAGGTTTTTATTATAAACCAAGAATAGACTGGGAAACACTTTCCAAAAATAGCTCTGGACTTATTGCATCAACCGCGTGTCTTCAAGGTCAAATTCCACAAACAATACTCTCTGGCAATATCAAAGAAGCTGAAAACTTGATCAAAAAATATCAAGAAGTTTTTGGCGAGGATTTTTATTTGGAAATGCAACACCATCCAAATGAAAAAGATCAAATACTAGTCAATAAAATTCTTAAAGAATTGGGACAAAAACTATCCGTAGGACTCGTTGCAACCAATGATATACATTATTTACATGGCGAAGACAAAACTGCTCAAGATATTTTGGTTTGCATACAAAGCAAAAAAAAGCTAGAAGATAAAAACAGAATGAATATGACCGACTTTGATTTGTCTTTTAGATCTCCTTCAAAAATGGCTGAGGATTTTATAGATACTCCAAGTGCAATCGAAAATACGATTAGAATATCTGAAAAATGTGATCTTAAAATAGAGCTAGGAAAAATTGTCCTTCCTCATTTTGAATTACCAAGTGAAGAAACGAATAGTGAAAAATATGTAGAAAAATTATGTAAAAAAGGAATTACACAAAGATATGGAGAAAATCCAGAAAACATAGAAGAAATAAAAAACCGAGTAGACTATGAATTATCTATAATTGAAAAAACTGGATTTGCGTCTTACTTTTTAATTGTCGCTGATTTTGTAAACTGGGCAAAAGAAAATGGAATAGTTGTAGGACCGGGAAGAGGAAGTGCTGCAGGAAGCATCGTTTCATATCTACTAAATATTACAGATGTTGATCCTCTCAAATATGGCCTTCTTTTTGAAAGATTTTTAAACCCAGAGAGAATATCAATGCCTGATATTGATATTGACTTTGCGGACATAAAAAGAGATAAAATTATTAAATATGTCGAACAAAAATATTGTTCAGATCATGTAGCTCAAATAATTACATTTGGAACAATGGCATCTCGTGCTGCGATAAGAGATGTTGGAAGAGTTTTGAATCTTAGTTATGCATATTGTGACAAAATATCAAAAATGATACCCTCTGCTACAAATCTTAAAGATGCTCTCAAAATAGTTCCAGAATTTAAAGAAATATATGCAAAAGATCAAGAAGCAAAAAACCTCATAGACTTTGCCATAAAGCTAGAAGGTGTTGCTCGTCACCATTCGGTACATGCGTGTGGGGTTTTAATAAGCAAAGATAGATTAGAAGAGACAGTTCCAATACAATATGCATCATCATCTGATATGACTATAATATCTCAATACTCACTACACCCTATTGAAGACTTGGGACTTCTCAAAATGGACTTTCTCGGATTAAACAATCTTACTATTTTAGAAAACGTCATTGAAATTATAGAAAAAATACATGATAAAAAAGTCACTCTTAAAGACATAAACATTGAAGATAAAAAAACATTTACCTTGCTCAAAAAAGGACAAACAACTGGGGTTTTTCAATTAGAGTCCTCTGGCATGAAAAAATATCTCAAGCAACTACGTCCAGATAGATTTGAAGATATAATTGCTATGGTCGCTCTTTATCGTCCAGGACCAATGCAATTTATTCCCGATTTTATTGCTGGAAAACATGGCAAAAAAACTATCACCTACGACAATCCCAAGCTAGAGCCAATTCTTAAAGAAACCTATGGCATTGCCGTGTATCAAGAACAAATCATGGAAATTGCAAAATCTCTTGCTGGATTTACTTATGGAGAAGCTGATGTTCTCAGAAAAGCGGTGGGTAAAAAAATTAAAGAATTATTAGATCAACAAAAAGAAAAACTCATAGAAGGAATGACAAAAAGTGGAATTAGCTCTATGATAGCAAAAAAAATATGGGACTCAATAGAACCTTTTGCAAGTTATGGTTTCAATAAATCTCATGCAACCTGCTATGCGCTTATTGCTTTTCAAACCGCTTATTTTAAAGCAAACTACCCTACAGAATTTATGGCTTCCCTACTTACAGCAGAACAAAATGATACAGAAAAATTAGCCTTCAAAATAAAAGAGGCCAAAAAAATGGGGATAGAAGTATTGTCTCCCGATATCAACAAAAGTTATTCTACATTTACAGTTTTACCAGAAGAACTAAAACTTGGACACAAAAAAATTAGGTTTGGTTTGAACGCAGTCAAGAATGTTGGAATAAACATAGTCAAAGCTATTGTAAAAGAAAAAAAAGAAAATGGCGACTTTGATAGTTTAGAAAACTTTTTATCAAGAATACAAGATAAAGATTTAAATAAAAAATCTCTTGAAAGTCTTATCAAGTCGGGTGCTTTGAGTAATTTTGAAGATCCAAACATATTATTAAATAATATAGACAAATTGCTAAACTACAATAGGTATCAACGAAAAGAAAATACATCCAACCAATCTAGCATATTCGGCCAAATGACAGATAAAAAAACTGGTCTTAAATTAGACCCATATCCAAAAGCAGGACTGGGAGAAAAATTGTTTTGGGAAAAAGAAATGCTAGGATTGTATATTTCAGATCATCCATTTAGATTATTTGAATCCCAATTAAAAGATAAAATAACCCCCATAAAAGAAGTTGTTGCCTTAAAAAAAACTAAAACGTGTACTGTTGGTGGATCTATATCTTTGATACATAAAATCGTAACGAAAAATAATGAAAACATGTTATTTGTAACCATTGAAGATGGTAGTGCCTCGATTGAAATAATAATTTTTCCAAAACTGTATCAAAAAGTATTAGAATTAATAAAGCAAGATGCTCCAATAATAATATTGGGAAAGCTAAGTTTCAAAGATGATCAACCAAAAATGATTGCCGAAGAAATACAAAGTGTACAAAACTTTATAGAAACTGGCCCAAAATGGAATACAAAAAGTGAAAACAATGCCTTCAAAAGTTATTCAAATTTCAATTCTCTAAACAGCGTTGACTATGGCATGGAAGAAAAAATAGATGTGCTTATATATGAACAAGAAGACTCTTCTCTAGTTATAAAAATAACAAAAAAAATAAGTCTCGAACAAATTGAAAAATTGAAAAAAATACTCAAAGAAAACATTGGCGAAAATCTAGTATATTTTATAATCAAAAAAGATGGAGAGGAGAAAAAAATTAAAACAAATTTCTACGTAAAAAATTCTATTGAACTGAAAAATAAAATTCTTAGTATTGTTAACTCTTAAAATATAGCTTCTAACATAAAAATATTGTATAATTGTAATATAATTAATTTATAATATTCTAAGAAAAAATATTATGATCATGCAAGAACCCATAACACCAACACCGATTCATTCTATAAACATAGCTTATAAAAGAATAGTTATGTTTTTTATTGTTACAATCATTGCAATCGTGTGTCTTATACTATACTTTGCTCTTTCAAAGGCAGAAATATTTCTTACAACAAAAGGACAACCTGCAAAAATAAATTTCAGCGCACAAGTTAAAGAAAATCTGCAAGACAATAATTTTCTAGAAAGTAATATACTAAATGGCAGAATACTTGAGATAACAATGGAAAAGACAAAAGAATTCAATGTTGAGGGAAAAGAAATTAGCGCAGGATTATATGGTGGAATCATGACAATTACAAATACACGACGCACCGGTGATCAACAACTTATAAAAACAACTCGTCTAATTTCCAAAAATGGACAAATATTTAGAATACAAAAAAATGTAACCGTTCCTGCAAACGGCTCCGTAGATGTATCAGTTATAGCAGATGGCGATAGCGAAGAATACAATCTTGCACCACAAAAATTTACGATACCAGGACTCAATGAAAGTTCTCAAAAATTAATATACGGCGAAACAAAAGAACAAATGAAAAAAGAATCCAGAAAAGAATATATACTAAGTCAAAAAGATCTAGATAATGCAAAAAGTGCACTTAGCAATGAATTGAAAAATGATAGCGTTGCAAAACTTAAAGAACTACTTACGAATGGAGAACAATTAAGAGAAGAAGATATGCTTATAGAATATATATCTTCTGAATCAAATAAAAAAATAGATGAAAATACTGAAAAATTTAATTTTACTCTCAAATCTAAGGTGATTGGACTTGTTTTCAACAAAGAAGATTTATTAGCACTAGGACAAGCTCTCATAAATAAACAGCTTGGCTCTAACCAACAACTAAATAATTTTAACAACGACTCATTCAAATATACTATAGGCAACTATTCTGCAGAAGAAAAAAGCGCAAACATTGAAGCAGAACTTAGCGCTGATGTAAAACAAAACACTGGCTCTGAAAATTTTGATCCTGCAAAATTCAAGGGATTAAGTCAAGAAGAAATAATAGATTACTTTAGGGTAATGCCGGGAATTGAAACTGTGCGTGTTAATTTTTGGCCATTTTGGGTAACGAAAGCACCAAAACTATCAAATCATATTAAGATAATTGTTGAATAAAATTAGCTACTTAGTTACTTAGTTACTTAGCTGCGTTGCATAGTTTAATACGAATATCTAAAAGTTGGGATGAGAATCCTGACTTTTTTATTATCAAATAAATTGACAAAATAAATATATTGATATATTATCATATTACTAAAAGGCGGGTTAGCTCAGTGTAGAGCGCTTGATTTCGATCAAGAGGTCGGGGGTTCAACTCCTCCATTCGCCTCCAATTTTAAACAATACAGTAGATTTTGTTTGTGTGATCATTCTAGAACAATTACAAAAACAAAGATTTCAAAAACATTACCAAGTGCTGAGAGAGAGCAGGTTCGAATCCCGTGTGCGGTTAGCAAAACACCGATAGCTTAAGCGGTAAAAGCGTTTAGCCCCATTTAGTTGGAAACGAGGTACTGTAAAAAAATCAGAGGTCAATCCTCTATCTACTGCAAATTATAAAAACCTAGAAATACTCTAGGTTTTATTTTTTTATATTTATACCAAAAATATTTCATTACCCCTTTCTTTTAAACTAAAACAGTCCCTCATAAGGGACTGTTTTATATTGAGAAAAGTAATTATCTTCTATCAAATCTTCTTCCACTGTCGTAACCGCCTCTACTTCCACCGCCGAATCCACCAGTTCTTGGTCTATCTTCTTGTGGTTTAGCTTCGTTTACTGTAAGTGATCTTCCGCCAAATTCTTTGCCGTTAAACATTGAAATAGCTGAATTGATTTCATCTTCTGTTGACATTTCAACAAATCCGAAACCTTTTGAACGTCCTGTCATTTTATCCATGATTATAGCAACTGAAGTAACGTTTCCTGCTTGAGAAAAATATTCTCTTAGTTCGTCTTCAGTTGTGCTATATGACAATCCGCCTACATATAATTTTGTTGCCATAGTTTTGTTTCCTAACACAAATTATTTTTAAAATCGCAAGTCGATCTTTCGCCTACTTACCTAACACCTATTTACACAGTTGTGTAAGGAAATAAAACTTCTGTCTTGCTTATTCGAAAATTGTATCATACTTTGTAATTAAAGTCAACAGCTAGAGGTGAATTCTAATCTGAAGTGCAAATAGACTAACAAAAATACCTGTAATGGTATA
>CAZWVD010000033.1:1294-10004 GCA_964636855.1 uncultured Gammaproteobacteria bacterium | reverse complement strand
AAAACCCGATAAGGCTCTTAAAAAAGACAGTATATTTGGGTTAAGTCCAACATCATTTAGTATTTTAATAAAAAATTTACAATATTTCTCTCTTCTGTGTTGAGACGCTCTATTTAATTTGTCTATGATATTATCTATATCCATATTTTATATTAAACATAAATATACATAATTATTTTAACAGATTTAATAAAATAAAAAAATCCCATCAAGATTAAGATGAGATTTTATTTATAAGTTTTTATGAGTTCTTTTTATTGTATCTAATTTTGCATCATCTATAGAATCAAAGTCTCCATTTTTTTGGATGGCATTATTTTTGTAGTGTTGTTTGGTTGTTGGTGTCCCAATAGAAAAATGAAGTGTTGCCTTAATTGTCTCGATAAATTCATGAATCTTATTTTTTGAAGGTGTTTTATCCCCGGTTGTTAGTACCTCTATACTTAATTTTCTTCTTTTGGTATGTATTTCTTTTTGTGTATAATACCAAATCAATCTCGTTTTTGTGAATTCTCGTCTTAGGGATATTATATAAAGCCTATAAACATAAATCCATGGAATATTTTTTATTAGATGTTCCGCGCATTCAATACTGGTTTCTGGTATCTTGTTTTGTAATATTTTTATGTCTAAATGTTTGAGATCATGATTTAGCGATATAAAGAGCGCGATTTTTTTTTGTAGTGCATCATTATAAATACTTTTACCAATGATATGAATTTCTATGCGACCGTCTTCCCTTAAGATTTTTAGTTGTGATATAGTAGTTGTTGCTAGAGCGCATATTTCGCGATTGCTCATGTTATCTGCAACCGCTGTTATAACTATTAGATTAAATAAAAAATCTTTCATTTTTCCCCCTACGCTATTTTTTTATTATGATAAGATTTTTTTGTAAATAAGTCAATTGAGACAAAATCCAACCCTGGGTTGTAATCAACCCAGGGTTGGCCGGCATGACCCCTTGCTTTTTCTATCATTTATGTTAATATGTATTAAATGCTTATATTTTGGCACAAAAGACCGCTAAAATAAGAGCATCTAATAATTAATAAAAAGGTCTTTTTTTGTTTAAATTTATGACTACAAAAATTACAAAAGAAAAGAAAGAAACAGCTTTCTCTAAAATCTTGGAAACACATGATGAGATAAAATTACCAAAATCTGGTGATCTTATTGAGTGTTCAGTTGTTTCTATTGGAAAAAGCGAGGTTATATTAGATTATAAAGGTATCTCTTGCGGAATAGTAAGAGGAAAAGAAATTCAAGATGAATCAGGTGATGGCGGTAATTTCAAAATAGGAGATAGTGTAAAAGTTACAGTTTTGGAGCTTGATAATGAAAAAGGTTTGATGGAGCTATCTTTTAGATATGCATCTCACCAACAAGCATGGGATGAACTTGAAAAGACAATGAAAGAAGAAACAGTTGTTGAAGCAAAGGTTATTGATGCAAATAAAGGCGGTTTGATGGTAAAGGTTGGTAATGTTGTTGGATTTTTGCCAGTTTCTCAATTGACAACAAAATATTATCCTAGAGTAGAGGGTGGAGATAAGGGCAAAATTTTAAGTCATTTGAGAAGTTTTATAGGAAAAGGATTTAATGTCGTAATTATTGATGTAGATGAAAAGGACAGTAAATTAATAGTTTCTCAAAAATCTGCATGGGCAGAAGAACAAAAGAAAACACTTTCTGATTTTAAAGTAGGAAAAATTGTTGAAGGAAAAGTTACTGGTGTTGCTGATTTTGGAGCATTTGTAGAGTTTGGTGATAACCTTGAAGGACTTGTTCATATATCAGAGTTGGCATGGCAAAGAATTGATAATCCATCTGATTTTATCAAAGTTGGAGATAAGGTTAAGGCAGAAATTATTTCAGTTGACGACGGAAGAATTTCCCTTAGTATGAAAAAGCTTATAAAAGATCCATGGGTGTCACTTGCAGAAAAATATAGCGTTGGTCAAAAAGTCAAGGGAAAGGTTTTGAAGATTAATCCATTTGGAGCATTCATAGAACTTGATAAAGATATTCATGGTCTTGCTCATATTTCAGAACTTAGTGATAAAATGATTAATAATCCAGAAGATGTTGTAAAGATTGGAGAAGCTTATGAATTTACTATTATTAATTTAGAGGCACATCAACATAGACTAGGCCTTTCTCTCAAGAGTCCAAAAGTAAAGAAAGAAGAAAAAGAAGTAGAGGTTAAAGATGAAATTGTTGAAGTGCCAGTAGAGGGAGAGATACTTGAAGATAAAAAAGTAGAAAAGAAAAATTCCTCAACTAAGAAAAAAGCACCTAAGGAAGAAAAAGAGAATACTGAAAAAGAATAATATATAAAAAATAAGTGGAGGTTCCACTTATTTTTTACAGCATAGCATTTGATACTTTTTATAGAAAGATTATAATTAGTATATTAAATCAATAAAATTTTCGCTATTATAGTGGAACAACAAACAGATGAAAATATTTAAAAATCTTTTGATATTTTTATTAGCAATACTGGCCATTGCAGCTATATTTAGTTTTTTTAGTACTGGTGATACTGCAAAAAAAGACAGTATTTCTATTATTGAGTTGAGTGCAAAAATCAAGAATGAAGAAGTTTCTAGTATTGAAGTAAATGGAAGTAAATTAGCAGTAGAGCTAAAGAATGGAGAGAAGAAAATAAGTAGAAAAGAATCGGAAGAATCTTTAACTCAGACATTTATTAATCTTGGAGTAACGAGTGACAAGATAGATAAAATTAATTTACAAATTAAAGAAGAATCAGGAAGCTCTTTTTGGATAACGGTTGTTTTGCCAATACTAGTCCCATTTTTGTTTATAGGATTATTTGTTTGGTTTATGTTTGGTAGGGTTCAAGGAGCAAATTCAAAGGCGCTTAGCTTTGGTGAGTCCGGTGCAAAACAAGTTGATACAAAAGCTACCAAGGTAACATTTTCAGATATTGCTGGATCTGCAGAGGCGAAAGAAGAACTTCATGAAGTAGTAGAATTTTTGAAAGATCCAAAAAAATTTATAAAATTAGGAGCTGAAATACCAAAGGGGGTTTTACTTTTGGGTGGTCCTGGAACAGGAAAAACACTTTTAGCTCGTGCTGTTGCAGGAGAAGCTGGTGTTCCATTTTTTCACATATCTGGATCTGAGTTTGTAGAAATGTTTGTTGGCGTTGGCGCATCACGTGTTAGAGATTTATTTAAAAAAGCAAAGAAAGAAGCGCCTTGTATTGTTTTTATAGATGAAATAGATGCAGTCGGTCGTCAGCGTGGCACTGGACTCGGAGGAAGCCATGATGAAAGAGAACAAACGCTAAATCAAATCCTTGTTGAAATGGATGGTTTTGATAATAAAACAAATATTATTGTTATTGCCGCTACAAATAGACCAGACGTTTTAGACCCAGCGCTTCTTCGTCCAGGAAGATTTGATAGACAGGTTATAATAGACAGACCAGATATAAAAGATAGACGCGCAATATTAGAAATTCATGCAAAAAATAAACCATTTGAAAAAGATGTAGATTTGCAAATTGTTGCACAGCGCACCCCAGGTTTTTCCGGAGCAGATCTTAAAAATGTTTTAAATGAAGCGGCAATTTTTGCAGCAAGAAGTAACAAAAGCAAAATAAATCAAGAAGATATTTTATCAAGTATTGAAAAAGTGGTTCTTGGTCCAGAAAGAAAGAGTCATATATTATTAGATAAAGAAAAAAAGATAACAGCATATCATGAAGCGGGGCATGCACTTATTGGTCATTTTTTGCCAAATTGTGATCCTATTCACAAGGTTTCAATTATTTCTCGTGGACGTGCGGCAGGATATACAATGAATATGCCAGAGCACGATAAACACCTAAGTACAAAATCAGAATTTGTTGATGAGATTTCAATGATGCTAGGGGGCTTGGTGGCGGAGAAAATTATTTTTAATGAAATTACAAATGGTGCGAGTTCCGATCTTATTGGCGTCACAGAAATTGCAAAAAAAATGATTACAAAATATGCCATGAATGATGATTTGGGATATAGAGTATTTGGTCAAGGATCGGAAATGGTTTTTTTAGGAAAAGAAATCCATGAAAATAAAGATTATAGTGAAAAAGTGGCAGAAAAGATAGATGAAGAAGTAAAGAAGCTTATAGATGGTTGTTATAAAACAGCAGAAGATACAATAAACAATAACAGAGAAAAATTAGAAAAAATTGCAAATACATTGCTTGAAAAAGAAACAATTGAAAAACAAGAGTTTGAAGAGTTGATGAAGTAATTTGTTGTTTTTTGAAAATCTTGCCCCCTATGTTTATAGGGGGTTTTATTTTTATTTATTAATATAATTAAATTTATAATATTACTAATTAATGATGAATAAAAATGAAAAATATATGGACAATAGATGATGTGTTATTTGATGATTATTAAAAAATAATTATAATTATTTTATTTATGGAGTTTCTTGGGTTTATTATTTTCTATTTTTCTTGTATAATTAATGTAAAGAAAGGCGAAAGGGAAAAGTAAAAATGTGTAGGATAATTAAAGAATAAGATTATTATATAAAATAAAAAAAATAACAAAAAATAAAAGTATGCAACCACTTTATCGTATTATACTTAAAAAAGCTTGGGACATAACAAAAAAATATAAATTTTTGTGGTTCTTTGGAGTATTTGCTCTATGGCTTGGAAATGGAGGAGAGATGCAAATATTTTTTAGAACTCTTTACGCGGTAGAAGATCTTAGTTTTTCAAAAATTCCAGAATTTATAAATAGTTTTTTGTTGCTAGATTTTATAAAAAATGCAACCAACATAAATTCTGTATTGATATGGGTTGCCTTTATTTTGATAGAGTTAATTTTGTTGTTTTTTATTGCTTGGATAGTAACAACCTCTCAGAGCTCAATTATTAAATCAGCGGATAATATATCAAATGGAAAAGTAGTAAAATTTGGAGAACAATTTAAAGAGTCTCAAAAATATTTTTTCCCTGTTTTAGGGTTTAATATTATTTCAGAGGTTTTGATAAGTTTATTGGTTTTTTTGCTTATTATTCCACTTTTATTAGTGATAGCAATGGGTGGACTCAAGTTTAAATTTTTAGTAGGTGTTATTGTTTTTGTTGTTTTTTTACCAATTGCAGTAATTATTTCTTTTGTAATGAGATACGCTATTAATTTCGTAATTGTAAAGGGTGAAAAATTTGCAAGCGCTTTTTCAAAAGCATGGATACTTTTTAAGACAAATTGGCTTATTAGTTTAGAAATGGCATTTGCACTTTTAATTATTAATACGCTTATTGGAATTGTAGTCATTTATATAACAATGATAATAATAGGACCGTTTTTTAGCTCAGATTTATTAGCTACGTTTACTACAAATGGTGGAATGTTGAAGATGGTATTGTTTAGGTTATTGCCACTTGCTATATTGTTTATTTTAGTCGGTGCTGGAATTGCTGTGTTTCAAATTGTTTCTTGGACACTTCTTTTTAATGAGTTAGTAGAAAGCAAGCGATATAGTAAATTAGTTAGAATAATAGCATCGCTTTCGAGCTATACAAAAACTAAAAATCAGATTTTTAAAACATCTGATTTAGAAAAATTACCCAAAGAAGATAGTATTGTAATGAAAAGAAGAACTGGTAGACCAAAAACTGCAAAGTCTATAAAAAAGACAAAAATTACAAAAAAAACTTAGAATAACAATACATGGATTATATAAAAAGAGAGTAAATAGATTATTGCTCTCTTTTTTAATTTCTCACTGTTTGTGATAGAATTATAGTGTAATATAATTATTTTTTATTTCCCATTTACGGGGCAGGCAAACAAATGACTCAAACAATAAATGACCTATTATCTTCTTCTTTGGCAGAGGATTCAAATCAAAATAAGTTGGAAGAGAAGTTGGATGATATAAAACAGAAAAAAATAGAAGAACAGGTTAAAAATACAGCATCTTCTTTGGGGGTATCATATATAGATCTAAAAGATTTCCCTATAAATGCAGATGCCTTATCCTTGATACCGCTTGAGCAATCAAGAAATTTTCAGGTAATTTGTTTTTCTATCTTTGATAAAGATATAAAAATTGCTACAACCAATGTTCAAAATCCTCAATTAAATAGAGTTATAGAAGAATTGAAAAAAGAAAAAGCAAAAAATATAGAATTATTTTTGATTTCTGACGAAAGCATGAATTATGCAATTAATATTTATGAGAATATTCCAATAATGAATATTATAGAGGGTATTGCTATTACAGAAGAGGACATAGCTAAATATAAATTAGAAGGATTTACTTTTGAAAACGTAGATATGCTTCTTGCAAAAGCAGATGTATCAGAAATTATCACTATTATAGTAGCAGTTGCTATACAATTTGATGCTTCAGATATTCATGTAGAAGCTCAAAGAGAGGGAATAAAAATAAGATTAAGAATTGATGGAGTATTGAATTCTATTGCTACTGTTGACTTAGAGTCTTGGTCAAAAATAATTTCTAGAATTAAGTTGCTTGCGGGATTGAAAATAAATATATTAGCAAAACCACAAGATGGAAGATTTACTATTCATACTAAGGACGAGGATATTGATGTAAGAGTTTCAACGATTCCGACAAATTTTGGTGAAAGTGTTGTAATGAGACTTCTTAGATCGTCTGCAACGAGTTTAGAGTTTGACCAGCTTGGTATAAGGGGAAATTCTTATGTTGAACTTAAGAGACAAATAGATCGTCCTAATGGAATGATTATAGCAACCGGTCCCACAGGATCCGGTAAGACAACCACTTTATATGCAATACTTAAAAAGCTTAATTCATCAGCAAATAAGATTATTACATTAGAAGATCCAATTGAATATAGATTAGAGGGAATAAATCAATCACAAATTAAAAAAGATAAAGATTATGGATTTGCATCTGGACTTAGATCAATTCTTCGTCAAGATCCAGACATTGTAATGGTTGGAGAAATAAGAGACTTGGAAACGGCCGATACTTCTATTAATGCTGCTCTTACAGGACATTTGGTGATTTCAACAATTCATACCAATTCAGCATCGGGTGCTGTGCCAAGGTTTTTGGCGATGGGCGTAAAACCCTTTTTGTTGTCCCCAGCACTCAATGCAATAATAGGTCAACGTTTAGTAAGAAAGGTTTGTGAGCATTGTAAAGAAGAGGAGCTTATAGACAATGAAAAAATGTCAAAAATTTTGAATATACTTGGCACTATTCCAGAGAGCTCAGGGTTTCAATTAGATGAAGAGGAATTAAATGGCCTCAAATTTTATAAAGGTAAGGGGTGTGATAAATGCCATGGACTTGGATATAAAGGAAGAATTGGAATATACGAAATACTTATAATGTCAAAAGAAATAGAACAGACAATTTTGGATAATAAGGTCTCAGAATATATTATTCAAGACTTGGCTCAGAAAAACGGTATGATTACGATGGTCCAAGACGGACTTTTGAAGGCAAAGGACGGTATTACAACCATAGAAGAGGTTTTTGCGGTTGCAGATTAGTCACGCGAGATAAGTAATTTTTTAATATTTATTATTTCACGGGATGAATTCCGTAAGATAAGTAATTTTTTCATTTTTAAAGCTCTGTTTAAGGACAGAGCTTTTTGTTTATGATATAATTAAAATAAGTTTAAAGTATAAATATAGTAAAAAGGCGAATCTCTCGACTTCGCTCGAGACAAGAAGGTGGAAAATAAAATTTTAACTTTCGACTTGTGACTTTCGCCTATTAGTAAATATGGAAAATAAAATTAAAAAAAATACAAAAATGTATGTTGTCGCTGTAGACATGGGTTATGGTCATCAGAGAGCAACTTATCCATTTCTTGCTTCGGCATATGGAAATACAATTATAAATGCCAATAAATATCAAGGAATAAAATCTTGGGAAAAGCGTTCTTGGGGAGGTGGAAGATATTGGTACGAGCTTATTTGTAAATTCAAAGATACTCCAATTTTTGGTAAAACAGCTTTTAATATAATGGATTCTTATCAGAAAATAGAAAGTTTTTATCCAAGAAGAGATTTGTCAAAGAATTCATCGCAGCAAAAATATTTTTATGGTCAGGTAAAAAAGGGTCTTGGAAAGAATTTGATTTCAGAATTAAGTAAAAATCCACTTCCATTTCTTACCTCTTTTTTTGTGCCTGCATATTTTGCAGAATATAATAATTATCCGGGTGAAATTTATTGTATTATCTGTGACGCTGATATTGCTCGTGCTTGGGCACCGTATGACCCCAAGAATAGTAGGATAAATTATTTTGCACCAAATAAGAGGGTAAAAGAAAGGCTTATGCTCTATGGTGTAAATCCTAAGAAAATATTTGTAACTGGTTTTCCGTTGCCAAAAGAAAATATCGGTGGAGAAAAACAAGTTATATTGAAGCATGATCTTAAATCAAGAATATTTAACTTAGATCCAAAAGGAATTTATAGAAAAAAATATTCCAAGCTTATAGAAGATTATTTATGTCCCATAAAAGAAATTAAGCACAATAATCATCCCCTTACAATTACTTTTGCAGTAGGTGGCGCAGGTGCCCAACGTGATTTAGGTGCTTTAATACTAAAAAAGTTAAAGGATCCAATAAAGAAAAATAAATTTAGATTAAACCTTGTTGCGGGAACAAGAAATGATGTTTATCTTTATTTTCAGGAAACTTTGAAAAAAGAAGGTT
>CAZWVD010000033.1:0-1194 GCA_964636855.1 uncultured Gammaproteobacteria bacterium | reverse complement strand
GGAACAAGAAATGATGTTTATCTTTATTTTCAGGAAACTTTGAAAAAAGAAGGTTTACTTAAATGTAAGAATGTAAATATTATTTATGATGTTCATAAAATTAATTATTTTCAAATTTTAAATATTGCACTTAGAACAACGGATGTGCTTTGGACAAAACCATCAGAGCTAAGCTTTTATGCGGGACTTGGAATTCCAATTATTATGTCAGAACCAATAGGTTCACAAGAACATTACAATAGAGAGTGGCTTCTTAATATGGGTTGTGGAATAGACAGTGGTGATCCAGAGTATTTAGATGAGTGGCTTATAGATTGGCTTGAGTCTGGTTGGCTTGCTGAGGCTGCAATGGCTGGATACTTAAATGCTCCAAAAATGGGAACTTATCACATAGAAGATATAGTGCTTCGTGGTAAAATTAGTGAAATAGAGGATATACATCTACTTTAATTATGAATGATGAATTATGAATGATGAATAAATAAGAATTTTGAATTTTGAATATTATTAGAAAGTAGTTTTTTAATATGAGAATAGATCACATAAAAATAAATAGATATAAAAGTATTAAAGAACCAATTAATATAAATACTTTTACTATTAATATTTTAATTGGAAAGAACAACTGTGGAAAGAGTAATATATTGAATGCTATTGAACTAGCTCTTAAGCCAGAAAAAGATAGCAGTGTTTTGTTTTATGAAAAATCCGATATAGAAATAGATTTAATTTTTAGCGATAAAGAGTCAAGGTTGTTGGGATTTAAAGAAAAAGCATGTAAATTAATTTTGAGAAACAATAAAAGAGAACTTAAATTTAAATATGAAAATATTGAATATGATATAAAAACATCTCAATATATTTCAGGAAAAGTCAAAAGATTGGATGAGTTAAGTTTTTCGGATTTAGGACAAATTCAAAAAGATTTTAGAAGCCTATTTTCCTATAAAGATGCTATTTATAAATTTGAGAGAGCTCTTAGAAAACATTTTCCAAAAGTATCCGCAGATGAAAATGCAATTGAAACAAATTATGAAGTCTCGGGTCTTTTTGAAGGCAATAGAAGGGCTACTATAGATTGGCTGGGTCTTGGGTTTAGAAGGGTCTTTTCAATCCTGTTGTATGCGCATCATCCAGATTTTCCTATTGTTATGATAGATGAGCCAGAAACACATCTTCATCCAGCACTTATTA
>CAZWVD010000032.1:1546-10512 GCA_964636855.1 uncultured Gammaproteobacteria bacterium | reverse complement strand
GTGTCACACGAATGATTTTGCCAATGGAAAAACTAGGCATTATAGAGCGAAGTGATGATACAAACGATGCAAGGGCAAGATATGCACAGCTTACTCGCGCTGGAAAAGAAATGCTCAAAGACGCTACTACTACACTAGGATTTAAATCCGGGGATTTACTATCAGAGATTGAAGACAAAGAAATTGATAAGATGATTGAAGTTTTTAAGGGTATAAAAAATGGATAAATTTTGAAATCCTGCGTAAAAACTAAAAAGGCCATAATGGCCTTTTTTATATATTTACAATAAATCTTTATTTAATAACCTCCATTGAAGAAAGAACTTTCTTAACAATATTTATTTCAATAGGAGATATTCCATTTTTTTGAATTGAAAGTATTGGATAACTTGAAACATGCGTTGATAACACAGCAACTATATGATCATTATACATACCGCCATCTTCCTCATTTATAAATATTCCCAAATAAGCATTGCCCAACACTGTTGTTATTTTTTCACATTGACCAACCTTTATGAGGACCATATTCTGAAAATCATCACATGAGTTTATTGATGTTTTATTGCGATAAGATAATCCCTCAGCTATACTACCACTTCTGCCAGCTGTAAATCCTGAGCTCACATAAGAGATTAAAGCCTTGTCTAAACTATATGCAGGGTTTTCAGAAAATATAATTGATTTTGAAATACCCGCTTCTGCTGATTGATTATTAACAGAATAACTACCCCATTCACTAGGATATTTAAAAGAAATTCCTAAATCTGGCAATATTGCTGTTTCCCAAGTTGCTATTTCGTCAATTGTGGCAGTTATATTTTCTGAATTACTTGGTGACACAATTTTTAAATTTGAAACTTGGTTTTGTAATTCAGTAATCATTACTCTAAGATCATTTTTTTCTTTATTATTTACATAAATATAAGATACAATACCAAAAAGAATTACAACAATACTGATAATCCCGATTATCATATTTTTTGAACTACAACACTTGTTTGTTGTTTCTTCCATAATAATTTTCTTACTTTTAATATATTAAACTTCAAAATTTAAAATGGTACGTCGTGGAGGATTTGAACCTCCGACCATCAGCTTAAAAGGCTGTTGCTCTACCAACTGAGCTAACGACGCATAATAGTTATATTTTGTTAAAATCGTTGCTCTTTATTTTCACATAAATGAGCTTCAGCCAGAGACTGATCCGCCTTTGGCGGAAACGACGCATATATTGTATATGATAAATATTATACTATAATAAATGAAAAAATCAAGGGTTTTGAGGATAGTTATTTATTATACAAAAAAAGACCCCCTACATTACCGATTACCAGCATATAGGGGGATCTTATATTTTTATCTTCAATCCGGCAACAAACAAGTTACCCATTTCTTTAGAAATTCGTAATATTCTGTTTTTCCAAATTCATGATCATAAAACCATATCTTTCCATCTTCAGAAAAACGAACATAAACCTCATGCCCCTCTTGACAGGTTGTGTTTGAAATATGAACGCCATGAAAATCCGTAAACATAAGCTCTGCAGTTGAAAGAAAATAGCTAATCATAGAATAAACAACTGGTTGAGCAGTTAGACAATCATAGCCCTGCTTATACTCCATGCCCGTTTTATTAAGCAGCATCCACTGACATCTACCCTGATCTCTTATAAATAGTTCATTGGGGCTGCTGTAACGACTGTTTATCCCTTCAACATCGAATAATTTTGGATGTTTTTCCATCATTTCAAAAATTGAAATTGGAAATACAGCTACCAGAATATGAGTATCTCTAAGAGATTGCAGGGTCTTGATGCTATAAGGGATCTGGGCATATTTGAAGTACTGATCTGGAGTTGGGTCTATACCAAAATACTCTTTAACCCTTTCTAAGCCTACAAAATTCTGACCCATAATTTCCTTCGCTTGTTCATAGCTAGGGAATTCAACAAATAGACGATTCCAAAATTTCACGAGTAATCTTCTAGATTCAGTGTTACTAATAACATGCTGAAATGCCTCTTCCAATAAACCTGTCTCTGTCATCAACCTAAGCCAGGTTGCCAGTCTTGACAGGAATTTTCCAGCTTCGACGAGTGTCTTATGCATCGCATCCTCCTGGATTTATTATCTAGCCCTATAGGTTCAAAACGGTTTTTTCCGTACTAGATTAATATAGAATTTTACTATATATAGAGACTCATGTCAACCCCACACTTCACACTTCATCCTTAAAACTTCATCCTTAAAACGGTGTATAACCTGTGCACTACCCACCCTTGAATAAGCCTCACATTCTGCTAAAATAAGTTCATGGCAGACAACATTAGACAAAATCTTATAAGCGAAAAAATTCCACCTCATAACCTAGAAGCTGAAGCAAATGTTTTGGGATCTCTTCTTATAGATAGCGACGCTATAAACAAAATTGCAGATATTATAACTGAGGACGCATTCTACAAAAGAGCTCATCAGATAATTTTTTCGGTATGTCTCAATTTATACGACAGACGTGAACCAATAGATCTACTTTCAGTAAGTAATGGCTTATCAGAAATGAATGAACTTGAAAGTGTTGGTGGAAAAAGTTATTTGGCATCTCTTTCAAACTCAGTGGTAACTGCTGGCAATGTAAAATACTATGCTGAAATAGTACAAAAAAAATCAACTCTCAGAAGACTACTTAAAGCATCTGCTGATATCACAAATATTGCCTATCAAGAAGAAAATGATATAGATGACATATTAGATGAATCTGAAAGAAAACTTTTTGCAATATCTCAAAAATTTCTAAAAGAAAATTTTTCTCCTATATCAAGTATATTAAATGATACCTTTGAGCGTATTGACGAACTTCACAAAAATAAAGGACAACTTCGTGGTATTCCAACAGGATTCAAAGATCTCGATAATTTACTCGCAGGACTTCAAAAAGGAAATCTTATAATCATAGCTGCTCGTCCTTCTGTGGGAAAAACATCGTTTGCGCTTGATATGGCAAGAAATATTGCCGTAAAAAACAAAGGATGTATTGGAATGTTTTCTCTTGAAATGAGCAAAGAAGAACTTGTAGACAGAATCCTCTGTTCTGAAGCTGGTGTATCTCTATGGAAAATGAGAACCGGGCGTTTATCAGATAGAGATGATCATGACGATTTTCCAAGAATTGGAAGAGCTATGGGAACTCTCGCTGATAGTAAAATATTTATAGATGACTCTGGCATATTGAACATAATGCAAATTCGAACAAAGGCAAGAAGACTAAAACTAGAACACAATCTTTCCGTGCTCATAATAGACTACTTACAGCTTATGGAAAGCAAATCTGGTCAAGAAAATAGAGTCCAAGAAGTTGCTGAGATAACTCGTGGACTGAAAAGTATTGCAAGAGAACTCAATATTCCTATTATTGCTCTTTCACAGCTTTCTCGTGCCGTAGAACAATCAAAACCAGCTATTCCAAAACTAGCTCATTTAAGAGAATCTGGTAGTATTGAACAAGATGCTGACGTAGTTTTATTTATTTATAGAAAAGCAGCAGATAGAAATTATAGACTAGAAGATCTTACTCCTGAAGAAAAAAATATTGCTGAAATTCATATCGCAAAACATAGAAATGGACCAACGGGACTTGTGCATTTATATTTCGACTTTAACACGGTAAGCTTTAAAACTCTCGAAAGAGATAAAAATTCGATACCGGAAGAACTTAATTAATTATTTAATAATACTCGCCTTAGCGGGATAAACCCACACATAGCGGGATAAACAAACAAATGACTTTATTTTCAAAATTGAATCAAATCAAAGACCTACGTTCTCAAGCAAAACAAATGCAAAACACTCTATCTCAAGAAATAATTGAAATAGAAAATCACGGAATCAAACTCAAGATGGATGGAAACCAAAACGTTCTATCAATAAATATTCCTGAAGGAATGGCTAAATCTGAATTAGAAAAATATATTCCCGACACATTTAATGATGCTATTAAAAAGCTTCAAAAAATAATGGCTGAAAAAATGAAAAGTGGTGAAATAACAATGCCAGATTTTAAATTTTAAATTTCGAATTTTGAATTTCGAATAAATTGATTAATTTAGAATTTAGAATTAATCAAAGAATTTCAAATTAATAATTTAATAATTAATTAACAAAGAAATGAAAAGCGATGTTAATAACCCAGATTATGATCTGGAAAGTAGGACAACCAAATTTTCAAATTTAATTATTGGGCTTTGTAAACAGATTATACAAGATACAATTACTAGGCCCATAATTTCTCAATTAGTAAAATCTGGAACAAGTGTTGGTGCAAATTATACAGAAGCAAATAACGCATCATCACCAAATGACTTTAGAAATAAAATCTATATCTGTAAAAAAGAAATATGTGAGACAAAATATTGGTTGAGAATAATAAAAAGTAATAACTTTACACAAAACCCAGTGATTGAAAATATACAAAGAGAAGCTGAGGAGTTAACGCTAATATTTGGACGAATATTATCCTCACTCAAAAACAATTCAAAATTAAAACATTCATAATTTATTCATCATTAATCATTAGAAATTCGAAATTGATTTAACCATTCAGCATTCTCAATTTATTCATCATTAATCATTCAGCATTCATCATTAAGCTCATGTTCCCAAAATCTCTCAAAAATTTAATAGACCAATTTATTACTCTCCCAGGCATTGGACCAAAAACAGCAGAACGCCTTGCTGTTTCTTTGATTGGAAAATCAAAAAACAAAATAGATGAATTTATAAACGCCCTCACGCTTATTAAAGATATAAAAGTTTGTTCTGTTTGTAATAATTTTTCTGATATAAATCCTTGTTCAATATGCTCTGATGAGAAAAGATTACAAAAAATAATCTGCGTTGTCGCAACTGCAACAGATTTAGAAACAATTGAAAATATGAAAAAGTTCAATGGCAATTATCATATACTGGGTGGATTAATTGATCCTATAATGGGCATAACTCCTGATAGACTTTTTATAAAAGAACTTATAAACAGAATAAAAACTAATGATGCAGATGAACTAATTCTTGCTTTCGACTCAAACATACAAGGTGAGGCAACTACAACATACCTAAAAAACATATTAGCAAATATGAACATCAAAATAACTCGTCTGGCTCGTGGAATTCCAATGGGCTCTGATATCGAATACACTGACGAAATAACTCTGTCCTCTGCTCTAGAGAATAGAAGAGAAGTAAAATAGAAATGAATGACGAATTTTGAATTTAAAATTTTGAATAAATTATTAATTATTTAATTTTATATGGTAATAGGATACGTAATGAAACAAACAAATCAAATAACAGATATAGACAAAAAAATGGGCCTATTTAAAAAATATTTTTGTATATCATCCACTTTAAGCGTAGAATTAATAAATTTATTAGACTTTCTTCAAACATTAGAAGAACAAGAACGTAATATTTTTTTGGACTTGAAGAGTGTTGATAATACAAATAATAAATTAATTGATAAAACATTTATTGAATTATTAATTCGTTACTTAGATGAGGCTGACTTTGGACCCAAGGAACATATCCTCAGGGCAATTGAATATATAATAAAAAAACATGGATTTTCTAGAGAATATGTAATAAATAATATAAAAGCTATAGAAAAATTAGCGAATTGTGATCATGCAAGAATAAGCACAATATCAAAAAATATATTGCGATATTTAAACTCAAGTCAACCCGACCTAATAAGACCTGAATATACTTTTTCTCCAAATCAAGAATTTACATATGCTCAGCAAATTACAAAAATCTTATCGAGTGCAAAAATAGATTTGATAATATTTGACAATTATATAAATCATGAAATACTTAATTATTTAAAATTATGTTCAAATATAAAAAATTTAACAGATATTTACATAATAACATCATTTAAAAATAAAAGTGGTTTAGATAATCTAGAATTTATAAAAGAAAAATTTTCAAAAGAATACTCAACAATAAAAATACATATCGCAAAATCTAAATCAATTCATGATAGATATTTCATAGTAGATAAAGAAATATTCTGGTGTCTTGGTCCGTCAATAAAAGATGGCGGTGACAAATTATCTTCTATACACCAGATAACTGACTTTAATGAAAAATGCAAAATAATAGAACAGTTTAATATAGAGTTTAAAAATGACTCACAGGCTTAAATTACGAGCTTATAAAAATTTACTAAAAACTCAAAATTCATAATTCTTAATTCAAAATTTACTTATCATTCGAAATTAATTATTCAAAATTAACTTGGGCATGTAACTCAGTGGTTAGAGTGTCACGTTCACATCGTGAAAGTCAGAGGTTCAAATCCTCTCATGCCCACCACTCGACTCGTCCCTCAAATATCTCGGGACTCGCTCGTGGTTTCCGTCCCGCTTTCGCGTGACTACAACCCTTCTATATGTACACGAGGCGAGTGTCCTAAGCTAAGTCGAAGGACCCTCTTATAACAAGTCATATTTATAAATAATACAAAAATGGAAAAATTTGAAAATGAAATAAATCAAGAAATTACTCCAAAAGATATAAGTCATGAATTTGAAACAATGGACTCATTAGAATTCAGAGCATTTTTAAGATCGATAAGGAATATACCATCATTATCTATCACCACAGACTTTAAAAGTGTAAATACACCAAGATCATTGAAGGCCTTTATAGATGAATGCGAGGGTCCTGCAAAGAGTAAGGGGCAAAAAAGATTTGCCACAGTAAGAGCCACTAGAGAACAGTTTGAACAAGACGTAAATGCATTTGAATCTGGTGTAAAATGGGAAAAGGTGAAATAATTTCCAATTTCAAATATCAAGCTTCAAATCTAGAAGATTATAAGAATTTACTAAAAACTCAAATCATTCATAATTCTAAATTCTAAATTTATTCATCATTCAAAATTTGTTATTCGTCAATAAAAAAAATCCCCTTTCGGGGATTTTTGTTATATTTTTGTGATTTCAAGCTCTGTAAAGTGCTGTCTGTGGCCATATGCCTTATGGTATCTTGTCTTGTTCTTGTATTTTACCACTCTTATCTTAGGAGCTCTTGCTTGTTTGATTATTTTTGCTTCAATTTTTCTATCTAAAACTGGAGTTCCAAGTTCAATATTTTCTCCATCTGCATCTGAGATAAATAAAACATCTTCCAAGATTATCTTTGATTCTAGCTCACCTTCTAGTTTTTCTACCTTTACTTTACTACCTTCTTTGACTTTGTATTGTTTGCCACCTGTCCTTATAATGGCTATTTTTAAGTCTTTAGCTACTGTTTTTTCCATATTGTTATACTTAGTAATTGAATTATTATCGTGTAATAATGTTAATACATTTAATCTAAAATGTCAATATTATCCCCTATCTCTAGATTGTGACTATCTGACCATCCTGAGTTTAATTCTAAGACCATATTAGCCTCATTTTGAGGATAAATTTGAGTTATTTTATCTCCGGTTGTAACGGGAACTGATTTAAAAATTTCAACAATTTTATTATCTTTCAAATAAATTATATCCAGCGGAAAATTCATGTCTTTCATCCAAAATGCATAATTTTTATAGCCTTTAAAAAGAAAAAGCATACCACACTCCTGACACAAGTCAGTTCTATAAGAAAGTCCTCTCTCTCTTAGATATTGTGTATCTGCTATTTCTACTTTGATGGTTTCATTCTTCAATAAAATATTTTTGCCTTTTATTTCTTCACTATTAGAATTAGCACATCCCGAGACAATGCAAAGCGATATAACAAGTAATAAAATTTTCTTAAACTTTTGCATTCTTTTTATAAATATAAAAAAATATTGAAAACATAAAAAGCAACAAAAAAAGTGTCATTATAATCTTCCCTATAGTATTTTGAAAAAGCGATATAGTACCAAAAAATAATGATATAAAATATATTATCAGAACACTTTGTTTGTGACTAAATCCCAAGTCAAGTAATCTAAAATGAAGGTGCTTCCTATCGGCATGCTTAAATGGCGCTTCTTTTCTAAACAATCTTTGAATAACTACCCAAAACATATCTATAACAGCAACACCCATTACAAGAAGCGCTGTGGCTATTTTTGCTCCACTTATAATAGCAAAAACTCCCAAATAAAGACCCAGTAGATTACTCCCTCCATTTCCTAAAAATATTTTTGCTGGGTGAAAATTAAAAATTAAAAATCCTAGTATTGCACCTGCAAAAATAATCGTAAGAACTGATGTAAGACTATCTGGTTTATCCCAAAACAGACTCACTATAAAAAGAATTATCATCCCTATGAAAACTACTCCGCTAGATAAGCCATCGAGGCCATCCAATAATTTAGTAGAATTTGTCATTATTATAATCCAGGCAAATGTAATAAGAGATCCTATTAGATAAATATTTATTCCTAAAAAATCATATCTTAATCCTAGTGTAAGATCTATTACTCCTCCGCCAGGACGAGTTATAAACTTAATAGCTATGCCAGATAAAATAATTATAAGACATGCTAAAATCACCCAGAACAATTGTTTTTTTGCAGACAAATTATATTTATCATCAAGCGTTCCCATAACCATAAGTAAAAATCCAGAAACAACTATTGCAATAACATGAATATAACCAGTTAATCCACCTATAAGTCCTGGTCTTATCAAAATGATTGCAAACAAACAAATCAGAAAAGAAACAAATATTGCCCAACCCCCAAGAAGTGGCATTGGTTGCTCATGAATTTTTCTATCCCCCCGAGGTATATCTAAAATACCCAATTTTATAGAAAGTTTTCTAAAAAAAGGTATCAAAAAGTAGCTCAATAAAAATGAAACTAAAAATAAACAACTATAAAATAGGATTTTATTTAACATATTTTCTTTGTAAAAAAGAATCCAGAATAAGACTAGCAGCAGCTGAATCATCACCTCTTGTAACTTTTGCTCCACATTGTCTTTG
>CAZWVD010000032.1:0-1446 GCA_964636855.1 uncultured Gammaproteobacteria bacterium | reverse complement strand
CCATCATCTGTCACTACAATAGTATGCTCAAAATGTGCAGAAATAGACCCATCTTGAGTTTTTATATTCCATCCACTTTTATCTGATTTAATTGCACCGCTTCCAAAATTTATCATAGGTTCAATAGCCAAAACCATTCCTGACTTAAGTATATCCCCTTTAAACCCAACTCTATAATTTGGTATAAAGGGATCTTCGTGAACAGCATATCCTACTCCATGACCTACAAGCTCTTTTACAATTCCATAGTTTCCGCGTGAAGATACATAATCCTCTATTGTTTCTCCTATTTTATTTAAATATATCCCCGGCTTGATTATGCTAATCGCTTTATTAAGGGCTCCTTTTGTAACGTCCATAAGTTCTTGAGCATCTCTAGAAATATTTCCAACAGCAACCGTAATAGCACAATCAGTATATAATCCTATGTCACTATTTGGATATTTCATCCCAATATCTAAGCTTACTATATCTCCATCTTTTAAAATAGTATCATCAGGAATACAGTGAACCACTCCATCATTTATAGAAACACAAAGCGTGCATGGATATGGATCTTTATCTCCATAATTCTTGAAAGATGGAACTCCTCCTGCTTCAATAATTAATTTTTCAGCCATTTCCTCTAAAATTTGAACACTAATACCCACCTTTGCACCTTTTCCAAGTTTAAACAAAATATTTCCAAGAATTTTTCCACCCTCTTCTAAGATTTTTATTTCTTTTTCATTTTTTATAGTTATCATTTCTTTTTTAACTTTATTATTTTGTCAGATATTTGTTTGAAAACTTCTTCTATAGATGGGTTTCCATTTATATTTATCAGTATTTTTTTCTCCTTGTAAAATTCTATCAATTTCTCTGTTTTATTTTTGTAGACACGTATTCTATTTTTGACAACGGCTGGTTTTGAATCATCTCTTATAAATAATTTTCTTTTACACTTATCACAGATCCCCTCTTTTTTTGGTGGATTGTGTTTTATATGATAAGTTGCGCCACACTTACATGTTCTTCTATTTGAAATCCTATCAAGAACTTCATGTTCTGAAAGTGATATATTAAAAACGTGATCAATTGCTAAAATATGTTCTAACATTTTTGCTTGATGTAGTGTTCTAGGGAAACCATCAAGAATAAGACCTTTTTTCAAATTTGTTTTCTTAAGTTCATTCTTTAAAACCTTAACTGTAATTTCATCATCCACCAAATGTCCTTTTGCTAAAATATGTTCAATTTGTATTCCTAGTTTTGTTTTGTTTTTTATATTACGACGAAAAATATTTCCCGTTGATATAATAGGAATATGAAATTTATTTGAAATAAGTTCTGCCTGAGTTCCTTTGCCAGAGCCCAAAATTCCAAAGAAAATAAAATTCATAATACTTTTATTTTAATTATTTATAACTATATCATATTACCTCATTTTTTTCACTTTTTCCACTG
>CAZWVD010000031.1:0-10826 GCA_964636855.1 uncultured Gammaproteobacteria bacterium | reverse complement strand
CTGTGATGGTTATGTACACCAAACAAGATGATGAAACCACTAAAGATAAACAGAGTGGCATGAGCACGCAATCCGATTACACGGCTGTACCTTCCGGCATCAAAGGCGCAGATGATGTGGAAAATCTTTTGCGTATGTTCGTCAGTCGTCCCAAAAAATAATATCTCGACCACATCATGCAATTCATCAATTACTTCATTCTTGGATGGACTATCATCCTTTGTGGGTGCATATCCTCACCTCAATTTCCTGAAAATACCAATACCGTCACAGGCAACAACGGCGCATATATACTCTGCGAAGGATTATTCGGCATGGACAACTCCACTCTCTCTCGCTATGACAATCAATCCAACACCGTAGTCAATGATTACTTTGCGCTGCAAAACAAAGGACAAAGACTCGGCGACACAGGCAATGACATAGTCCGATGGAATCAACACATCTTTATTCCCGTCTCAAAATCTCGAACCATAGAAAAAATACGCATCAATGACGGTATTTCTGACGGACGCATCAAACTCAGCGCGGGCGATGAGCCACAACGCATTGCCATTCTCAATGATACCGTCGCTTATGTTACCTTACTCAATGACCGCATCAAACAATTCAACCCAACGACACTCGAAATTAATACCGAATACATCTTCGTCGGTCCCGCTCCCGAAGGCATTGCTGTCACAAATGCCACCATCTTCGTAGCAAACTCCGGTTACGGCGACCTCAGAAAAAATGAACCAAAAGCAAGCACCATTTCCGTGATTAATAGACAAACAAACCAAGAAATCGCCCTACTCACCAATGTCATCAATGTACGCTCACTTCATATCACCAACCAAGGCAGAACTCTCTATGCCATGTACTCAAATCTCAATACACCAACAGGACTCAAAGGGGGCATCGTGCAATATGACATACGCACTCTCCAAGAAACAAACCGTTGGACATTTCGCAGCCCCTCCGTGCCAACATTCAACACGCAACAAGATTCTCTCTTCGTAGCCGACAGTGCCGGAGTATGGCTGATCAATCTTAGAACTCAACAAAGCCAACCACAACTCCTTTTCCCAAAACCAACAAACAATGACCAATGGTATCACATTCAAAAAAATCCCAATAACAACACACTCTGGATTTCTACCTATCCGCAATTCAGCCAAAAAAACGGCTGGGTTTCCGTCAAAGATTACAAAGGACAAACACTCCAAACGCTCAATGTCCTACTCACGCCACGCACCATACTCTTTTTCTAAACATTTTTTATTCATCATAACCGACAATCAACAATAACAATGAATAACACTAAAGACACCATCTGCGCACTTGCCACTCCACCCGGCACAGCCGGACTTGCCATCATCAGACTCAGCGGAAACGATGCAATCGCCATCGCAGACCAATGCTTCAAAGGAAAAACCACACTCCAACAAGCACAATCCCACACCATACACTATGGCATAATCTATGACACACACAATAATCCCATAGACACAGTCACCGCCTTTCTCTACAAAGCACCACACTCCTACACCGGAGAAAACACCGTCGAATTCGGATGCCACGGCAATATGATTATCGTCGAACAAATACTCCAAGCTCTCATCAACAAAGGTGCAACACCCGCAAAAGCAGGGCAATTCACACAGCGTGCATTCATCAACGGCAAAATTGACCTCACACAAGTCGAAGCCGTCGCCGACATCATACACGCCTCATCCACCATAGGCGCACAAACAGCGGCAAGGCAATTACTCGGAGGATTCACACAAAAACTTGAACAACTACGCGACCAACTCATCACACTCTGCGGGCTGCTCGAACTTGAGCTTGATTTCACCGAACAAGACATCGAACTCATAGAAAAACAAACCATACGCAACAACATCAACGCAATCATCAATCATTGCCAACAATTAGCCCAACAATACCGCTCCGCACAAATTCTCCGCGCCGGATTCCACATTGCACTCGTCGGATACCCCAATGCCGGAAAATCATCACTCTTCAATGCACTGCTCAACAGAAAAAGAGCCATCGTCAGCCACATACCCGGCACCACACGCGACTACATCGAAGAAACACTCCACATACAAAACATCGCCGTCAAAATCACCGACACCGCAGGGCTGCGCAACACCCAAGACACCATCGAAATGGAAGGAATACACCTTGCACAATCCATCATCACACAAGCCAACCTCGTACTCATCATCAATGACGCAACCCAAGGCACCGACCACAGCAACACACTCCAACACAAACTACAACAACAATTCCCCACCACCCACATCATCACCGTCCACAACAAAATAGACCTCATACCCAATATGAGTATCCCCGAAGGAACCATAGCCATCTCCACAAAAACCTCACAAGGCATAGACCAAATAACCCAAACAATCGCAGACATCATAAAACCCGACACCGAAGCACCAAAAGACATACTCATCAATCAACGGCATGCGCAACTACTCAACCAAGCAATACAACATCTGCAACAAGCCAACACCACACTCGACCAAGGATACAGCAATGACCTCATAGCCATAGATGCACGCGCCGCCATACGCATACTCGGAGAAATTACCGGACAAGTCTCCTCCGAAGACATACTCAATGCCGTCTTCAGCTCATTTTGCATAGGAAAATAAAACTCTGCTTCCCTAACGACAATACAAAAAAAGGGCAGCTCTCCCGAACTGCCCTTACTTTTAACATCTATAAAATTCAAACATTATTACTTACAGAATTCTTCTATCATTGCAGCTGCTTGTTTTAAACCTAATTCCTTTGCTTTTTGGAAATCTGCGCAACCTAAAGATTTTTTACCTTCATTGTAATATATTGCAGCACGATTATAATATGCGTTGGCATATTGAGAATTAAATTCTATCGCTTTTGTAAAATCGGCAATAGCTCCTTCTTTATCGCCCAATTCTATTTTAACTGTACCACGATTATAATATGCGTTGGCATATTGAGAATTAAGTTCTATGGCCTTCGTAAAATCGGCAATAGCTCCTTCTCTGTCTCGTAAACCAGATTTAGATAAACCACGATTATTATATGTGAGAGTCAATTGAGGATTAAGTTCTATCGCTTTGGTATAATCAGCGATAGCTCCCTTATTGTCACCTAAAGCAGATTTAGATAAACCACGATTATTATATGCATCAGCAAATTGAGGATTAAGCTCTATTGCTTTAGTATAATCAGCAATTGCTCCTTTATTGTCACCCAAATTAAATTTGGTTAGAGCACGGCTATAATATGCCCTAAAATATTGAGGATTAAGTTCTATCGCTTTGGTAAAATCAGCAATCGCACCTTGTTTGTCACTTAACTCTATTTTTACTATGCCACGATTATTATATGCAGCAGCATATTTAGGACTAAGCTTTATCGCCTTTGTATAATCGTCAAGGGCTTCTTTATATAAACCTTTCTCATACTTTTCAATACCTGCTGTAAAATAACTTTCGGCGGTTTGGGCTGTGGCGTTCATCACCGCAGCAATGCAGATGACAAAAACAATAATTACTATCTTCCTCATAAGGACTTTTTGATTAATGGATATATAATGTTTCTTCAAAAATAAGGAATCTGTGGTATCCATTATCAATTGTCTATTACGGAAATCTCCCTCACCCATTCACCACATTACCCCAATCAATACCAATCACCGCAGCATAATCCGAATGTACATTGCCATACATTGCCCGCACACGATAATACACCATACCCGAACCCGGCACAGGCGTATATTGCTGCACATTTTGATTGCTCAACACTTCCCAATCCGTCTGATTCAATGAAGACTCAAATTCATAGCCATTAGCCCAATCAACCGCATCCCAATACAGCGTTCCGGCAGAAAAATGGAAATTACTCGGCACATTCAAAAACACAATACTATACACCGAATAGCTTGGATTCACCGAGAAGCCCGCATCATTACGTGCCCAGACCCTCATGCGCATACCATCGCCAATTTGACCAACAGCAACCTCCGTTTCATCGCCTTCATAGACAATAATCCACGCATTTTCATCCGTCGGAGTGGGATTGCGCTCCACTTTATAGCTCGATGCGCCATCACTTTCACTGTAAGAAAGCTCGCCATTTTGATAAAAGACAGTTTCCGGCGCTTGCGGAGGCGTTTGCGGTACATAATTATCCGTAATCACATATTTTTCATAATTAGCAGTGCCCGCCTCGAAAATTTGCTTGCCATACGAACAATATTTCACAATTAAAGTATAAATTTCATTGCCCTTCGTAGCGCGTTCATCCGTTTTCACCGAGCGCAACATCTTCGCTGACTTTTGCGCATACATCAACTGCTCAAACTCATTCGCTTCGGCAACAAAATTATCCACCATTGCCTGCGTTACGCCCTCCGAAGCAAGCTGCGCCAAAGAGCTTTCCGCCTCCTGTGCCACAAAACGAGCCGTAGCCAACACATTCAAATCCGTTTGCAACCCTATATTACTTGTTTTCAAGCCCTTATAGCGTGGACTATCGAACCCGAACACAGCCGCAAACCTCACCGCAAAAGACTTAATCAGCTTAATAAGCTCTTCACGTTTAGCATTTTTATCTTCAGTGGCAATCATCATCTGATATACAAATGTTTGATCCGATGGGAACGCCTCAAAAGCATCAGACAATGCCTGCAAAGCAGCAATTTTAGGCGCAGTCACGCCATAATCAGCAAATAAAGCCAAATCTGTCGTCAAATTTTGACATAACATATTAGCAAAGCTTACTAATTCTACATAAGACATAGTAAATTGACGTTTGATATCAGCCATAGAGCACCTGTATAAATAATGATAGCACAAAAATAATATTTATATACAAAAATTACAAATACTCTTAAAAAAAAATTATCAACTATCTACTTAGCATACATTTTTTAGTCATTAGCATATAATTTTATATCGTTAGCATACATTTTTTAGTTCTTAGCATATAGTTTTTAGTTCTTAGCATATAATTTTATGGCGTTAGAATACATTTTTTAGTCATTAGATTACGTTTTATTGCGTTAGCATATGTTTTTATAGCGTTAGAATACATTTTTCAGTCATTAGATTACGTTTTTATTGCGTTAGCATACGTTCTTTAATTATTAGATAGATGTATATGATTGTTTAAGTGAACTATATAGTCTTTCAATTCCCCTCTCTGGGTGTTTATAGAGGACGAGGTGGATATAATTTACGATGATAAATGCCCAAATTCCCCTCTATGTATGTTTATAAAGGACGGGGTGGATATATTTTACGATGATAAACATATTATTTTAGCTCAACAACTTCATGATGAGAAGGTTTTGGTGTGGGAACGTGGTCAATGGTTTATAGCCCCCTCTCGGTCTCCCCCAATTTGGGGGAGATGGTTTATAGATGGTACAAAAAGACCCCTTCCCCATGGGGAAGGTTGGGATGGGGCAAAAAATAGACTTTAGTTTGCGGTCATGATTATGCGAAAATGCGTCCACCCCGTAAGACTGCGTCTGCCACCCCTCAATGAGGGGAAGTTTGGGCATGGTTCATTTTTAATTTTTCATTGTTAATTCTCCATTCTCCATTGAAAATGCGTCCACCCTGTCAGACTGCGTCTGCCACACCTCAATGAGGGGAAGTTTGGGCATGGGATATTATACTTTTGATTATACAGACATTAATTATCTGATAATGTGGAACATTGCTACTGATTTTTCTGTTGGAGTAATAATCGTAATAAAGTAAATGCCGGAGGATAAGCCGCTATTATCAAATTCAAAGAGTTGCTGCCCCGATTGATATATTGTCGGGGTAAATTCCGCTGCTTTCGCACCGAGCGATGTAGCAATAACAATTTTGTGGGGTTCTGTGGAAGAAAGTGAATATGCTATTGTAGATGTGTTATCATAGTGTTGCACAGATTGTATGCTTGTAATATCTCCGTCCTGCCATAAACGCATCCCTCCCTCAAGACATATACCATCAGTAATGAAAATTCCCGAACCGGAAGTGAAGAGTATTTTTCCACCGATACTTTTTCCATTATTGATAATTATACGTGTAAGCGTATCAGTGCCCAATAATGCTTGCACCTTGATAAATGCAAATGGTTGTGTGGTATCTTGTGGCACATTACCTTTTATTTTCAATATCCGTCTATTACCTACAATCGTGTTTTCACTGTAATCCCCAATTGGTAATAATGTTGTTTTGTTGAAACTGACGTTTGCTTCGATACTTGTGGTTTTACTTTCCGATAAAAGGCGTGTATTGCATACATATATCGGTAGTGTGATTATTTCACCCACACGTGCTTTGACTGTTTCGGTACAAAATTGAGCATTGGCAATACTGAATGAAATTGGAGCAGATTCAATGCTGCAACCATTATCATCAATAATTTCGACCGTATATATACCGGTTTTATCAGCTATCACAATATGACTATCTCGAACGATAACTTCGCCATTATATTTCCACACAATTTTCATTGCATTATTGGATGGCTTATCAATAAACAATGTATCTATTGATTGTGTAATAATTGGTGTTTCCGGTAAAGGTAAGACCGTAATATAGACAGAGTCATACCCTATGCAACCATTATCATTTTCAATACGCACATAATAATAACGTGAATTGCGTGGGCTTACTATCGGGTTGGGCGATGTCGTGTCTGTAATATCTTCATTGGGCGACCATGCATATACAGTGCCGCCAGTGGCTTGAAGTTGCATTGTTGCTCCAATACATACAGAATCATTTTTTCCTGCATCGGCTTGGGCTTCGGAAAATAATACCACTTCCACGCTATCTTTCACCACACAACCATTGCCGTCTTGGATTGTAAGAATATAACGCGCTGATTTCTGCGGAATAAATTGCAGTGTTTTTTGTGAGGGATTGGTTATGGTTTCTGAAGATGTCCAACGATATTGCAAGGGTGCCGCACCCGTTTCATTAGCAGGTGAAAGAATTATTTCTTTTCCCACACAAGAAAATACTGTGTCCGGCAAACGTAATGTTGGCAGCGGGTTCACTTTCACAAATACACTATCCGCTTGCGAACAGGAATTAATATCGGTTAATGTTACATAGTACCACCCGGATTGTGTTGGTGTAATAATTGGATTGGCACTATCGGCAAATTGTAAATCATTTGTCGGTGTCCATCGAAATTTCCCTATTCCTTTTGCTTCAATTCTTTGGGAATTACCCAAGCACACATTGACGGTATCTGCAAGTTCAATTTCGGGTAAGGAAAATAAATTTACAGACACTACGGCAGTGTCTTTACATCCCGCGGCATCGGTAACGATTACGGTGTAGCGCATTGCAATTTCGGGCATAGTAGTCGGTTGTGCAGCGGTAGGATTATCCAAAAATGTTTTGGGTGTCCAGTCATACGTATATGGTTGTCTCCCGCCGGTAGCGGGTGCACCGATTTGTCGGCTGCTTCCTTTACAAATAATCTCATTTTTTAATGTGCCGATAGATAATTCCGCAGCTGCACTTTCGGGTATGCGAGCACCGAAAACAGGTTGACCATTTAATCCTTCTTTCGCTAAAGTAGAATTATTATTGGCAATATTAACGCCATTTTTACCGCCTTGTAATTCCAAAGTAATTTTATCTTGGAATTGTTGATCATTAATAAATACTACACCACCGCCACCGCCACCGCCGGCTCCATGATTTGTGCCGGTATTCACATTGCCGCCTGCACCGCCATTGACTTGAATAGTAAATCCTTGAGCCGATAATATTTGATCTACATCAAGAAAAATACTGCCTCCGGCACCGCCTCCACCTCCACCTCCACCGTCATTGAGTGATACCGCTGTTTGTGAAGCCCCATTACTTTTTATTACTTTATTTCTTCCAACTATATTTTTTGCGCGAATAATAATTATACCACCGCCTCTGGCACCTGCCGAGCCGACATTATTATTCATCTGTCCGGCACCGCCGCCACCGCCCATAAATAAACGAGGTGTAATAATCGTATTATTGCGATTCCATTCCGGCACTTTACCGCCGAGACCTCCATTTTCTATTGCGCTGAGAGGATTATTATGATACTCTTTGCCGCCCACGCCACCTGCACCGCCATTTGCACCGCCTCCACCGCCGGCATTATGTCCATTACCGCCGCCGCCGCCATTGGCTAAGCTGCCTCGACCATGTTCTTTGCCAAGCAAAGCACGTACGATGCCCTCACCTTTTGCAGCTCCGCTGTCAATTTGCGAGGCGGAATTGTAATAAGTTGCAACATTAAAAATATTTCTTGAACCATTATTAGTCAGTCCACCGCGGAAACCTAAACCGCTCACATCTATTGAACCCACATCGAGGTCTAATGCCGCGGTGGTTTCAAACACAAGCACGCCACCCGTTGCACCATCCCAAGGTCTTGCGGTAAGAAGTCCGTTCACAAATACTGTATTGCGATAACTGGGCACCGTCACGAGTTGAACATTACCTTGCACATCATAATTAAATAAGGGCACAAATTCAAACTCTATCTCATTGTCACGTATGCTCTTAATTTTCACAAATTCAAAATTACCTGCATCGTTATAAGCCGTAACGGTTCCGAATGTCGGAGATTGCGAAGTATCGGCATCAGCTCCCTGCATTTGTATAAGCAATGCTTTTTCACCCGAGCGAAATCCGGTAGCATTCAATACTGTAATTTTTTTAGAACAAGCATCAAAAGATGTAACTTTTGCATAAGAGTTAATGATACCGCTTATCCTTTGCGCCGATAGTGGCGATACCATGCCGATAAGCACAAGAAGAGCGGTAATACTTGAAACGATGATATCTCTATACATAATGTTCTTTGTCAATATTGAGTTGTAATCAATGTCAAAGGCAAAACTACGATAGCGAACACTAATGACAGTATTTTGAGAAAAAATTTTTCTAAAAAAAGCGACTCACTGCTTAACTATAATGCTCAAAAGCTATGATCATGGCGGAAAGATGTGCTGTGGTTTGGAGATTAGACAGTGTACCCGAAAAGTACTAATTTTGAAGCAGATTTTAATCACAACCTTCAACAAAAGGCGAAGCAAATGTACATTCTAGAAAATCAAATATCACTCAAAGAACTGCTTGAAATTGCGGTCAGCGAACTTAGCGTGCTTACGACGGTTTCTAATCCGGATTTCAGATTGGAGCAAGCAGAGTTCATTGACACGAAAAATGAATGGGAAATCGTTGTTTCCTTTTTAGTAGAAAATACGAATAAAAGAAATAATCCTTTGTTAGGGATTTCAATGCTTGATTTTGAAAGAATATATAAAAAACTGACTATTGACACAGAGAGGCATGTTAAGGGATACTATTTTTTCAAAAATTAATTATGATTGTTATTGATACTAATGCCCTAATTTTGCTTATTGTCGGATTGATTCTTCAGAAGAAAATTCCAGAACATAAGTGTTTATCAATTTATGAGGAGCAAGACTTTCTTGATTTAGTTGTGATTATAGGTGATATTAATCGTCTGATTACGTTACCAAATGTTTTGACAGAAGCTGATAATCTCTTACATGGATTTACCGGTGAATATAAAAACTCATACATTCAAGTATTTTTAGAAATAATTCGTAAGACAACGGAGCAATATATTTCCTCATTGACTGGTGCGGAACATTACTCATTTATAGATATTGGACTTAGGGATTCATTGCTGCTCCAAATCTCCTTAAATAATGACTTATTGATTACTTCTGACTCGAGACTAGTAGATTACGCAAAAGCACACGGGATAAAAGTATATGATATTGTAGAATCAAGAAATTTAAGACTATAATTCAAATATAATTTATAGAAAGTAGCAAATGAATAATGAAATTTATGTGTTTGATTTGGTTATATACAAAATAGGAGAAGTCACATTTTTTTTGATTATTCTCAGAATTTCAAACCAATCCACGTTATTCCCGGTACAATTCGAACTGCCGGTGCAGGTAAACGATAGTGTGATAACGTAGCAATGATGCTATCCCATAAACCACCGGAAAGTGGTATCTTACGAATATCCCAATATAAAGACAAATATAATTCATGTGTGCCGCCACCATTACCTGTTAGGTGCTTCACACTATGACCAATAGAAAAACCAATCCATGACGGATACCATGTATTGCGCCAAGAAGCAGGTATAAATGCCTCCGCACCCACACTTATCCAATGAGTAGTATTTTCATAATCGTCAATAATTGCCCCATAGCGTTGAGGATTATAATTTTTCCAATCGAAGCTGATTTGCAAAGAAAATGGCTGTAATACAGGATAATAATATGTAAGCAATGGCAATGATGCTCCAACAGTATTGGCTACCATATCGCCCGGGCTGAAACCCAGATAACCGCCGCCATTATCACGCGAAAAACCATCACGAATTTCAATATAGGTCTGATAAGTCATCGCAATTGCGGCACCAGTATATAATGAACTTACGGTGTCGATACCCGTCCACATACATAATCGCGAATAGGTCGTGCTCACCATTGAGGAAAAAAAACAATGTCCTAATTTATCCGCCCCCAAAGCATATTCCCAATCGCGATTGGTGTTAATATAAAAATCAGTCTTTTCTCCTTTCCACCATAAATTATTTTGCAGGGCATGTCCATAGATAAAACCTGCTGCTGTTATGCCGCCGACACAAGCCAATCGTAATGGTGAATTAGTACTAACACTATCTGTTTTTGCTTTCAGAGAAAAGCAAGAAAATAAGATAATAACGAGAATATAGCTTAAATGAAATTTCACACAATAAAGAGAAATGGTGATAACTCG
>CAZWVD010000030.1:5853-10991 GCA_964636855.1 uncultured Gammaproteobacteria bacterium | reverse complement strand
GAGCACATCACGAGGCTTAGGACCATTTGCAGGACCAACATATCCAAGTGACTCAAGCTGATCTAGTATTTTAGCGGCTCTTGCATACCCAACGCTTAATTTTCTCTGAAATAGCGTTGCAGATGCCTTATCATAATTTACAACAATCTGTTTTGCTTGATCAACTAGTGGATCCCAATTTTCTATCTTGCCATTTAGTCCTGCTACAGCACCTTCGTGTGGATCTGTGATCTCAGGTAAATACTCTGGACTTGCTTGTTTTTTCAAGACATCAATTACAGCATCTTTCTCTTCTTCTGATATAAACGCTCCCTGAAGTCTTCGTGGTTTTGAAAGTTCAGCGGATATGAAAAGCATGTCTCCTTTACCAAGTAATTTTTCAGCACCCCCAGTATCTAGTACTGTTCTTGAGTCTATTTGAGACGCAACTGAAAATGCAATACGGGAAGTAATATTTGCTTTAATAAGACCCGTTATAACATTTACTGACGGACGCTGTGTTGCAAGAACCAAATGAATTCCCACTGCTCTTGCCATTTGAGCAAGTCTTATAATAGATGTTTCTGCTTCAACTGGATTAACAAGCATTACCTCAGCAAGTTCATCAATAACTATAACAATACTTGGCATTCTATCTTCTACTTTTGAAACAGACTGATTGTAACTAGATATATCTTTTCTTCCAGCACGTTCTAAAAGTTCATATCTTCGCTCCATTTCAGCCACAGACCACTTAAGAGCATTTACTGTTTTATCTGCTTTGGTAATAACTGGAGTAAGCAAATGTGGAATGCCATTGTATGGGGAAAGTTCTACTCTTTTTGGATCAACAAAAATAAATTTAAGTTCATTTGGATTAAGTCTATATAATAAACTTAGTATCAAACAGTTTACCATCACAGACTTACCACTTCCTGTAGCTCCTGCAATAAGCAAATGTGGCATCTTATCAAGATTAACTGCAATATTTTTTCCAGTAACATCTTTACCGAGGGCGAATACTAAGTGTCCATCTGATTGCTTGAAAACATTATCTGAGAGAATTTCACGAAGTCTCACAATAGAAACAATTCTATTTGGAACCTCGATACCTACAAGTGACTTGCCAGGAATTGGAGCCTCTATTCTAAGAGGGTGAGCTGCAAGTGACAGCGCAAGGTTATCTTGTAATGCACCAATTTTTGCAAGTCTCACGCTTTCATCTGGTTTCAGTGTAAACTGAGTTACAGTAGGGCCCACATTTACATCACTCATTTCAACATTTATACCAAAGTTCGCCAAAGTTTTTCTAATCTTTTCTTTTCCAGCTTCTATATCACAACTTGCTGGAGCTGATTTTTTATCACTCAATAATTCCATTGGAATTTTAATATCCCTATAAACTTTTCTTTTTTTCTCTTGTTCTTGTGGAACTGCGGAAAACTTTTCTGAGGCATTGCTGTCCTTGTCACCTATATTTTTGCCTTGTTTTTTATCAAATAAAGATTCTTGAATCAGGTTGTTAGCACTATCTGGATCATCATCAATTATCTCTTCGTACTCTTCTTCATATTGAGCTCTTTCTCTTCTTATCTTCATTTTCTTTCTTAGAGTATTTATAAAATTGAGTTCACTTATTGATAAGTCAAACATTATCAAAATTGATACTACAAACAATCCAAAAAGTATTATAAGAGATCCCCACATTCCCGAAAGCTGATAAAGTGGCCAATAAAAAATCATACCAATATACCCACCACCTCGACCTGATAACAATTCTTCTTTTACACTATTTGAATCAATGAAAAGATTCAAAATTCCAGATGAGCTAAGTACAAAAAGCAAAAGTCCAAGATAGTGTCTTAGACCAATATTATATTTACTTGGAAACAAATACATATATCCCAAAATTATAAAAACTATTGGGGTGATAAAATGAAGCCAACCAAATATAACACTCGTTCCTATTGTAAGATATTTTCCTAAAGCCCCAACAAGATCAAATAATCCTAGAAAACTTATGAAACCAAATATCAAAAGAAATACAACGAATATTCCTTTCTTTGTTTCTGGGGATAGGCGAGAGATTATGTTGCCAACTTTTGGTTCATCAAATCTCTGTTTTTTTATATAAGTTCTTTTTGCTAATGTTCTTCTTTTTTTTCGCATATTAAAAAAGCTAAATCTTGTTTAATTTATGTAGATATTATAGCATTTTTTAAAATATTTGAATAATATTTTAAAATAAAAAATCCCCATACATGGTACGGGGATAAAATACATTGTTAAGACTACTTTAGATCTGTCTAGAAACTTCCAGTTCGTCACAATAGACAGTTACATTATCTATTGTATCAAATCTGTATTTTGGAAAAGTGACTTCCCTCCAGACCTTGTCGATCAATTCTTTTTCAGTGATTTCTCTCGACAAATACTTGTCAAGATATTGATCGAAAGCTGACTTCTGCTTTTGAACTTCATCTATAACAATTTGTCCCATAAATTCCGAAAAACTCACCGTATCCCCATCATCAAAACTGCGATGTGTGTCGAGTAAGTCTTGGTATAAAATTTTTGGACTAGGTAATTTGTTCTTCATCACGACCTCAAAACGCACCTGGATTTCGTATTTCATGTCTCCACGAAGATAGGAAAGATAGACTTCTATATCGATTTCTTTACTATCCAATCCGGAAACATAGACACATCTTCCTTTACCCCAAAATGCCCCCCTTACAAAGACGGAAGTGCCATCTTTTAAAATCAGTATAAGATGCTCATATGGTAGCCAATCATTTGCGTAAGTTTTATTAACTGTAATAAATAGACTTCTTACAGTACTGTATAATATCATATACGACAATATAATAGCCGGTAAAATTAACAGTACCTTACTTGATAACCCCCATAATACGGGGACAGTAAATCCCAAAGCGGTAAGCACGATAACAAGCATAGCTAACACTATACCTGTAAAGTTTTCCCTGTGTTCAGCAACCCACAAAAAATGCCTTTGTAATACATTGAGATCTTTCATTTAATCCTCCTAAGGATTTAGATTTTTGTTATTATTTAACAAATTATATTATCATATAGCCCATATTTTGTCAATGGTAAATGGGGGGCCAGGACCCACTCGGGTCCTGGCCCCAAATAAAAAAACTCGGTGCATTATCTACGACCGAGTTTTTTTAGTATAGCTATTTTCAAAACGTCTAAATAATTTAGCTAATATCTTTTGCCTTAAAACCAGTTCCAGCTGGAATAAGACGTCCGACAATTACATTTTCCTTTAGACCTTTAAGTACGTCTATTTGACCTTTTATAGAAGCATTTATAAGAACCCTTGCTGTCTCTTGGAAAGATGCAGCTGATAAGAATGAATCTGTTGTAAGAGATGCCTTTGTAATTCCAAGTATAAGTGTTTTACCATTTGCCTCTTTCTTTCCTTGTTTCTTTGCTATAGCATTTATTCTTGTATATTGAGACTTTGTAACTATCTCTCCTGGAATAAGCTCTGTGTCTCCTTGATCAGCAATATATACTCTTGAGAACATTTGACGACATACAATTTCAATATGCTTATCATTTAATTTCTGTCCTTGGGAAGAATAAATATGTTGTATTTCTCTTATAATATAATTTTGAACAACATCTTCACCACGAAGTGCAAATAATTTTTTCAAATTAATACTTCCTTCAGTAAGCTGTGTTCCCTCTCCTACAAGCTCTCCATCTTTTACCCAAATACTTATATCAGCGGGTACAATGTATTCTGCCTCTATTGGTCTTACAGAAATAATCTCCAACTTGCCCTTCTTTAGGTTTATGACTCCTGGGTTAAGCGACTGGGTTTTCTTTCCATTTATATCAAAAATGGCTTGTTTTTTCTTAATCTCATCTTTATCTTTTACTAGTATATTCATTTCATCTGTAATATCATATCTTTCCAAAACATTTTCCTCTGATATAATTCTAATTCTCTTTGATTTTTTATTACCAGCGCCTTCATCATAATCAGATATTACAACTTTTCCGGCAAGATCACTTATGAAAGCTTGCATTTTTGGAGTTCTTACTTCCAAAATTTCTTCAACTCTTGGCAAACCTTGGGTAATATCTCCACCAGCAATACCTCCTGTATGGAAAGTTCTCATAGTAAGCTGAGTACCAGGCTCACCAATTGACTGTGCTGCTATAATTCCAGTTGCTGTTCCAATCTTTACAAGCTTGTTGTATCCCAAATCATATCCATAACACTTCTGACAAATTCCATCTTCAGCTTTACATGTAAGAATAGATCTGATATGAATGCTATCAACCCCAGACTCATCTATTAGTTGTGCTGCCTTTTTATCTATTATAGAATCTTTCTTTACTATTACTTCGCTAGTTTTTGGATTTAGTACTTCGGTCAATGTGAATCTTCCCAAAACTCTATTACCCAAAGTCTTACTCATTTCTTCTGAATCCTTCTTTGTGATAATTTTTCCTTCTTTATCATGACAATCATCAGAGAGAACCATAACATCCTGAGAAACATCTACTAGTCTTCTTGTTAGGTATCCTGCGCTAGCAGTACGAAGTGCGGTATCTGACAAACCTTTTCTTGTACCATGGGTTGAAATAAAGTATTCCAATACATCAAGCCCTTCGTTGAAATTAGCCTTGATAGGAAGCTCTATAATTTCTCCAGCTGGATTAATCACAAGACCCTTCATACCCATAATCTGAGTCATCTGACTCCATGCTCCTCTTGCTCCTGAATTAATCATAGAATAAACTGGATTGTCTTTATCAAAAACCTTTTTACTCTTATCTGTAATTTCATTTTTTACTCTTGTCCAAATCTCAATTGCTTTTACATATCTTTCTTTATTGGTCAAAAATCCATTATCATACAAATCATTAATTTTCAAAATTTCTTCATTTGCTTTTTTGATAAGAGTTGGTTTTTCATCAATTTTTGGAAGATCCATCATGCTCCAAGAAAGACCAGATTTTGTAATGAATTTAAATGTAAGCTTCTTAAGTCTATCCAAAAATTCTATAGCAACTTCATTTCCATAAAGATCCAATATCTTTGCTACGAATTCTTTCAAATTACCTGATCTAATTTCTTCATTTAAGAATCTCAAATCTTCTGGAACAATTTTATT
>CAZWVD010000030.1:0-5753 GCA_964636855.1 uncultured Gammaproteobacteria bacterium | reverse complement strand
TTTCCTTCAATAAGTTTTGGTCTAAATGCTTGAATACCTAATCTATGTAAGGTTGGGGCACGATTTAATAAGACATATGACTTGTCAGTAATTTCTTCAAGCATATCCCATACATCATCATTTCCCATTTCAATATATCTTTTTGCACTTCTTACATTATGAGCTATTTCTCTTTCAATAAGTTTTGCAATTACGAAAGGCTTAAAAAGCTCAAGCGCCATTGTCTTTGGAATACCACATTCATCAAGTTTCAAGTGTGGTCCTACGACAATTACAGAACGACCTGAGTAATCCACACGTTTTCCAAGCAAGTTTCTTCTAAATCTTCCTTGCTTTCCTTTCAACATATCTGCCAAACTCTTCAACATTCTCTTTTGACCAGTTGAAGCTGTAACTGTTTTTCCATGTCTTGCATTGTTGTCAATAAGCGCATCTACTGCCTCTTGTAACATTCTTTTTTCATTTCTGAGAATTACTTCAGGCGCATTTAAGTCTTTGAGTCTTTTCAACCTATTGTTTCTATTGATAACTCTTCTGTATAAATCATTTAAGTCAGATGTTGCAAATCTTCCGCCATCAAGCTGAACCATAGGACGTAAGTCTGGTGGAATAACAGGAAGAGATGTAAGTATCATCCATTCTGGACGAATTTCATTTTTTATAAAATTCTGAATCAATCTTGCGCGTCTAATAAGTTTCTTTTGTTTTGATGCAGGAGAATCTTGAATTTTTTCATTTACATCTTCAAGTAAAAGATTTAAATCAATTTTCTTAAGCAATTTTCTAATTGCTTCTGCTCCAATGTCTGCATTAAATATATGACCATACTTAAGAGACAATTCTTTATATACGCTCTCTGAAATTATCTTAAGTGGCTTTATTGCTTTCAACTCTTTCTTTGCCATCTCAGCAGCTTCCTCTAATTCACTTGAATCTTTTGCCTTTATCTCTAGTGCAGAATTTTTTTCTATTTCCAACTTTGCAATTTCTCCTAAATTTTTGCCTTCCAATTTGATAGCTTCTATTTTTTTATCAATTTCAAGTATTGTATCTTCTGCTCTTTTCAAAATTGCTTTTGTTTTTTGTTTGAATTCTTGATTAATTTGAAGAAGTACTTCTTTTTTCAAATCTTCATTTACATCAGTTACTATAAAGTTTGCAAAATAAACAACTTTTTCAAGTCTTTGAATTGATAAATCAAGTATGATACCCACCTTTGAAGGAACACCTCTTAAAAACCAGATATGGGAAACTGGGGTAGAAAGTTCAATGTGACCAAATCTTTCTCTTCTTACAATTTTCTTTGTAACTTCGACGCCACACTTGTCACAAACTATTCCCTTGTATCTTATTCTTTTGTATTTTCCGCAATAACATTCCCAGTCCTTTGTAGGGCCAAAAATTCTCTCGCAAAAAAGACCATCCTTTTCTGGTTTTTGAGTTCTATAATTTATAGTTTCCGGTTTCAAAACCTCACCATGTGACCAGGATTTAACATTTTCTGGAGAAGCCAAGACTACTCTTATAGAGTTAAAATAAGGTAATCTATTTATGTCGGCAAAAGCTGGATTTAGCTTTGGGTTAGAAGAATTTGACATATTGTTTTAATAATTTATTTAATGATTATTTTTAATATTTTAAACTTAATTTAATTAACTAGTTTCGTAGTTACTTGAGATTTGCCCAAGTAACTACGTGACTAAGTAACTAATTTTATATTGCCCCTGGTTCTATTATTCCAGACTCTTCCATTGTTTTAAGTTCTTCTTTTACACCAAGCTCATCTTTGATATCTGTCTCTTCTATTTTTATTGCTTCTTCTTCAGGAATTATTATCTCTTCTTCAATAAAATCCATCTTACGATTTTCTTTATCAAGCATCTCAACATTTATACCAAGAGCCTTTAACTCACTCATCAAAACGTTAAAACTTTCAGGGATGTTTATCTTATCTATTTCTTCTCCCTTTATAATAGCTTCATAAGCCTTGCTTCTTCCATTTATATCGTCTGATTTAATAGTAAGCATTTCTTGAAGAGTATAAGCAGCACCATAAGCTTCAAGTGCCCAAACTTCCATCTCTCCAAAACGTTGTCCACCAAACTGAGCTTTACCTCCAAGAGGTTGTTGAGTAATAAGTGAGTATGGACCAATAGATCTTTGATGAATTTTATCTTCTACCAAATGGTTTAATTTCAAGAAATATGTAATTCCAACTGTTGTCTTATTATCAAATGGCTCGCCTGTTCTTCCATCAAACAATTGTACTTTTCCATTTTCAGGATATCCTGCTTTTACAAGCTCTGCTCTTATCTGTTCTATATCAACTCCGTTTAATGTAGGAGAAGCAACTGTATAACCCAATGTTTTTGCAGCAAGACCAAGATGAGTTTCAAGAACCTGACCCAAGTTCATACGAGATATGATACCAAGTGGATTCAAAATAATATCAACCGGAGTTCCATCTTGCATAAATGGCATATCTTCTTCTGGAATTATTCTTGAAATAACACCTTTGTTTCCATGACGTCCTGCCATTTTATCTCCGACTTGTATCTTTCTAAGTTGAGCGACACTTATTTGAATTGTTCTAATAACTCCTGCTTGAAGCTTGTCTCCATTTTTTCTTGTAAAAAATTTCATATCAACAACTTTTCCATGTTCTCCATGTTCCAAATAAAGTGATGAGTCTTTTACATCCTTTGCTTTTTCACCAAAAATAGCGCGGAGAAGTTTTTCTTCTGCTGATAATTCTGTTTCACCTTTTGGAGTAATTTTTCCAACCAAGATGTCTCCTGATTTTACAGTTGCTCCTATTCTTATAATTCCATCTTTGTCTAAATCTTTTAATCTTTCTTCTCCAATATTTGGAATATCACGAGTAATCACCTCAGGTCCAAGTTTTGTGTCCCTCACTTCTATTGAATAGTTTTCTATATGAATTGAGGTATATACATCATCTTTTACAAATCTTTCTGAGATCAATATAGCATCTTCATAGTTTCCACCTTCCCAAGGCATATACGCGACCAAAATGTTTCTACCTAGTGCAAGTTCTCCATTATCAATAGCAGCACCATCAGCAATAACATCTCCCTTTTTAATTTTTTCACCTTTATCAACTATAGGATGTTGATTCATACAAGTTGAAGCATTTGAACGAATAAACTTTGAAAGATTATATGTATGATCTTTTCCATTTTTATCTCTTATTATAATTTCATTTCCAGAAACACTAACTACTTCTCCATCTTCTTTTGATCTTACAAGCTGTCCACTATCTTCTGCGGCACGACCCTCAACACCAGTTCCAATAATAGGAGCTTCTGGCTTTACAAGAGATACTGCCTGTCTTTGCATGTTTGATCCCATAAGAGCACGAACAGCATCATCGTGTTCTAAGAAAGGAATGAGTGAAGTTGAAATACTAATAATTTGATTTGGAGCTACGTCCATGTAGTCAATTTTTTCAATATCATCAAATGTAGGTTGACCATGAACTCTCATTTCTGCTTGAGGATTTTTGAATCTTCCATTTACTTCATCAACTGGTGTTGTAGCAGCAGTAGTAACTTTTCTTTCTTCTTCAAAAGCATCCAAATATATAATTTCATTTGTCACAGAAGGAATAATAGGAACTGTTTTAATTTCAATATTTTTTGCTAATTCTTTTGCTGTTTTTTCATCAATTACTGTATTCTCTTTTAAAATTACTTTGTTCGTTTTTGGATCAATAACATCAATTCTTGTTGTATGTCCTTTTGTAATTTCAGCTTTATTTTCTATATCATGAAGTACTATTCTATAAGGAGTTTCTAGAAATCCATATTCATTTATTCTTGCATATGATGCTAAGTGTCCTACAAGACCAATATTTGGTCCTTCTGGTGTTTCAATAGGACAAATTCTTCCATAATGGCTACGATGCACATCTCTAACTTCAAACCCAGCTCTTTCTCTTGAAAGTCCTCCGGGTCCAAGTGCTGACAATCTTCTTTTGTGTTCAAGTTCTGCCAATGGATTGGTCTGGTCCATGAACTGTGACAACTGAGAACTCATAAAAAATTCTTTTATTGTTCCTATAACTGGTTTTGCATTTATAAGTAAGTTTGGTGTAATAGAAGTAACATCTCCTGTAGACATTCTGTCTTTTACTATTCTCTCCATACGAGCCAAACCAATTCTAAATCTATTTTGAATTAATTCACCAACTGCTCTTACACGTCTATTTCCCAAATGATCAATGTCATCAGCTGCTTCTTGGTTTAGGTTTAATTTTATAATTTCTTTTATAACATCAATAAGATCTTCTTTCTTAATTGTTCTATGTTCATTTGTAATAGGATAATCTCTGCCAAATCTCTTATTTAATTTATATCTTCCTACATTTGCAAGATCATATCTATTAAAATCAAAGAACATAGCAAATATAAGTGACTTTACATTTTCAGCAGTTGCTAAGTCTCCTGGTCTTATTCTTCTATAAACTTCTATAAGACCTTCATTTTGATTATGGGCAGCATCTTTTTCAATAGTATTTTTTATAAAACTTACCTCTGGATGATTATCTACATCTTTAAATAAATTTATTAATTCCTCATCTGTTTCATATCCAAAAGCACGAAGCAATGATGTAACAGCTACTTTTCTTTTTCTATCAATAGATACATATAAAACTTTTTTCTTTGGATCTGTTTCTATTTCAAGCCAAGCACCACGATTTGGAATAATTTTTGCTCCATAATAATTTCTTCCAATAAAAGTTTGTGATGTAAAAAATACTCCTGCACTTCTTACAAGCTGTGATACGACAACACGCTCAACTCCATTTATAATAAAAGTTCCTTTATCAGTCATTAGTGGGAAATCACCAAGATAAATTTCTTGTTCTCTTGCAATGTTATTTCTTTTGTTTACAAGTTTTGCATTTATCCTAAGTGGTGCTTCATAAGTTGTGTTTCTTTCTCTTGCATAAATTTCATCAAACTTGGGTTCTTCTAATCTATAATCCAAAAATGAAAGCTCTAAATCACGTCCTGAAAAATCCTTAATAGGAGAGATTTCTTCAAACAATTCTTTTAATCCTTTTTCAAAAAACCATTTGTAAGAATCTTTTTGTACTTCTATAAGATCTAATAGTGGTAAAGCTTCTTTGACATCTGAAAAATATTTTCTGTTATTTTTCTTTGGCATATTATTTAGTTTGTTAGTTTGTTGGATTGTCGATTGGTTAGAAAATTATAATTTATACCAATTGACTCACTTATTAACTAATATTAATTTATCTTATTTTATTTAAAATGATTTCAAAATTTTGTTTAACAAAAAAATACCCATCTTAATCGAAATGAATCAATTTAAGTTATGGGTATTTATATTTTGTAAGTTACAGTTAAACATTTTTTTATGCTATAATGTTAAAGGCATTCTTTTGGGTCTGTGGAAAACTTCCTTGTAAGGAGAGGGTTCTAGACCAAAATTATACAAAGTTCATTAAAAAACGCCCTTTAAATCTATAAAAGGACTTCTCATATACTCTTTTTTCAAGATATTTTTGAGTTTTTCTATTGAATTTCTAGAAAAATAGCTTATTTTACGAAAAAAAACCCTTTCCCTTTCCGTAAGAGAACTTGCCAAAACCTAAGTTTTTTTATGTAGTAATAGTCATTAACATACAGAATTATAGCATCTGTATTTTTTTTGTCAAGAAAAAGTCTTAGATCTAATATTTCACATCTTTAACCTAATAAATC
>CAZWVD010000029.1:6807-11308 GCA_964636855.1 uncultured Gammaproteobacteria bacterium | reverse complement strand
TTTTTCAGTTTGATGTTTTTAATCCAGACAATATTGAAACTAGAAGTAATCTCAAGTATTTAAGTTTTTCTTGGGAGGATGATTGTAATAAGGAGTCTTGGATAGAGCTAACATCTAATGAATGGAGTGTTAATAATTCAAGCGTTGGATGGGGATCTGATTCTAGTCAAGAACACATAAAAAAAACTTTATTGAATTTAAATCCAGACGAGGGAGAAGAGCCACTTGATAAAATAAGTTCTATTGATGGAAGTTCTTTTGATGGGTCGAAAGCGTACCAATTTAGGGTAAAGGCCCTTTACTGTAATATAAAAAATTTGAAGATAAGTGCTTATGATGGAGAGCATATTATACCATTTAATAATATTTATAATATTATTAGTGTTGCAGAATATCCAAAGGGTAGCTCGAGGGCAAATAAACAAGCGCTTAGTATTAATTTTAAAAAAGTCGCTCCACTATCAGGATTATTTGATTATGTTATATTTTCAGAGCAATCCCTTATCAAGGATTTAGAAATTGATCCATTAATAAGTCCTTATTTAAATGAATTTTATATAGGAGAGGCAGATTATCTTAATATACCAATTGGTAGTTATTATAGTCATCAGATTTCTACTGTAAATGGTATCCCACCGTATAAATGTGAAATAAGTGGTAGCATGCCAGAGGGTATTAAAGTAGATAATTGTTCTTTTTTTGGAACAATAAAATCAGAGCCTGGAACTTATCAAATAGATATTACAGTAACTGATTCTGCCGAACCCCAACAAATCGCAAAAAAACATATATATTTGATTGTAAATAAATAAAAAAATTACTAATTTCATGAATAAGCAAGAGATAAAAAATAGAATAGAGAAACTCAAAAAAGAAATAGAACATCATAGATATCTTTATCATGTTTTGGATAAATCAGATATATCTGAAAGCGCATTAGATTCTCTGAAGAAAGAATTAAGAGATTTAGAAAATGCATATCCAGAATTTTTGACAAAAGACTCTCCATCTATGAGAGTATCAGGTGGAGTGCTTGATAAATTTCAAAAAATAAATCATAGTTTTCCAGTTTTATCATTAAATGATATTTTTTCAATTGAAGAATTTTATGATTGGGAAGAAAGAAATCAAAGAATAGTAAGTACTAATTATGATTATTTTTGTGAATTAAAATTAGATGGACTTACAATAGTTCTTAGCTATGAAAATGGATTATTAAAAAAGGCTGCAACAAGGGGTGACGGTAAAGTAGGAGAAGATGTTACAAATAATATTAAAACAATTGAAAGTATTCCTCTCAAATTAAAAGAAAACAACAAAAAAATTCCAAAAATTCTTACGGTAAGAGGAGAGGTTGTATTAAAAAAATCATATTTTGAAAAAATAAACAAAGAAAGAGAAACTCAAGGCTTGGAGTTATTTGCTAACCCAAGAAATATAGCTGCTGGAAGTATAAGGCAATTGGACTCAAATATTACAAGACAGCGAGAATTGGTTTTTTTTGCATATTATTTTGATGAGGATTTGGGTCAGAAAACACATGAAGAAGAACATCAAATTCTAAGTGACTTAGGTTTCAAAATTAGTGAACATAATAGTTATTGTAAGGATGGTAAGGAAATAGCAGAATATTTGAAAAAATGGGAAACAAAAAGAAAGTCACTAGACTATATGACTGACGGTGTTGTCATTGTTGTAAATAATACAAAGATTGAAAAAAAACTAGGAAGTATTGGTAAGACAGAAAGGTGGATGTGTGCATATAAATTTCCAGCAGAACAGGTTACTTCGAGAGTGGTAGATATTATTTTTCAAGTTGGAAGAACGGGGGCTATTACACCAGTTGCATTACTTGAGCCAAGAAATTTGGCAGGATCAGTTGTGAGAAGGGCAACTTTACATAATTTTGATGAGATAAAAAGATTAGATTTAAAAATAGGAGACACGGTGATTCTTCAAAAAGCTGGAGATGTTATTCCAGATATAATTGAGGTTATAAAAGGGCTTAGAAATGGTAAGGAAAAAAACATACTTACTCCAAAAAAATGTCCTTCATGTGGTTTTGAAATAATCAAAAAAGAAATGGAAGTAAATTATTATTGTTCAAATAAAAATTGTTATGCAAAACAAAAAGAAGGCATTGTTCATTTTGTTTCAAAAAAAGCATTCAATATAGATGGACTCGGAGAGAAAATAGTGGAAAAACTTATGGAAGAGGGCTTATTGAAGAATTTTTCTTATATTTTTAAATTACAAAAAGAAGATCTTGTTCCACTCGAGAGATTTGCAGATAAGTCAGCAGATAATTTGATAGCCTCAATTGAGAAAGCTAAAAAGATTGATCTTTCAAGGTTTATATATTCTCTAGGAATAAGACACGTAGGTGAGGAAACTAGCATTTCTCTTGCTAAGAAATTTAGAAATTTGAAAAATTTGATGAATGCAAAGAAAGAAGATTTTGATAGCATTTTAGATATTGGTCCAGCTGTCTCAGGAAGCTTGTTTGAGTATTTTCAAAATCAAAAAAACAAAGATGTAATTTCTGAGCTTTTGAATTTAGGTGTTTCTATAAATTCAGAAAAAAGTATACAAAACAAATTAGATGGAAAAGTTTTTGTTCTTACTGGGTCTCTGATAAACCTTACAAGAGATGATGCAAAAAATATGATAAGATCAAATGGTGGAAAGATTTCCTCGTCTATTTCAAAAAATGTCGATTATGTTTTACTTGGTGATGAGCCAGGTTCTAAATATGGTCAAGCTCAAAAGCTAGGACTTAAAATAATAAACGAAGATGAGTTTAAAAAGATTATCAATATTTAAAGATAAATAAAAATTATGATTATAAGCGGTGATGAATTAAAAAATATTTCAAAACTTGCCAAGCTTGAAATAAGTAGCAAGGAGAGTAAAAAATTTACATTACAACTGGGAAATATTTTTGATTATATTAGAAAAATTCAAAACTATGAATTTTTAAAAGACATCAAAGATGAAAATGATAAACCATTAGAGTTAAGAAAAGACATCGTGATTGAATCGGAAACAGAAAATTTGATTGATCAATTTTCCGACAGAGATAAAAATTTCTTAAAAGTAAAAAAAGTATTATGAAAATAAATTCTACTTTAAATGAATTAAAAACAGGATTATATTCTTGCCAGGAGCTTATAAAAAAATCTATTAAAGCTATCAAAAAAGATAAGCTAAATGATTTTATTTCTGTTTTTGAAGATGATGCTATAGCAAAGGCAAAAATAGTTGATAAAAAAATTGCAAATGGAGAACCGCTTTCTAGATTAGAGGGTCTTCCTATTTCTATAAAAGATAATATTTTGATAAAGGGAAAATTGGCTACAGCAGGTTCTAAGATGCTAGAAAATTATATTGCAACATATGATGCAAGCGTCGTAAGTGACTTGGTGTCAGAGGGGGCTATTGTTTTGGGCAAAAATAACATGGATGAATTTGCAATGGGTTCTTCAAATGAAACATCTTTTTTTGGTCCAGTTTTAAACCCATATGATAGAAAAAGAGTTCCTGGCGGATCATCTGGTGGAGGAGCTGCTGCCGTGTCTTCTGATCATGTTGTTTTTGCGCTTGGTAGTGATACGGGAGGTTCCGTGAGACAGCCAGCATCATTTTGTGGTGTGTGTGGGTTCAAGCCTAGTTATGGCAGAGTTTCAAGGTATGGGCTTATTTCTCTTGCTTCATCACTTGATCAGATAGGAACACTTACTGATTGTGTAGAAGACTGTGCTACGGTGTTTGATATTATATCTCACAAAGACAAAAAAGATTCTACAAGCGTTGATGCAAAAAAAATAAATTTATCAGCAATAAGCAAGGATATAAAAAACAAAACATTTGCTATTCCAAAAGATTTTTATAAATTGTCTATTGATAAAGATGTATATGAAAGTTTTGAAAAAGTTATATCTGATCTTAGAAGGGCGCATATTAAAATAGAAGAAATTGATATGTCTTTTTCTGATGATGCACTTGCGGTATATTATATTTTGCAACCTGCAGAGGCATCTTCAAATTTGGCAAGATATGATGGTCTTAGGTATGGAAATTTTGAAAAGGCAAAAAATTTAGAAGAATCATATATAAAAAATAGAAGCAATGGATTTGGTGAAGAAGTAAAAAGAAGAATTCTTATCGGAACTTATGTATTATCGAGTGGATACAAAGATGCATATTATAAAAAAGCATTAGAAGTTCAAAGAGATATAAAGCTGAGATATAAGAAAATATTTTCTTCTATTGATGGAATATTACTTCCTACTAGTCCCGGAAAAGCATTTGAGCTAAAATCAATTACAGATCCACTTACTATGTATTTTTCAGATATATTCACAGTGTCAGCAAATATAGCAGGACTTCCAGCGATGACGATTCCAGTAATAAAAAAACCACTTCCTATAGGAATTCAAATTATTGGATCTTATTTGAGCGATGAAGGGGTTCTAAAAACTGCATACAATATTGAGAAAAT
>CAZWVD010000029.1:3684-6707 GCA_964636855.1 uncultured Gammaproteobacteria bacterium | reverse complement strand
ATATGATAGAAAATAAAAAAATAAAAAAAGGGATTAAAGGGTTTTTTAAATGGTGGGTCGTGTTACTTATTATTGTTTTTATTATTGTTGCATTATTTGTGTTAAATTTTGCTACAACATTTTTGAAGTATAAAAAGGCTTTTGAAAATGGGGACATAGTAAGCTCAACTGTTGCCGGCGGTTATTCTCAATATAGTGGCAAATTTAGCGTAAAAGAGGAACCAGTAGATCGTAAGCAATTGGAACTTACAGACAGGCCATTTTTGGGACCAGATAATGCAGTTATGACGATAGTTGAGTTTGCAGATTTTTCATGCCCAAATTGTCAGGTTTTTGATCCAACCTTAAGAAGTTTTATAAAAGACAATCAAAACAAAGTAAAGCTTATTTTTAGAAATTTTCCAATCACAGATAATTATTTAATGGCACAGGCTTCTTATTGTGCAAACGATCAAAACAAGTTTTGGCAAATGCACGACAAATTATTTTCAGATCAAACAGACTTTAGTAGAGAAAAAATAAATAAATTGGCAGAAGAATTAAATTTGAATATGGATATATTTTCACAATGTATTGATAGTGGAAAATATAATACAAAAATATCTCAAGACATAGAAACAGGACTTAAGGCGGGCGTAAATGGAACGCCAACTATTTTTGTAAATGGAAATAAATTTCAAGGAGTTGTTCCAAGAGACGTTTTAAAACAAATTCTTTATGCAGTTGAATTAGAAAATGCTCAAAAAAAATGATAAATATAGTTCCAAATCCAATACTAATTGATTTAGGATTAATAAAAATTCATTATTATGGTTTGATTTTTGTATCTGCAGTTCTTGTTTGTATGTTTGTAATAAATAAGATGATACGAAAACAAAGTAGCTACAACAAGAAATCAATAGAGGATCTTTATTTTTATTTGCTCATATTTGGAATACTTGGTGCAAGATTATACAGTGTGTTATTTTTTGATTTTGCTTATTATAAAAATAATCTAATTGATATTTTTAAAATTTGGAATGGTGGTATAGCGGTTCAAGGTGCTGTAATAGCGGGAGTTATTACAATATATTTTTATTGTAAAAAAAATAAATTAGATTTTCTTAAATATGTTGATTTATTTGCTCTTGTGATGCCACTTGGACAGGCTATAGGAAGATGGGGAAATTTTTTCAATGGAGAACTTTATGGAAAAATAACTAGTCTTCCATGGGCTATATATGTAGAGGATACGGGGCTATATCATCACCCTGTTTTTTTGTATGAGTCTATATTGGACATCATTTTGTTTGTTATTCTTATTAAAATACTAGGTAAAAAATATTTTAAGGGCAAGATAATAGCATCTTATATTATAGGATATGGAATTATAAGATTTCTGATGGAGCTTTTGAGGATGGATGTTGCACCAATGTTAATGGGCATAAGGATGCCTATGATAATGAGTGTTTTTTGGCTTATAATAGGCATTATTTCATTTATATACTTGACTAGAAATAAAAAGCGTGGTATAATGTTATAATTAATAGAATTTAAAAAATTAATATCTTATAAAATGATAAATACAAAAAACAACCCACTTGCTCAGTCGAAGACTGGTAGGCAAGCAAAATCAGAAAAAGAAAAAAAACTTGATCTGATAATGGCCGAATTAAATATAATAGAGAATAGAAGAGTTGAAATAATGAAGGAGGCTAAAAAGATTTTGAATTCTGAAAGATTAAATAATTTAAGAAAAAAGTTTTTAAATAATTAAAAAATTAATTTTTTATAAAGTTTATTAATTTAAAAGAAAATAAAACATATGAAAAATAATCATGAATTAAAAAATATGGATAAGGAGGATGTGGGAGAAATAAATCCAAAGATAATAAAACAAGAAGCAATAGATTTGATAAGTGGAAATTCAGAATTAACAATACAAAGAATAGAAGATGTATTTGAAAAATTGAATCAATCTATTGTGTTTTTAGAAAGTCAAGATTCTAAAAAATGTAAGAAAGAAATAAAAGAACTTAAAGATTTAAAAAAACAAGTTAGAGATCTTGTAGAAAAAGTAGAAGCTATGGAGTCTATAGAATCAAAGCCATTCATTACAGAAGAATCAAAATCAGAATTAGAGACTCCAGTGGTAGAATTAGAATCTCAAAAAGAAAATATAGAACAATCGCTAAGAGAAAGATTGAATTCTTTGAGTTTGGAGCAACTTGTTTTTGTTCGTAAAGAACTCACAGGATCTGATAGTGGAGACAAAAAAAATAAAGATAAAGTTATTCAATCTATTTTGAAAAATATAGATATGCAAAAATTGGAATCAACAACTACCGATAGAATAATTGATGATGCGATAAAAATGCCAGTAGTTACAGAAGAACTAGTCTCAGAAACTCCAGTGGCAGAGTTAGAAACAGAACCTATTCAACAACAAGAGACAATTTCGTCAGATCCAAAAGAGGTTTTATCAAGGTTAAGGGAGATTAAATCAACAATAGAGGGTTTAAATCAAGTAGCAAAACCAGAAATAATTTCTCAAAATCAAGAAAATATTAATACACAAGAAGAGCAGAATAGTTTTAAAATAACGTTGCCAGAAGATGCTAAGATTGTAGGTGCATTACAGGTCAAATTAGAAGAATATAAAAAGAGATTGATATCACAAGAAAACACAGACACAAATTATAAGATAGTTATTTTAGAAAAGCTTTTGTTAGATGGTGAGGTTGATACGTGGGATATTTTTAGAAAATTAAAACAAACATATGGTTTTGTGGATATACCAATATTTGAAAATGCTTGTGGAGTTATAGAAAATTACACCAAAGGACGGTCTGTTCGTGGTGGCACTGGTTTAAAAATAAAAACTGATGAAGTAGTGGTGTCAAAACCAGAAACCCCAGAACCAGAAATTTTAACAACGGATCCAGTGATTACGGAAGAAGCAATTACAGAATCAGGGTCAACAAGTATTCAAGAAGAGGCTCAAGCTCCAGAAACCCCAGAACCAGAAACCCCAGAACCAGAAA
>CAZWVD010000029.1:0-3584 GCA_964636855.1 uncultured Gammaproteobacteria bacterium | reverse complement strand
AAGAGAAGAAGAAATAGAAAATCAAGACAATGAAGAGGGTGATGAGAATGGTGATGAAGAAAAACAAAAAGATCACAAAAAATCTATTTCTCTAAGACAAAAGAAAGATGTTATATATGAAAAATTAGATGATTTTGGAAGTTTTTCATATGGTCAAAAAACTCTTATAATAGAGAATTTTTTACAATTAAAATTTGACATTATCAAAGAAGATTCTCAAAGAGGATTTAGAGACGATACAGAGAGCAAGATGTCAAAAATTAAAAAAGGAAAAAATTGGCTAGGAAGAAGAGTTGCTAATATTGAGCAAATGTATGTGGGTGCAAAACAATCAATTAAGAAAGAATTTTCTATAGCAAGAGCAGAGAAGACAAAGACTCAGGAATTTTTGAAAAAAGATTTTGATCAAGACGATTTAGAGACCTTAAAATTATTGGCAGACGGAGTGTTAAATAATAATATTGATGTAAAAACAGATGAAAAAAGTGGTAAATTAGAAATTTTGTATGCTGGAAATTGGAATCAATTTGAATTAACAGAAAAAAGCCATGAATTAATTAATAATTTTAATCAGGTTGCAACAGAATTTTCTCAAATGCCTTATGAATGGTCTCTAGATACTGCAAAATCAAAACAAAGAACTAAATATAAGTCTATAGAAAATAAATTCAATAATTTGTTTGATGAATTATATGAGTTGGCTGAAAATGTAGATAATGTTGCATGGATTGATTCAGCTATTAAAATGGAAGCAAATATTAAATTAAACCAGTATATAGTTCAAAATCAAGATATAGAAAAACAAATAAGCAAAAGTAGTAAGCAGTCTGCATGGTTAAAAGCTTTCAAGAGTGAATTTGTTGCAAAGGGTGGATGGATATTTGCAGGTGCACTTACAAGAACAATGGCAGTGACGGGGGTTGGTTGTATTGCAGCAGGTATTGTTGGTGGGATAAGAAGTGGAGTCATGGGCAAACAAGAGCTTGTTCAAGTTGATAAAAATGCAAGAAGGGGAATAAAAGATTCTAGGGTAAAAAATGTTGTTGACTTAGAGAGTACATCAAATCGGGTTATTTATAAAAAAGATGCCGACGGTAATATAGTATTTGGAGAAGATGGAAAAATGATGATTGATAAGGAAATAGAAATAACAACAGGACTTATTGTTAAGCTTGAAAAATTGATAGATAAAATAAATAATGAAGCAGATGAAACAAAAAGATCAGAATTGACTAGAATGTTACGCAATAGAATTGAATATACAGAACAAAAATTAAATTTGGGTCTTGTAAATTTTGGTAAAAAAGAAGAAAGACTCTCTAATCAAAATAGAATCATAGATATCTTAGGAAGAGCTATGACAAAGTCTTATGAGCAAGACATTGATTCTAATAAAAAAAATGAAGTTACTATAAGATTAGAACGCTTATTATTTAGCACAGAAGAAAAGATTTCTAAAGAAAGAAAGACGTATTTAATAAAGAAAGCATTGGTTGGTGCTGGTATAAGCGCAGGTGCATTTTTAGTTGGTAGGGGATTAAGACATTTATTTATTAGCATAGAAAATCCAGAAGAAGCAATTGAGCACATTACGAAGGCGGGTAATTTATCACACGGGGATTTAGATGCTATATTTCATAATCCAAAATTAATAGGTAATGAAAAAGTGGCTCAGGCTCTTATTGATAATAAAGAAGATCTATCAGGACATATGCAAAAATTATTGGATACATATCCAGGTGCAAAGGCTAATAATGGATTATTGGAAAATCTGAGAGATCATTTTACATCAAATGCAAATGAAAAAAATTATATAAATAAATTAATAGAAAATAATGTATCTCATGAAAATCCAATTCCATCAGTAGCACCAGTAGAAAGCGCTGTTGAAGCAGCAAAAAATGTTGCAAGTGCTAACGTTGATGTTCCAAAAATGAATGTTGCTCAAATTCATGAACTTGCAAGTCAAGGTGCTACAGTTGCAAAAGGATCTAGTGTTTCAGAAACATTAAATATGAATGTTCCAGCAGGATCAAAGATGACCCTTATTACTATTGATAAATTGGGCAATCCAATAACTCATGAAAATGTAGATGCAAATCTTGTAGCTCCAGGAGCAAGGGTTGTAGTTGATTCAAGCGGTCACATAACTTTGATAGATGAAAATCCAAGTCATGCTTCTTGGTATGAACATTATATTAAAAGTCCAGAACAGGTTGCAAAGGTGATAGGGGCTGGAAAACGTGTTGCAGAAGAAGTTCACAACAACGTTCCTACTTCAGGAGAAGAAGCTAATGCACTAGATAATGTTCTTGCTGAACTTCAAAGAAGGGAAGCAGAATTAGACAGTGAAATACTTACAACAAGAGCATCAATAGAGAAAATAGAGAGTTTCTTAGATAATCCAGAAGTTTCAAGTCAACCAGAGGCTAGGTTGCAGTTTGAAGAAGAATTACAAAGGCAATTAGCTTTATTATCAGAAAAAGAAGGATTAGCAAGAGATATAGATTTAAAGATTCAGGATTTCGAATCAACACATATAGATATACCCAGTGTTGGACAAGATTCAGTGGTGGGGTCTTTGGATATAGAGAGTCAGGCTCCAGAAGGTCTTTTTCATGGAGAATCTCAGGCGGTTGATTTTAATGATTATGGAGAATTTAGCAATATTCACTCAGGAAGTCATATAGAAAATGTTACTATTGATGGTAAAGACTATAGCGTAGATGTTTCTGAAATTGCAAATAATAAAATAGTTGGTACAGCAATAGATAGCACCGGACATCAAAACAGTATAGAATTTACTTTGGTAGATAGAGATACATCTGGTGGTGGATATGATGAAATAACAGCTAGATTGGGCGTTGAAATTAACTCAGATATTAGCAAATCGTTTATGGAGAATACGTGGACACCAAATGAATTTTCACAGGTAAAAATGGAATTAGATAATATTATTTCTCATGATAGTGGTTTGCCAAAAGATACTTTGACAGAAGAGTTGACTAAGATTGGTTCAATGAATACTTCTAAAAATGCTGTTGATATATTTTTAAATCCAGACAAAGACTTTACAACCAAGCTCAATGCATTACAAAACGTCTTACAAAACGGGGAAAGGTTAGATATAAAAGGTATGTCTTTTGCAAGACAAGGAGAAGATATTTACTATATGATTGATGCTCAAAAAGGAATAAAATTAGATAGTATAGCAGATATTAATAAAATTTTAGTAAATAGACAATCAGCAATACAAAAAGTTCTTCAAACTTTGAAGTAAAAAAAGATAAACAAAAATGCGTCGGGTAATAACTCGGCGTTTTTTTGTTTGCCGTCGACGTCGTAAGAGCTGTTGATAATATGTATTTACATTTTTTCCAGTAGAAGTATATTTTAAATAGAAAAGATATTAATAAGTGAAAGGCGAGGAGTTGGGGATGAGAGGGTAAAGTTTTCATATTTATAATTAACTTAAATAATTATTATGTCCAAATTAATTAAAATCATTTTAATCTCAGCTTTTTTGTTCGTAGTAGTATTTTTAATTGTAAATCAGTTTATATTAAACAAAAACCTTAGCAATT
>CAZWVD010000028.1:0-11759 GCA_964636855.1 uncultured Gammaproteobacteria bacterium | reverse complement strand
TATAGGTCAAAGGAAACACCCCCTATAGGTCAAAGGAAACACCCCCTATAGGTCAAAGGAAACACCCCCCTATCATGGAAGAAAAGACCCCCTCTCTATGGTGTCAAGGCGACACGTTCTATCGGCCACCTTGTCGCCATAGGTCATAACATCAAAAACTATTTTTTTGACTTTTTGCTGTATTCAGATAAAATGCCCGCATGAATCCAGCAACAGACATCGAAGTCAAAAAGGAGGTTAAAGCCCCCCAAGCCGTTGTGCATATCAAGCATTCCATAACTCTTCGGCAATACAAAATATGGCTTGTTGTTCTTCAAAAATACCGTGATTTTTATGAATCTGGCGGTGTTTATGATGAAGATAGATATTATAAATTCCCCAAAAAAGAGTTAGATTCGTTGTTGGGTTATGAGACAACGAAAGCAGAATTAAAACGGGATTTGATCGCGCTACGCAAAGAGGATATTATTCTTTCTTTCATTGAAAAAGGCGGCGAAAAAGCAGAAGAATTTAATGGGTTTATATCGCGCGCACGATTGACAAGTAAAACCATTTCTATTGAACTCCCTCCATTCTTGGAAAATGTAATGAGGGGATTGGATCAGCCTAGGGCAATGTTTCAATTATTGAATTGGCAAATATTCAATCATTTTTCTGGAAAATATGAGGCGGTAATATATAAACTTTGCCGCGATTATGTCGGTGCAAGAAACACCCCATACATGACAATTCAAGATTTTAGGGAATACATGGGGTTAAAATCGCACGAATATCCAGAATTCAAAAATTTGAATTATTTCGTCATTAAAAAACCCATTGATAATATAAATCACTCCCCTGTTTCTGATATTTCAATAAAAGAAATTCACTTTAAAAAATCAGGCAGAAACGTAATAGGTTTTTATTTCGAGGTGGCTAGAAAAAATCAAACTTCTATCCCATTCCCTGAGCTTGAGCAAAATCCAGCTTTCCGATTCTCAAAAGTGCATATCGAGGCATCCATGCAAATGGAATATCTCGCCTTGCGTAAGCCCGAAGAGATCGAGCTTTGCATAGAACGAGCGAATGAGTACGGGGAAGGAGAGGCCACGAAGGGAAACGAGCCAAACTATGGCGCTATCTACCGCAAGGCCATAAATGAGGGTTGGCACACCTCATATGCCGATAAGAAGGCCAAAAAAGAGGCCGTAGAAGCGAAGAAGCGCAAGGATGCAGAGCGAGAGCAAGGCGAGGCGCAAAAGAAGGCGGCAGAGGCCGCAAAAACGGATGCTTGGCTACGCGACACGCTGGCCGCGTTTGCTGCCCTGCCAGAAGAGCGAAAAACAGAGCTTCGAGACGCCTACGCAAGCGGCCTTGCCGACATTACCCGCAAGAGCTTCGACAAACAGGCAGAAAACGCACCCATGCACCGAATGAAGTTCGCAAAATTTGCCGAACAACATTTAAACAAAAATACATTTATATAAATGTATAAATTAACATTTAAACAAAAAAACACCCCTATCGGTGCTTTTTTGCATGAACGGCTTTTCCCGTTCATAATGTAGTCGCCTGTAGAAGCAGGCGTTTTATTTTCTAACCCCTATTAGGCTATGCAAGGACAAGAAAACGACTACTGGAATTTGCTTATGAGTGCATTGACTTTTCTCATATTGAGTATTTTCTCAATACACATGTGAGTGAGTTTTGTTCTCTGGCTGATTGCCAGAACAGGTTTTTAAGTCTGTACTCTCCCATATGGGGGGTAGAAGAGAAAATAAATGCACTAAGGGCTAGGGGTAAGGTGTGAACCTTACCCCTATTTTATTTACTTTTCTGGAAAGTCAAATGTATTTCAGAATCTTTTTGTTATTTTGCTTGTTCCTTAGCTCGCACGCCTTTGCGCAAACGACGACTTCAGATATTGCGGATTTTAATAAGGCATTAGATCCCGCAAGAAATGCAAACAGTCAGTACACCTTGAGTGAAAACAAAACATTGTGTGTGCTGTATAAAATGAAAACAAATTATTGTATTGATCTACAAGAAGCCGACGACATAATAAAATATCCTATTGAAATAGTAAAAGGCAAAGAATTGTTAATTGACGGCAATAGACATCTTGGCATCTATGTTGGATGTAAAAATAAAGCTTGTGTTTATGAAATACAAGATGGAAAACGTAGGGAGAATGCGCTTTATGGATTTAGTCTTAATCTGACCAATGAAATTGACTGGGATAGAGCATTTGATCTTTTGCAAAAATTTCATTTAAGCGTCAAATAAAACTCAACGAATTAAATATTGCTCTCTATCTTGTCCAGCTATCCACTTTGGCGGTTTGCCGCGCCCTGTCCAAGTGTCGCCCGTTGCCGGGTTTTTGAACTTTGGAGCAACCTTTTTTGCAGCCTTTGAGCTTCCTTTTTTGGAAGGAAAAATATCTAGGGCAGTTAGCCCGAATTGCTCGATCAGCTTATGAATGCTTGCGATTGCGTCCGCGTTTTCAAGTTGTCTTGCGGCCTGTATTTGCTTATCGAGTGCTTCGCGTTGCGCTATGAGTTCGGAAAGAGATTGCATGTGGTGAACTTTCAATGGTTGCCGCATTCTAGCTCAAATTTTATTTATAATCGTCTTCTAGTTGATGCCGAATAGCGAGAATTTCTACAATGTCTAGCTTTTCTTTGTAGTCAAACAATGCAATATATCCGCTTCTCCCGAAGCGGATAATAAATTCTCGAAGTCCATGCCGAATTTCACGGCAGATTTTCGGATTCTTTGAAAGTTGTTTTGAAATTGATGCATCAATTTCAAGCATTGCCCTTTGAGCGACTTCAATTTCTTTTTCTGCAAGGAAAATAAAAAGCCTATTCAGATCGGATTGTGCTTGTTCTGAATAAATTATTTGTGACATGCTGGCATAGGTGTTTTAGGGTTTCTTTGTATTGCTTGCACCCATGCACTGAATTCGTCTTGCGTGATATGTAACCCAGTTGTTCGCAAGTGTTCGCGTGAATCTAAAGCCGATTGAATGAACTCTTTTTCAGATTCAGCCCGTTTTAAATACAGTTGAATAGCCTCTTTCATAATGTAATGAGGCGTTCTATTCCTGAGAGAGGCAATCGTTTTGATGCCCTCCCGTTCATCAGCGGTAAGCTTGACTGTGGAGTTTTTCGCTTCGCGGGAGTCTTCGAGTGTGTTAGGCATGGTTGTCACCTGTTAATGATAGGTACTGACATACTATCCGCCCGCGCTTGAAAGTCAAATACATATACATTTATATAAATCAACAAATAAATATTTGTGCATTCGCTTTAGACGGAATTGCTATTTTGTCTAAAGTTCATAAAATGTCTCACGCATTCACGGGCTTTCTCGTGGGCGCGTAGCCTCTAACTTTAGACAAAATCATGAGCGCACGGAAACCGGCAAAAAATGCACCTCATAGAACGCCCATAGGGGCGCTTTCAGAGGGTGGGGGAAGGGGTAGGCGCTACCTCACAGAAAACGAGGTTCTACTCCTCATAGAGGCGGCACAGAGTGGCCGCCACGCTGTCCGTGACTCGTGCTTGGTCTTCTGGATGTACCGGCGCGGGTGGCGTGTCTCCGAGGCGTGCCGTTTTCTGCTGGCCGACGTGGATTTAGACGCAAAGGTCGCCTATGTGTCACGGTCAAAAAATGGCACGCCAACAACGCACCCCATCGCGCCCGACGAGCTGAAGGCGCTTCGTGCCTGGTTAAAAGTTCGGGAGGGCTACAAGGGCGCTGAAGGCGGCGCGGTTTTTCTCTCCGAGAGAGGTGAAGCTCTAGACAGGCGGCAAGTGAATTACCTACTGAAGCGGTACGGCGAAAAAGCAGGGTTGGGCTTCGTGCCTCACCCGCACATGTTGCGCCATGCCTGCGGGTACTCGCTGGCCAATGCTGGCCACGATACCCGCGCGATACAAACCTACATGGGGCATCGGTCTATTCAGTCCACCACCATTTACACGGAAACCAATGTCGGGCGGTTTATGAAGTTTTGGAATTAACTATTCTAATTGACTAGATAGAATAACTTTCGCCGGTTAGGATTGGAGCCGCGTAAGCTATTTTTTGGCTTTTCTTCCAGAATTAAATTCAATTAGTTCATTCCATTTAATAACACCGTTTGCATCGCAAAATCGCTGAACAAAATCAGCCGTCAACGTGTTAAGTTTGGCATCAGCCGCAGCCGATATTTTGTCATTTTGCTCCTTTGCTTTATGACCAAGTGGCTCGATGAGGTCTTTATAAAGAGTTTCACTACCACCACTTATAAGTTTCCAGAAATCTTGACCACAATATTTGTAGTGTGTGCCTTTGTTGGGATTTGCGTCTGCGCCATAGCAGCAGCCCTCAATAAAAATGAATGCCGTTTCACGACTGCCACCTGAAGTTTGAAGTGTTTTTTGCGCAGTCTTAAAATTCAAAAGCATTTGCCTTATTTGCCCAGCATTCCCCCAATTAGGCCCACTCTTGATGCTTGCTATATATTTCTTCCCGTCATTTTCAAACTCTAAATCAATACCCTTGATGCCGGATTTTCTTCCATCGAACACTTTGGCACAAACATAAAGTGCCACTTCTTCCATGAAGTTCCCAAATGTTGTTTCTTCACCAGAAGAAAGCGAAGCATCTAAAACAGATTTTATAAAATGGCTCGCAGAGGTCGAGTTTTTCGCCTTGAATAAATATGGATTTTTTCTTTTAATTATATCGTCAAGGGTTATTGCTTGTGCCTTTTCTAATTTCTTGGCATGAAACCTCGGCCATATTTGCTCTTCTATGAAACTTTTAACATCATTCAAGTCAAGCTCATTCATAAATAATTCCATTATTAATTTTTTTCTTTTGCAAACCAAGGTCATTCGCAATCATTGCGCAGTATTCTTCATTTAATTCAATGCCAATAGAATTCCTATTGTGAATTTCACTCACGCGCATGGTTGTGCCAGAGCCGCTAAAAGGGTCTAGTACAGTATCAAATTTTTTGGTAAATAGCTTTATAAACCACTCTGGCAAACTCTCAGGGAAGGCGGCAGAGTGACTGCGATTACTGCACTCTGTTGCCAAGTGCAGCACATTGGTCGGATATGCCAATTCTCGGCCAACCCAATTCTCAATCTTCTTCCCAAAGCCGCTACCTACTTTTGATTCATCTCTGGTTTTGTCCGTGGTGCTTAATGATTTAAGCCTCGATTTTTTCCATTCACCCATCGGTACACGAACTTCATCTTGGTACATATGGAATTTTTTTTCCTTTGTAAAATGAATACACCGCTCCCAAGCATCACGGAAGCGATTAGGCCATTTACCAGGATAGCAATTTCTCTTGTGCCAAATATATTCTTCTGTGAACAACCAACCTTGCTTTTTCATTGCAATGATGAGTTCCATTACGTAAGTATGTCTTTCGCCATCAACAACACGCTCTTTTATATTTAAAATGAATGAGCCAGTTGGTTTTAAGACTCTTAATAATTCTTTTGCTATTGGCAAAAACCAAGCGACATATTGGTCCGCATGAACACCGCCATAAGTTGATTTTCTCTGGTCGGCATAGGGTGGAGATGTGACTATTAAATCAACTGAAGCATCTTTTATTTTTTTTAATTCTTTTAAGCAATCGCCCTGGTACAGAGTTTTTTTGGGTAAAATCCGCTCTGCATTAGAGGCTGCGGCTGGTGCCACCATTTCCAATACGTTGGTATTTATTTCAGCTCTCACGTCAAAATCCTTTTGCACAATCAAATATCGTGCTTTTGCTGCCATTGATACCATAAAAAGCGCCCTCTACCGCACGGGCTACCAAGTCGTGCGCGGTCGAAAAGTGAAACCCTGCGGCATATCTGGTGAAGTTCGGAAACTCTCCCGCCTCGATGCGCTCTCGCACATTCCGCAGCTTGTCCCCGTTGGCATGGATGCTCAAAACATGGTTTGCCGCGCCCTGTTCAAACATGGCCGCAAATAGCCCTTGCTCGATGGCCGCGCCGTGCTTGCGTAGCTGCTCGATGATCCCCCGCGTGTCTGTCTCGCGGTGAAACTCTATCGCGGCCAGCCGCACGGTATTACCGACACGAAACCGCATAAGCGCATCGGGGACGATGGTTCGCGTTTTGAATTCGCCCGAAACTTGAACGCTTGTCGCGGCCTTGCCCGTGCCGAGACGGTTTGAGCCTTCGTGCCGATAGTACGGCACGAGGTCTAGCACCTCGAAGCCGCCTTGACTGGCTTTCTGATGCCCGAGAAACAAGGCCAGCACCTCGATAAATTCCGCTCGGTGCGGGAACTGAAAAGGGCTTGATGCGTATATCCCGTTTCGAGGAAAAAACACCTCTTCAGGGTTGATGCCTATAGTTTCGGCGACAACCGCCGCGCCCTCTTTTGTGAGGGCGTAAAGCGTGCCAAGTTTGCGGCCAGTCTTCCCCGTTCTGGCGGTCGAGTGAATCAGCTTCGAGACTAACCAACCCTCTTCGGCCAAGTCGTTCAAATACCGCTTCCAGTAGTCGCGGCGCTCGGGCATGTTCTGGCTGAAGGCCACGGCCTGCGAAGTCGCATTGACTAAACGCCACACGGCGACAAGTGCGGCCAAGTGATTATCGGTGAAGTTCGCTCGAAAACGTGGCATTGTTGAAATGTTGTTTTATATAAATGTTTAAGTAAACACTATCGGGGGACGGTCTTCGTGCGAAGGGGTAACGCCTGCGTATGTGGGCGCTGCGCCTGTCTGGTGGTCGCGGTAGTAGTGGAAAATTTGGTACGCCTTCACGCGCTCCCAATCATCGGCGCTCATGGCGTTGCGGCCGTCGGCCAGCATCGAAGGGACGGTAAAGCGCACGGCCTCGGATGCTCCCCGCCGCGCATAGAAAACATGCGAGGGCAACCGCTCGATTTCTGCACGGTCGATGCCTGTCATGGTGGCTAGGTCGCGGGTCGTTTCAACATCGCCGCCGCCGGCCCCTGCAATGCGTACATTCGAGTTTCCGAAGATTGCCCGTTTCATTTCGATGCTCATGCCAAACCCCGTAATTTGTTGGGCAATGGCGAGATGGAGGCCGTACTTTCTGGTTTCCTTGTAAATCGAAACCACGCTATCCGATAGAAGGCGGTCGGCCTCATCTATGAAGGTGAAAACGGGTCGGCGCTCATCGGCTTTTTTCTGTTGCCGCTGTATGGCCGCGTTTTGTATTGCCGCCAGCAAGAAGCGGCCAAAAATCGAACTGGTTTCGTCGCCCATCTTGCCGCGTGAGAGATTGAAGACGATGAATTTTCCCGCGTCCATCGCTTTAGATAGGTCTATGGTCGATTCCCCCGCCAAACATCGGTCGAGGCCATGCGAGGCGAGGAAAGTTCGCAGGCGGTCGCGTATGGCCGCCTTCGTGGTGTCATAGGTCTTGTCGAAGAAAGTCCGCAAAATATCTTGCTGTGCGCGATTCGTGAGAAGCGTTCGGGCTTTCTCTACCCACGGTGTGGGCGCTGTTGGTTGTCCCTGCTTGTCTTTCTTATCGTCTTCGGCCATGAATTCGATAAGGTCGTAGATGGTCGATTCTGGATATGCGGCCAATGTGTAGAGACATGGCCGAAGCAGCATTTTCATGCGTACCGACATATCAAAGTCACCCCCAACAACGGCAGAAATAACGCCTATGAAGTTCTCCACGGCGCTATCTAAATCCTCTGCCTGGTGCAATGGTGCCAGCGGGTTTATCACGGGGATTGTGTCAAGCCTGCCCCCCGCCAGATATGGGGAGAAATAGACAAGTCTTGAAGGGTCTTCGGCGAACTCCTGCCACCTCACAACCTGCTCGGCAATGTCGCCGTGAGGGTCGAACAAAATAGTGCCTTGCCCCGCCTTTAAAAGGCCGTAGAGCATGGTTTTAATGAGTTCACTTTTCCCATGCCCTGAACGTGCCGCGATATACGCATGGGCTTTGAGGTCACGGCCTGACACAGGCAAAGCCCACGGGCGAAAAAATGGCGCCAGATCTTCAGCATGGAACGCCGAAAGATATTCCAGATAATCCGAATGGCTCACCTGCCCTTTCTGGTGTCTTTTGCCATGTGCGTGGTTCAATACCTCTTTTTCATATTCAATGCGTTCTAAAGCGATTTTCATCGCCTCTTTATAAATAAATCCCCTTCTTAGCGTCCGAAAATCTACGGGGTCAATAGTTGGAAACTGCGCGTTAATTTCCGCATCACTTAATGCCAGCTCTTTATCTCCACGATACAAAAACGGGTCGCCACGGTCGGGGGTTCTGGTGTTCACTCCAGATTCGAGAAGTCGGGAAAATCCAGCGTATGCAAGCGGGCGGCGCTGATCGTTGCTGTGCTTTTTGAGATGCTTTGAGAGGGCTTCGGCCAGCTCATGCGGGTTCTCGGCTGTGCTGGTTTGGCCTATGGTGATTTCAAAATTTGTCATGCCTTGCGCCTGCCGAAAATCCTTTGGTTACTCGTTTGTCGTTCGCCTAGCCCGTTGGCTTCCTGATGCGGAAAGGCGTTTGTTCATCTATTGCCAAAACATCATATGAATCAACGGCCTTTAGTCAAATCTTTATTTCAACTCCCCAATGCAATACGCATTGCGAACTCTTCCCGAGAAGGCGGCAAACAAATATAGTTTTATAGCTTTATACTTTTAATGAAAACAACAAATATATAAATATACATTCAACGCCAAGAAGCCTCCCACCCTGCTACAACTTGGTCTATCGCGTTTTTAACCTCTCCCCGCTGGACTTCCCGATCACCAAACCCTAAAACCCGCTCGATAATTTTGAAAATTAAATCGCAAGATTTATCGAATGAAACCCTTAGATTTTGTAATTCATGCTCTAGCACCATGCTGGCAATTGCGAGGTTGTGCGTCAATTGAAGTGCTTCAATTTTGTGCCTCTGGTCTAGCTCTTTTAATTTTGTTTGTTTTATTGTGTCAGCCTCTGATACTAGAAGCTGCCTCATGGTGTCAGCCATGACATGGTTCCAGTCCTCCTCTTGCTTAAGTTGCGAATGAATCATCGAATCTATAAGCTGGCTACTTTGTGAAAACTGCCCTAGTAGATGATTTCTATTTGCGAGGGCTAGGGCATTCTTGCCAGCTACGGCCTCTCGTTGGACTACTGCCCTTGAATTTTCCCGCTCTGCCTCTGCATTAGCCTCTATCCGCCTATTTTCAAGCCGTACCCGTTCAAAATGATGCCGCTCGGCTTGGTCTAATTTGGCTTGCTCCTGATAGTGCCTCATAGTCATTTGTTCACGGCTTAACCGCATACGAGGGTCAAAGCGTGACTCTATTTCGGCTAAATTTGTCCATTGCATGAGATTAAACCCACCCTTTATTTTCTATGAACCGCCTTACCGTCTCTTTTACTTCATTACTTAATTTATTAACCTCTTTGCATAGAATCAATTTGTGATTTAAGTGCTTCTAAGTCTTGCCTCTTGCTGCTATTAAATTTGTTTTGCATATCAGTAAGCCTATCCATTTTTCCTTGGTCTAAGTCACTTTGAAGCCTCATAATTTTTGCCATGTGCTCAAACTCTAATTCAAGCTCTCTTTTACGGCGCAAATACTCCCGCTCATCCTCATATCTTTGAGCTTCTATTACAGATATACGGTTTTGATTATTTGTGTTTATTGTTTGAATTTTATAATCAGACCGTGACTTTGCATCTAGTATTTTCTCCATGATCGGCGCAATTATCCAAAGCCCAATGACAAAATAGCCAATCAACCCCAACAAAGCGCCCAAAATGAGTGCTGAAGAAGCATCGCCGCCGTCGCTAATTAAATATAAAAACCCTGCGGCATAGCAAATTGCAAAAGAAATAATTCTTGCTGTTGTTCTATTTTCACTCAAAATACATACTCCTTTAATTTGAATCTATTTTATCCAAGGCTTTTTTTATTATTGGCGCGATAAACCATGCTCCCAAAGTAAAATAAGCGAGCAATGCAAACGGTGCAGTTACAAAAATAGAATTTAACAATGTCAACTGTCCATCCGTTTTGAAATACATAAACGAAATAATAATCCCCCAACAAACTATGAACGCCCAAAATTTTGAAACTGTCGAATTGTTCACCATATCATTTCGCCTTTTATCCTCTGTTTCTAAAATACACGCACCAAATAAGTACGATCCCATAAATAATAGTAACTGGAATAACAATTCCGAACATGGCAATCATAAATGAACTCCAAAGCGGGAAAACCCACTTTGCAAAAAGTCCAGCTTTATCGGCGTACTTATCAAGGTAAAAATGGTTGTAACAAAATAAGGCCGCCCACCCCAGAGAAACAATGCCGCCAAATAGATTTTCCAATCCATTTTTTTTATATATTTCATCAAACTCTTGATTTATTTCTTTGATAGTAGTCATTTTTTAGATAGTCTTTTCCAACATTTCCATAATCACGGCACGTAGACTTTTATCCTTTTCGACAGCATGAAGGCGAAGCCGTTTCATTAGGCTTTCTGGTAGCATCACATGGAGAGGAATATCTTTTTCCTTCTTCGCATCGTCCAGAACGTCGGCCAATTGTGGATTATGGCTTTCGCCTTTTGGCTTGCGTTTGATAATAGATTTTGTTGGCATGTTGATTTGTATAAATGTTTAATTGTTGATTTCAATATGCGCTGAAATTTCCTTGACTAGCGCCTGAATCTCTTTCGCGGCTTCCCCCTTCGGCTCTATGTCCGCCGGGGTCAATCCTTCGGCTGCGGCCTTCGGGTAAATCTGCCGCTGAGTGGTGTCGGACTGAAATACGGGCAAGCCCATTTCATCCAAAGCCGAATAAACATCGCGGCTTAATTCCGTGCGACGAATCACGCGACTAATCACGAAGGCGGCTTTAGGTTTCCCGTCTGTGACTTCCTGCCGCGCCTTGATAACCGAAACGAGGTCTTCCGATGCCCAAACATCGTAGGGCGAAGGCTGCACGGGTATCAAAACGAGGTCGGCGGCCTTGATCGCTGAAAGCGTCATAGCCTCATTGCGCGGCGCTCCGTCAATGATTACCCACTTTTTCCCGTTGTCGGATAGCGCCTTAATGTCTTTGTCGAGGGTCGGGCGGTCGAGGCCGACAACGAGGACAGTTTCGCGGTCGGTGGCCGCTCGCCAGTCTCTGGCACTCCCTTGAGGGTCGGCGTCAATCAAGATGACTTCATGCCCGTCTAGCTGGAGCTGTCGGGCTACGCATGTTGCAAGAGTGGTCTTGCCTGCACCCCCCTTCTGAGAGAGAAAAGCAATTGTTGGCATGTTGATTTGTATAAATGTTGTAATGCACAATTGTACATCACACTATAAATGTATATTTGTTTATTTGTTGAAGTCAAGAGGACTTTTCCTAGTCCCTGTACCGCACGGCCAACACTTGCGAACTTCGCACGGCAAAGCGAACACCGCCGGGAAGCGCATTTTTAGGCCCGTAGGCGCGTTTTCGCGCGTCTAGGCGCACAACCCTATGTTTAGCAGGAAAAAACGCGCCTACGGGCCTGTTTTTGCCCTCTATGCGTGTCCTCTGTCCCCGTCTTTGGATTTTTTCTGAAAGAAAAAGCAGCAGCAATGTCCGTGTGCTCAAAAGTGGCCGCGATTCGCTGAAGTCTCCCCATGCTGCTTTTCTTTAAGAAAGAGCTTTAAGAACCTTTGTCCTTCTCGCAAACCTATGCTGGGTGCGGGTTTTGAAGGTTATAGGTCAAAGGAAACACCCCCTATAGGTCAAAGGAAACACCCCCTATAGGTCAAAGGAAACACCCCC
>CAZWVD010000027.1:0-12361 GCA_964636855.1 uncultured Gammaproteobacteria bacterium | reverse complement strand
CATTAATGCTGGTTATAAAATAACCTAGGAGTAGTACTAATTTTTAATTAAAAAGATATTGTCATAAGAGGCCTTTATACGGGTATTAACCGGAGTATTGTACGAAGTCTTAAATAGTCCTATAATAACTGAGTGTAAGGGATATTATACTCAATTAAATATACACCAATATATATGCCTAAAAGCGTAAAAGGAGCCACTACTCTACCATTATTTGAAGAATACCTTCTTCATCTTCAAGTTAACAATTTTTCCAACGAAACAATTTATAATTATGAAAGAGATCTCAAAGTTTTTGATAATTTTTTGATATCTGAAAATATAAAATTTGATAAATTAAGTAAACTCTACATAGATAGATATAAGGCCTATCTTTTTTCAATAGACAGGCCAACTAGCAATAATCATGAAAATCATGGAAAATTGTCATCTTACTCAACAAATAGAATGCTATCCTCGCTTAGATCTTATTTAAGATATTTGATAGAAAATGATTATAAAACTTCTATTTTGCCAGAGCATGTAAAGTTGGTAAAAAATATCAAAAAACATCCAAAGACGCCGGAGTTTAATGAATTAGTAAGGCTTATTGAAGCACCAACCGAAATAGAGAAAAATAAAACAGTTGCAGTGCGAAATAGGGCTATGCTAGAACTCCTCTTTTCAACGGGAATGAGAATTTCAGAGCTTGTTAATTTGAATAAAGATCAGATAGATTCACAGGGAAGAATATTTATTTTAGGAAAAGGAAAAAAAGAACGATTTGTTTATATGACAGAGAGATCAAAAAAATATCTTAAAGAATATATGGAAATTCGTAAAGATTTGTCAAAAAGATTATTTGTTCCAATAAGAGGTAGAAATACATCAAAAAAAGATGTGCGTGTTTCAACGAATTATATGCAATATAGAATTAAATATTATAGAGATATTCTTAATATTAATGTTCCAATTAGCGCACATTCACTTCGTCATGGTTTTGCAACTTATTTAGCAGAAAATGGCGCAAGTCCCGCAGCTATTCAAATATTACTTGGTCATGAATCACTGGATACAACAACGCGATATGTACATGCTTCAGATAGGTTTGCTGAAAGTGTCCATAAAAAATTTCATCCTTTAAAATAGTATAAACAAAATAAAAAAATCCCGTTTAGAGGGATTTTTAAGTATAGTTTTTTATAGGTAGTTTAATGGATTTACGGGGGTACCATTTGCTCTAACTTCAAAATGTAAATGTGGACCAGTTGTAAGTCTTCCTGCGCCAAGTGTTCCTGGCATACCTCCTGATAGTCCTATTATATCACCCTGAACTACAAAGTCTCCAGTTTTAGCGCTTATTTTTGATATATGTCCATATACAGTAGATAAACCATTGCTATGAACTATCATAATATAATTGTATCCGTAGCCATTGTCTTTTGCTATTGCAACGTACCCAGAGGCTGCAGCTCTAACAGGTGTTCCTTGCCCAGCTCTTATATCAATAGCAGGATGTTCAAAAATGCTTCTAAAAGGATATTCTGGGTCGTGAAAGTATGTAGTAACAATGTGAGATGGAACTGGCCAAATAAGTGTTTCATTGCTTTGAGTTTTGCCAGCATTTTTTTTGGCTAATAATTCTCTAGCCTTTTGTTCATATGAAGCTATTAAATTATTTGCATCATTTTGTTCTTTGCGAAGTTCTGCGAGAAGTTTATTGAATTTTTTTTCATCACTTTCTGCTCTAGATAAAAACATAAATTTTGCACCTTGTTCATCTTTTAATTTATCTTGTTCTGTACTTAATTGAGTTTTTAATCCTTCTAGTTCCTGTTTTGATTTTGTTAGACTATCATTTTTTTGTGTTAGCCAGGTTTGTAGGTTTTTTAATTTTTCTATTTTATCAAGTAGATTTGATTGTAGAGATTTTAGTTTACTAACTTCATCAAAAAAATCACTTAAATTTTGATTTAATAATAAAACCTTGAGCGAATTATTAGTGTCCTCTTCTTTGTATAGTTGACGAAGAGACTCTTTTATGTTCTCTTTTGAAGCAATTGACTCGTTTTGTTTTTTTTCTAGTTCTAAATTGGTCGCTCTTATTTCTAGTTCAAGATTTTCTATTTGTAGATTGGTTGTTTCTATTCCAATGGTGCGAGAAGCGATTTTTGTATTCAATATAGAAATTTCATTGTTTAAGCTGACACCCTCTTGTTGTTTTTGCTTGATTTTATTTTGATATATTAATTGTTGCTTGTTTAAATTATCTATAGTGCTCTTTTTTTCATTTATTATACGATTTAAGTCCTCTATTGTCTCAGATTTTGTATTGGAAAATGGAAAAAACAGCAAAGATATAATTGCTGAGTAAAAAAATATTTTTGTTTTTGTTTTTTTCAATCCGTTAGATATCATTATATTTTTAGTTAACCACTTAACCCACTTAAAATTGAATTTATCTAGTGAGTCTCATTGATTTTATTATAGCATTATAGGGTTTTATAAAAAAGTCTACTGCAGTTTTTTTGTCGTTCCCCAAGGTCTACTTACGCCATTAACTTATCTAGGGCAATGTTTAGTCTCGCTAGACTTTCTTCCTTGCTCAGAATCCAGAGTATTTCGATCTCTCGATTCTCGCTCAAGACCTCCTTATATCATTAGTTTATCTAGGGCAATGTTCAATCTATTTAAACTTTCATTTTTACCTAAAACCCAGAGTATCTCGGCAGGAGAGGGGCTTTTTTCTAGTCCCGACAAGGCTACTCTTATAGGCCAGAATACATCTCCGGGGCTAAGGTTATTTTCACTTATTATCTTATTTAATGCTTCGTTTAATTTGATTTCATTCCAATTATTTTCCTCTACTTGTTCTAAATTTTTTATAGATAGCTTTAATCCTTTTATTGTCGTGTTTTTGTCACTTTTTTTAAATACCAACATGTCTGTATGATAATCTGAAATATCAAAGATAAAGCTTGATAATTCTTTAAGTTCTAATAAATTATTAAGTCTTCCTGAAAATATTTTTACTATATCCTCTATTCTATCAGATTTATCCAAAATATTTTTTGTAAAATCAATTATGTATTTATAATCTTCTTTATTTTCTTTTTTATTTGCTACAATATTTCTAATATATTCCGCGTTTATCCAGTTTAGTTTACTTATATCAAAAACAGCTCCAGCTTTATTTATTTTTTCAATTGAAAAATCTTTTATTAACTCATTCATTGAATAAATTTCTTTTTCTGTTTTTGGGTTCCATCCTAAAAATGCAATGTAATTTAGTAGTGCTTGAGGTAGGTATCCTTTTTTTATAAAATCCTCAGCGGCAACATCTCCTTGTCTTTTGGATAATTTGCTTCTATCCGGATTTAGAAGTAGTGGAAGATGAACAAATTTTGGTATTTCCCATTCAAACATTTGATATAGTAAAATGTGTTTTGGTGTCGAAGGTAGCCATTCGTCCCCCCTTATTACATGCGTAACATTCATTTCATGATCATCTACTACAACAGCAAGATGATATGTTGGAAATCCATCTGATTTTATAAGAACTTGGTCGTCTATGTCATGTGTATTGATTTTGATTTCACCATATACAAGATCATTAAATATTATATCAATATTATCTGGCAATTTTAATCTTATTACATAGTCTTCCTTGTTCTTGAGTTTTTCTTTTATTTCTTCCTTTGAAAGAGTTAGACAATGTCTATCATATTTTGGGACCTGTTTATTTTTTTCTTGATCGGACCTTATTTCATCAAGTCTTTCTTTGCTACAAAAACAGTAATAAGCCTTATCCTCTTTTAATAATTGTTCGGCAAATTTTCTGTATGTTTTGAGTCTTTTTGATTGATAAATTGGACCCTCATCAAAGTTTAGTTCAAAAGATTTAATGACTCTTACAAGTTCCTTGTCTGCATTTTCTATATATCTTGATCTATCAGTGTCTTCTATTCTGAGTGCAAATTTACCACTTTGATTTTTTGCAAACAAGTAATTGTAAAGCGCTGTTCTAAGCCCCCCTATGTGTAAAAATCCTGTTGGAGATGGAGCAAAACGTGTTTTTATCATAATATTTATTTTAGGTATTTATCTATTTCATTTAGCACAATTTTTAAAATTTCTTTTTTGATAGGAGATACATATTTGTATAACTCTTTCTTGTATATCCATTTATGATCTATGATTTCTTTTTCTTCAGGATTGAATTTTTCATTTTCTAGTTTTTGAATAAAATATATTGTTTGTTTTTGTCCACAAAATTTTTTATTATATTTTTTGTGATAAGGTGGAACTCTTGTCCAATTCATGGGCCAATAATGAGAGCTTGTTCTAGTGGCTCTACCTAGGATTTGTATTTTTGTAAATCCAGTTTCTTCTTGTATTTCTCTTTTTAGTCCTTCTTCTATATTTTCATTTTTTTCTACTCCACCCTGAGGTAATCTATAGCCAGTTTTTTCATACAATTCTTTTATTATCAGTATTTTGTTTTCAGTGTTTATTATTACAGCAACTACATTATTTCTAAATGGTTTGTGTAGGTGTATTTTCCACTTTATAATATTGTAGATATAAACTATTGTAGCATTGATAATCCTTTTTGCTCTATATGGCTCTCTTATGAGTCTCCAAAACCATTCTAGTCCAATTTTTCTAATAAATTTAGGAGCTCTTTTTGTTTTTCCAGATATAAAGTCTATTGTACCGCCAACACCTATCGCCAAGCCTATGTTTGGGATGTTTTTTAAATTCTTATAAATCCATTTTTCTTGAAATGGTGCACCGTATCCAACAAAAAGTATTTGAGCCCCACTATTTTTTATATTATCTATTATTCTATTGTTTTCATTTTCTGATATTTGATTTATATCTTTAAATCCTGATTCAGCGCCTACGATTTGAAGATTTTTGTATTTTAATTCAAGTTTTGTTTTTGCAATTTTAGCATAATTATCCAAGCCCCCGAGTAAAAATATTTTGTAATTATTTTTATTTGCGAGCCTGATAATTTTTTGAGTTAGATCAGATCCAGTAACTCTGTGACTTATTCCTTGGTTTAGAAAAAAAGAACCAAGTATTATTCCAAATCCATCCGGGGTTGATATATCAGCGTTGTTTAGAATCATTCTATACTCTGCATCTTTTTGAGCTTTTAATATAATTTCTGGATTTATTGTAACAATATAATGTTGTTTTTTGTCTTGTAGAAATACCTCAATTTTTTTTAAAGTTTCTTTGTAGCTTATATTATCTATATCAATGTTTAGTATGCACGGCCTCATGTTTTTGTGTTTTTAGATTGACAATTTATTAATATTGTTTTATTATATAAAAATACTTACTCCCACTGTATTTTGGGTTATTAATTAAAAAACTCTGTTGGATAGAGTAATTTTAGCAGTTTTTGGATGTTATGAGAAGTTAAAAATATTATTAAAAGCTATTATGGGTTTTTTTAAGAAAGGTTTTGTATTTTGGGTCTTCCCTCATCATTTTGTCTAATACTTCTCTTAAATATCTTGCCTTGCTTTTTTTGACACCAAGTGACTTCCAATTTAGATATCTTTCGGTTCTAGGTGATATTCTTAATGTGAATTTTACGTTTACTTTTTCAGTAAGTAAGTTGCCAGACTCTAATAATTCTAGGAAATCTAGTATTGTATTTTCTATTGATTTTTTGTCATTTTTATTATAGAACTTCAAGAAAAAGTTCTCTCCAAGATTTTCGTCTTTTCTTATATATTCTAGTTGATCTGGAATTAAATGACCTTTTTCCATTAGGTATAAAACCGGTTTTTTGTAGGCAAGAGCCGTTGCAATAATGTAGATTGTGTCGCTAAAAGTGTGTGTGCCCTCAATAATAACGGCTTCTATTTGATCATAACTAATACTTCGTCTTGCCTCGTTTTCACCCTTTGTTACGATTTTTTCTAAATTGCTTACAAGATTTACTCCATTTTTGACAAGTAATTGATTTATCAGAAAATAGCGATTTTTCCAATAATCATCTTCAAGTTTTTCTAGATTTGCACAATAATATATTTTCATAATTTTTATTCTAAAAACTCTCCTTGAATATTAGTACACAATAAGTCTTTTATTTTTTCTTCATTTTTTGTCTGTCCTAATATCCATGATAGCTTTGCACATAAACATTCGGGGCTAATATTGCTTATTGTAAGAATCGTATGAAAAAAGCTTTTGCCAAAGCTCATTTTGCTGTATAAAATGGCAAGTTTTTTATTTTCTTGGCTTAGTTTAAATAGTTTTACTAATTTTTCTCTGTCCATTATTTTATTCGGCCAAGATTTAAATATTAGAACTTTTATTGGATTATTTGTAGATAACAATGATTCTAATATATTAATTTCTGGAATTGTTTCCAAAAATAGATAATTATCATTCATTTTGTAGAAATATTTTGTTTCGCCCCGAGTTTTTTTTGTTTCTTTTTCTATAGAAAGTCCAAAGTCTATCTTAGCTTGATACTTGAAATCAATAGAATCAAATATATTTAAATCAGATAGGCTACATCTATGTACTTTTGGGGCAGAAATTACACGATTTCCATATACAATATTAATTCCTTTGATGTTGCTATTTATGACTTGTAGTGAGTTTATTAGGTTTGCTTTAAAAGATAAGTCGGGTATTAGTCCAGATTCTTTTTCTATTATATTGGATCCGGTTATTATTATTGGTTTTTGTGGGTTTTGTATAAGCCAGAATAATTGATTGGAAAACGTGGGGATTGAGTCTGCATCGTGAAGTATTAATATGCCATCATAATTTTTTATATTCAATTCAATAGTATTTACTATTTTTATTAAATTTTCTCTAGTTTTTGTTTCCCTCTCTTTTTCTATTATTAGAAAGTCCTCAGTATTTGCAATAAGAGATATTTCTGGAATTTTACTGAGCCATTTTTGTATATCTTCCTTTTTTTCGACATAAATAAAACCATCTTTTTTATCATAAAGTCCTGTTCCACCATAGAAAATTGTAAATATTTTGTTCATTTTAGTCTTTTTTGAAAATTAGATATGCTATTGATGCGTTCATTAATATAGCAAAAAATGGCCCATTTCTATCAAGATCATATCTTCCAATGTATATAACATACCAGTCGAATATCATAGCAAGAATAAATGGAATAAGAGTTCCAAAAATTACTATTATGAGTCTAGTTTTATTGATGCCTTGAGATAAGATATATTTTTTTATTAGGATATAATAGCTACACAATAAAAGAAAAATTAAATATATTCCGTAAATTAATAATATATTATTATTTTCTATTTCATGAAGTCCAAATGAAAATAGCTTTATTTCAGAAAAAAGTTTATTGAAAAATATATAGTAAAATATTAAAGAAGAAAAGGCTATTAATATTATTTTTAAAATTCTGGATATTTTTATTGTTTTATATGGATATTCAATAGAAAATTTAAAAAATAACAGAAATATTCCCATTGCAAAAAAATAAGAAAATTTATTAAGCCATATAAATAGTTGAATGTTTTGTATTATAAATGTTCCAGCAATACTAATAGACCATAAAAAGGTGAAGATACAAAATGTAGAAAAATATGTTATTGATTTTGTCTTTAGTTTATCTTTTTTATAAATAACGAAAACAAGAACAAGATTTAGTAATGCGACAACAAGAGTGGCTATAATTCTAATTGTCATATAATTTGTATTAATTATATTAATTTTTTAAATATTTTAACTATACATTTATAGACGGCTCATTTTGATTGGACGGCCACCTATATTTCTAACCTACTCCTCCGCTTTAAATATGTCAAGGGGTCATAAGACCCCTTGTGATGTAATAAAAAAATCCCTTAAAATAAGGGATTTTATGATATAGAAGAAATAATTATTTTGTAGCCAATTGTCCACAGGCCGCATTTATGTCTGATCCAAAGCTATGACGAAGTGTGAGCTTTACAGTATTGTCATGGAGCATTTGCATGAAGTCTTTTATCCTTTTATCGCTAGATGACTTATAGACACTGGTTTCATTATATTTAATAATATTGAGCATATATAGTTTTTTTGCCATAAGTCTTGATAGCTCTTCCGCGTTTTTTAGACTATCATTTGTATCTTTTATCATGACGTATTCAAACATTACCCGGCGATTTGTTTTTTCTATGTAATTATCAACTGCTTTTAGGATGTCTTCAATTTTGTATTTTTTATTTATTGGCATTAGTTTGTCTCTTAAAATATTGTTTGGGGCATGAAGTGATATTGCTAAATTGATTTGCATATTTTCATTTGAAAGTTTTTTAATTCCCTCTATTACCCCACAAGTTGATATTGAAATTTTTCGTGCGCCGATATTAAAAGCGTTATTGTCATTTAGAATTTTTATAGATTCTATTACACTGTCATAATTTAAAAACGGCTCACCCATTCCCATGTATACAATATTTGTAATTCTTTGATCTTTTTTCTTTAGCAATCTTGCAAAAAATAATACTTGTTCTATTATTTCATATTTATTTAAATCTCTTATAAACCCCATAGACCCAGTTGCACAAAATGAACATTTCATAGGGCATCCCACTTGAGATGAAACGCATACCGTATTTCTAGTATCTATGTGAGATAAGAGTACTGTTTCTATTTTTGCGCCATCAGATAGGGTGATAAGTGCTTTTTTTGTGCCGATTGAATCGCTTAATATCCTTGCATCAATTTCAAGTGGACATGTTTTTTTTAGTTCTTCCCTGAGATTTTTTGGTAGTGTTTTTGCATCATCCCAATTTTCAATGAGTTCTTGGAAAAGTACTTTTTTTACTTGAGTTATACGAAACTTAGGCTCTTTTGATAATATTTTTTCTAAATCTTTTATATTCATAAAATTAAAATAAGACTCCTTGAGCAAAGGAAAATGAGTCTTGCTTTTTATTTTCTTCGTGATTTGGAATTACATTTAGTTTTTGAAGTTCAAAAAAACATTTTGCGCAAGCTTTTACATCTACCATTGCGTTATGTGCGTCTTTGAAGTCGTGATTGAATAGTTTGAAATGTAGTTCAGATAGTTTTGGGTATTTAAATGGTTTTGTCCCGCCACCTGGAATTTTACAGAATTCAACGGATGATTCCATTGTGCAGATTTTTTTTATTTGAGAAATATTGCTAGATATTTTTTTTCTTAAAAATTCAGCACTTGTTATTTTGTGATCAAAGTTAATATTGTGGGCTATTAAATATTTTGAATCTTTTAAAACCTTGGCAAACTCATTAAGTACAGCTTTTAATTCTATTCCTTTTTCATTTGCAATATCAGTTGTGATGCCATGAACCTTTGCGCTATCATGCGGTATAAAAAATCCTTCAGGTTTGATTATGTATTCTTTAGAAGATAGTTCATTTCTATTTTTATCACAATAAAGCCATGCTATTTGAACTATTCTTGGCCAATTATCAATATCTGAAATAGGAGCATTCCAGCTTATTGGTAGTCCAGTTGTTTCAGTGTCGAAAAATAGATACATAGTGTTAAGTTTGAAATATAAAGTATAAAGTCTGAAGTGTTTAGAGGGTTATTTTAGTAATTTCTGAATATATTTTTTTGCCTGTAATTGATCCCTAATATCATTTTCTACTTCAAAAGCAAGATATTTTGGTAAGTATCTTTTGTATTTTTTCAAGTAATTAAATTCACTTAAATTATTAAAAAAATGATCGGAATATGCTAATTGTTTTGAATATGGACTTATATATGCTTTTTTTATTGCACTTACGTGTGCAAAGCCGCAAGGATACTTTTTTAATAAGTTTATTATTTTTTGATAGCTATTATTCCACTTGTGTAAATATGCGTCGTGTAAATGGGCTACATCTAGGCAAATACCCGCATAATTATCTATTTCATTTTCAATGTGAGCATTTTTGTCGTCTGCACCACTATTTTCAATATATATTTTGTTTTTGTATTTTTTTAGTATGTTTTTATCTTTAATTTCGAAAAAACCAGTGGGATGAGTATTAAAAGCCTTTGTTTTAAATGTTTTAATAAGATATTCTATTTCATTTATTTTCATATCGTTTCTAAGATGTACTACAGGAACTGATTTAATGTTGTGTTTTATTAATTCTTTATATATTTTTTGGCGAACAGTTTTTGTAGCGTATAGCGTAAAAAACAAAGCAACTTCTTTTAGTTTGAATTTTTGAAGATCCTCGATGTTTTTTAGATAATTTTTATTAGTTGTAGTTATTGATACTAGGATTTTCATGTATTGTATATTCAAGTTATTTATTCTTATATATATTTTACCATGACAGCGAGTATTCAAGAAATTTAAAAACATTCGAAGAGAACGAATGTTTTTTAAAAGTCAATATTTGTTTTCAATGTATTGATATTGTTAGTTTATATATTTTTTATTTTTAAGTTTTTCTGGTAAGTAGGTTTGATTTTCTTTGTAGTTATAATCAGGACTATATTTATAATTTTTTCCATAGCCTAGATCTTCCATAAGTTTTGTGGGCGCATTTCTAATATGAAGTGGTACTGGCAAATTTCCAAATTTTTTTACATCGCTAGCTACTTTTTGATATGCTACATATAATTCATTGGATTTATGACATTTTGCCATATATACAACCGCTTGAGCTAGAATTACATTACATTCTGGTAGTCCTATGAAATGACATGCATTGTAAGCTGCCACAGCTTGTTCTAAGGCACGAGAATTAGCAAGTCCTATATCTTCAGAGGCAAATCTTACAATTCGTCGTGCAATGTATAATGGATCTTCTCCAGCTTCTATCATGCGAGCTAACCAGTATAGCGAGGCATTTGCATCTCCTCCGCGCATTGATTTATGAAGGGCAGATATTATATTATAGTGTTCTTCACCATTCTTGTCATACATTAGATAAGATTTTTGAAATGCTTCTTTTATTTCATCACTTGTAATTTTTTTGTCTTTTGAAAGTGTTGCAGCGTATTCTAAAACATTCAAAGCCGTCCTTGCGTCACCATTAGACATTTGAGCGAGAAGTTTAATAGTTTTATTATCAAGTTTTAATTTGAGTTTTCCAATTCCTTTTTCACTGTCGAGCAAAGCAGACTCAATAATTTTGTATAATTGAATCTCATCTAATTGTTTTAATACAAATACACGGCTTCTTGATAGTAGTGCGCTTCTTATTTCAAAACTTGGGTTTTCAGTTGTTGCTCCGATAAGAGTAATAATTCCTTTTTCAACATGAGGGAGAAGTGCATCTTGTTGAGCTTTATTCCAGCGATGAATTTCATCAATAAATAAAATTGTGTTTTTGTTTTTTTCTATGTTTTCTTTTGCGGTTTCTATAATTTGTTTTAAATCTTTTATGCCGCTACTTACAGCACTTATTTGAACAAAATCAGATTTTGTTTGTTTGGCTATTATAAATGCAAGTGTTGTTTTACCAGATCCTGGTGGTCCCCAAAAAATCATTGAAGGAATATTATCGCTTTCTATGGCCTGTTTTAACATTTTGCCATTACCAATAATTTCATCTTGGCCTAAAAAATCAGAAAGTTTTTCTGGGCGCATACGATCAGCTAAAGGTATTTTAATTAAATTATTCATAGAGAAATTATAGCAGATTGAGAGATTAGTGGAAAATTATTTATTATCGTATTATTTTGATAAACAAAAAAGCACCGAGTCATTCGACCCAGTGCTTTTTTATAAAACGCTTTAAAGTGTATTCAAAAGTTTTAGTGTTTTTGGTCCAACATAACCAACTTGTTGTAATCCATTTGCTTTTTGAAAAGATTTTATAGCGGCTTCTGTATAGTTACCAAAGTATCCAGTGACTCTTGGGTATTTAAAATATCCAAGATCTTTCAATGTTTTTTGTAAAGCGCTAACTTCTTTGTTGTTTTTAAGGTCTCTGTTGGTTTTTCTTAGTTTTCTTGTGAAATTTAAATTTAATTTTGCAATAGCTTTATTTAGTTCAGTTACTGGTTCATCAGAAGTTATTTTTTCTCCTAAAACTTGAGGTGTGATTTTTTCTGCTAATACTTGAGGTGTAATAGGATTTACTGGTGGAATTATTGATATATATCCTCCACCACTACTAGGTCTATGACTTACAACTACAGTTCTTATTACTGGTATAGCTGATTTTCCAGATTCATCTGTTGCTGTATATTCTAAAATATATGTTCCAGCTATAGAAGTATTGACAACACCATTCATATAAATAGTTTCGTCTAAGTCTATATCATCGCTTACTATAGCACCTGCATCAGAATAACCATCACCAACATATAATGTTACCACTGCCTGACCGTTTAGTGTTATGACGGGGATTTCTTTGTCGGTATTTTTTATTGTAAATTTTAATGTAT
>CAZWVD010000026.1:5021-13002 GCA_964636855.1 uncultured Gammaproteobacteria bacterium | reverse complement strand
GCATTCGCCATATTATACATAGGCATAAGCACAGCAGCTACCATTCCAGCAACAGCAATACCAATGACCACCATAATTATTGGCTCAAGAAGTGAAGAAAGATTTGAAACAATATTTTTGACCTCTCTTGCGTAAAAACTAGACAATTTGTCTAAAACCAAATTCATTTTACCAGTCTTTTCTCCTACTCTTATCATCTGAATTACCATTGATGGAAAAATATCTGATTTTGCAAGTGTATCTGCCATAGAATAGCCATCCTCTACCTTTGCAATAGTTCCTGTAATAACTTCTTTGTATTTTACATTTCCAACAACTTCTCCCGAAATTCTAAGAGCACCCGTAAGAGAAACCCCTGCTGCAAGAAGACTTGATAAAGTTCCTGAAAATCTAACAACATAAATATATTGCCACAGCTTTCCAAATACTGGGAACTTGAGCTTTACAGTATTGAAAATATTTGCCCCGACAATTGTTTTTTTGACAAACATATAAGAACCGCCGACAACTCCAAACAAAAACAAAAGAACCAAGTAATAATAATTTCTTAAAGCGCCACTTATAAATATCAAAATTCTTGTAGGGAGTGGAAGTGTCTGTCCTGACTCCTCAAGCATTCCAACCATATTTGGCAAAACAAACACCATCATAGCAACACCGACCACAATAAGTCCGCCCACTATAAAGGCTGGGTAAATCATTGCCCCTTTTATTTTTGACTCTAGGTCATAGCTTTTTTCTATTTCATCCGCCAAGTATTCTAAGACTTCGTCCAGCTTACCAGATGTTTCTCCAGCACTTATCATGTTTACAAAAACATTATCAAATGCATCGTGCTTATCAAATGCGTCAGACAACTTCATACCACCATCTACATCATCAGCAATTTCGTCTATTACTTTCTGTAGAGGAAGCTTCTTAGTCTGCTTGGATATTGCGCGAAGCGCTTGAATAATAGGCACGGTAGCTGAAATCATCACAGACAATTGTCTTGAAAAAATTACGAGATCTTTCTTTCCTATTTTATTTAAAAATGGCAAAAGCTTTACCAAAGAAAATTCATTACTTGATTCTTCTTGAATATCTATAATTTTGAATCCTCTTTCAAGGAGTGCTCCTTCTGCAATATCAACAGATGGTGCGTCAACAAAACCAGATATACTCTGACCATTTTCATTTAATGCTTTGTATGAAAAAACTGACATTTTATATGCTTAATGATGATAAATATTTTTTTGCTTCCTCTGATCTGATTACTCCGCGTTGCAAAAGATCTCTAATGACTCCGTCGAGATCCTGCATTCCTTCTCTTCTAGATGTTTGCATTATTGATTTGAGCTGATCAAAGTTAAGAGATTTTACTATTGGCTTACTTGATTGAGTCATTGTAAGAACTTCTGCTGTTACTATTTGACCGCCCCCCACCTTTTGAAACATTCTTTGATTTATAATAATTTTCAAAGACTCTGTAACAAGACTTTTTGCCCATTCTTTTTCTGACAAATCAAAACTTCCAAAAATTTTATCCAAAAGCTCTACTATTGACTCGCTATCTATAATCACAAAAACTAGCTTACCAGAAGAGGCAACCTGTAATACAAGATTTATTTCTTCTTTTGACTGAATTTTGGAAACATACACTACATCAACACTCTCATCAATGACATTTTTGAGTCCTTCTTCAAAGGATTCTACATCAAGACCCACTTCTCTTTGGTTTATTATAGACAAATTATTTACAAACTGATATTCAATCGGTTCTTCTATTGTGGCTATTCTTTTTTCTTGATTTTTGTTTATATAATCTATCATCGATAAAACCGTCATGCTACGCCCTGACGATGCTGGCCCACAAATTATTACAAGACCAGAATTCATACTTACGGCTTGTCGCATAATAGATGAGATCTCAAAATCATTAATATCCATTAGTTGAGTTGGAACTATTTTTATAGAAATAGAAAGAGATTGTTTTTGATAAAAAAAATTCATAATCAGTCTTACTTTTGCAGACCAATCATAAGCTATTTTGAGCTCTTTTTTTTCATCCAACATTCTTCTCTGATTGTCTGACAAAAAATTAGAAGCTATTGTTTCCAAAAATTCTTTTGTAAGGATTGGCTTGTCTTTTAAAGATTTGAGAGAACCAAAAATTTCTACAGTAGGATAATTACTTATATTGAAATAAATAGAGCTTGCTTGCTCTTTTATGGCTTGATTTATGAGTTCATTCAATTGTAATTGTTCTATTGCTGGCATTATAATGATTGGTTAATTTCATAGACCCCCCCTCATCCCTTACTCCTCTCCCAAAACGGGAGAAGGGCGTTCTATTATCTCTAAAACATCCCCCCCTCTCCATTTGTCGAAGATGGAGAGGGGTTGGGGGTGAGGAAAGTAAATATTTATTTATACTTCTTACTTATTTAGCACATCCTTTATTTTCTGAATTACTTCTGCTGGCACAAAATAGGCTTTTATTAAAAAATCTTTTGCACCCAAATCATAACATTTTTTTATCTGCTCATTCTGAGAAAGATTTGTAAGAACTATAACTGGTATATCCTTGATGTCTATGTCTGTAGATTTTTCTGACAGAACTTCAAAACCATCTTTTTTTGGCATTAACAAATCAAGTAATACGATATCTGGTTTTACAAGTTTCATTTTATCAAGTGCTGACTCTCCGTCTGTTGAAAGAGTGACGTCATATCCCTCCATTTCCAATTTTTCACTATACATCTGCGATAAGAATGGATCATCTTCTGCTATCAAAATTTTTATTTTTTTGTAACCCATATATTTAAATTTTAATTCTTATTTCCTGTCTAAAACTATTCATCCTTTGTCACACTCAAAACCTCTTGTATTGTTGTAATTCCATCTAGAGATTTTATCACTCCATCTTGGGCCATGTTTATATAGCCCTGTTTTTTGAGTTCGTTTTGAAATTTTATCATATCCGCCTTTTGATTAATAACATCTTTCAAATTATTATCCATCTCATATGCCTCAACAATTGCCAATCTTCCTTTATACCCTGTTCCGCCACATCTATTACAGCCTGTGCCATGATAAAATTTTGGCTTATCTCCTTTCTTAAATTTACCATAAAAAGCTGACTCTGGTAAATCTTGTATCATTTGTTCTATTTCTTTATTGAGAGACTCTGGTAAACTCACCTCTTCTTTGCAATTATCGCAAATTTTTCTCACCAAACGTTGTGCAAGAACCAGATTAAGGGTTGAGCTCAAAAGAAATGGCTCTACCTTCATGTCCATAAGTCTTGGGATTGCGCCTAGTGCATTATTTGTATGCAGTGTGGACAATAAAAGATGTCCTGTGAGAGCAGCATGAATAGCCAGCTCAGCTGTTTCGGCGTCTCTAATTTCTCCAACCATGATAATATCAGGATCTTGACGAAGCAATGATCTAAGTCCGGTGGCAAATGTATAATCTACTTCTGGTCTTATTTGAGATTGATTGACGCCTTCAATACTATATTCGATTGGATCTTCTAATGTTGAAATATTTACAGCTTCTTTGTTTATTCTATTTAAAGCAGTAAAAAGAGTAAAAGATTTACCACTTCCTGTAGGTCCTGTAACAAGCAACATTCCATTTGGTTTTGTTATTGCAATCTCTATTTTCTTTTTTGCCTCTCCCATAAAACCCAGTTCTTCAAAATCTGGAATTGTTTCTGGAGTGCTCAAAATTCTCATTACGACTTTTTCATAATCTAACAATGGAAGGGTAGAAACTCTAAGATCTATTTTCTTTTCTTCTCCCTGACTTTTGACATTTACTCTTATTCTCCCATCTTGCGGAACCCTTGTTTCATCAATTTTCATATTCGACATAACCTTTACTCTTGCTATAAGAGCATTGTGTATATATATAGGGAGAATAATAGATTTATGAAGTGCGCCATCTATTCTAAATCTTATTACAGAATTTTTTCCAATTGGCTCTATGTGAATATCTGATGCTCTTCCATCTACCGCATGCTTAAGCAAAACTGAAACTATTTTTGTAACTGGGGCTGTTTTAATTATTTCTTCCAAATTTTCTTCTTCTACAACGTCTCCCAAGTCTTCAAATTTATCTTTTGCATAATCAAGTGCCTCACCAACCTCTTCTTCTATGTTTTGTGCTTTTTTAAATGCACTATTAAAGGAATTTTCTGATATAAGATAATATTTTACGTTATAATTATTTTTATGTGCTAGAAACTCTACTGCCTCTATTGCGCTAAAATTTTCAGGATCAACAAGTCCTACTTCCAAAATATCATTTACCCTATTGAATATTATCATCTTATAATTAGATGCTAAATTCATTGGCAAAATTCTAAGGGCTTCATTTCCAATATTTTCATCTACCAAGTCTTTGTAGGGCATACCTATGGCCTGGGACTTTATCTTTGCATACTCTTCCTGACCAACAAGAGAATACTTTTTAACAAGTTCATCTATATTTGGGCTTTCTTTTTTTAATTTGTCTTGCAGAAAAGAAAATTTATCGTTGTCTAATAAATTATTTTCTTTTATTGCACTTAATATTTTATTTATATAGTCGCTTATCATTGTTTATTTTTTTCGTTTATTGGATTTCCAAATGGATAATCATTGTGCACAGTGCCTATAAAAGATTTGTATTCGGCTTCTGTCATAGGAAGATTTATATAAGAGTGCAAATTATTCAAAAATCCCTGATCTTTCTGTAAAAGATCCTTGGTTTCTTTTAGAATTTTATCTATTTTATCTGTATTTGCTTTGATTTCAATTGCCTGATCATTGTTTGATGCCGTAACATTATTTGGAACCACAATGTTGCTCATTTTTGAAACATCTATACCAAGTCTTTCTTTATTCAAATAAACTACAGCGATCATCAAAATAATAAAAGCAATAATTAACAATGTATTTTTTTTATTTTTTTTTGGCATTTTTTTAATCTAGATAATATGTCTTAAAAACAATTGAATAAGTTGTCATTTCTGGATCAAAACTAAATGAGGTTATATCAAAAAGTCTTATGTGGGTTTCTAATCCATCTAATAACAATTTTACTTTCTCATAGCTTCCATCTCCACCCAAAACAAATGCTGTAACCTGAACTGTTTTGATTATATCGCCTAGTGGTGCTTCACTATCTGAGATTTCACTGTCAGATAAGTCATCTTGAGTACCTTGTATTTGCACACTTCCAAGTAGAAGCCCGTAATCTCTTACAAGAGCATCTACCTGAGCCATGATTTCTGGTAAATTTTGTTTTTGGGGTAAAACTTCATATAATTTTTTTGCATATTGATTATCTTGACTAAGTATACTATCTCTCTCTTTTTGAAGCTCTTCTACTTTTAACTTGAAGCTTTGTGCCTCTACAAGCGCTTGTTTTTTAGAAGATAAAATTTGTTTTGATGTAATCACTTTCATAACCTCTGGTCCAACAAAAAAACTATAGGCAACTATAAAAAATATAATCATCTCAAAAAGAATAAAGGCCTTTTTATACTTCATGAGCCAAAGAACGAGTTTTGAATCTTTCTTGATTTTACCAACTTTGATATCTATTCTTTCTTCTCTGATACCTTCTTTTGAATTTTGTTGTTTCTCTTCAAACATTTTTGAGTTGTTTATTCTGTTTTATAAAAAATATCTTCAGCTAAATCTAGAGTCACTGAAAAAGAAACTCCGCCAATACCGGCTGCTTGACCCGTAGAAAGCGTTGCTCCACTTATTATAACATTTTTAACAAAATCGTCTGCTCTTTTAAGATGCATCCACTGACGTACGACGGTTGTATAATCTGGAGCTGTTGCTAAAAATGTAAGATTACCCTGTATATTTCCAGAAAAATTATTAAATTTCACATTTGCAAGCGTATTATCTTCTAATTTTCTAAAAAATTCTGTCCAATAAATATGCTTTGTCAAAATATTTTTAATTTTTTTTGTCTTATTTTGCCAATCTTCTAATTCTATAATTAATTTATTGTAATCTCCTGCGCTCTCTACAACACTTGTAACCTGATTATCAACATCCTTTATGTCATTTTGTATTTGAAGATCATAAATTTTTAAACCAGAATATATCACCAAAACAATTCCAACGACAATCAAAAATGGATAAAAAAAGGTAAAAAATAACGCTTTACTAGAAGGTACTTTCAAACTTTCTGGAATAAGGTTAATGCCTGATTCCATTTTTTTAGTTTTTTTGGATCTGAGAGCTAAATCTATCTTTGCCAAAAGACTTGCTAAAGTCATCTTTGATTTTGCCTTGTCTACTTTTTTATTTTTATCCTCAATTTTTTCACTTATAATAATTTTTTTCTCTAACACCGGGGGATTATAAACTCTTTCTTTCTCTGTACTTACTTTTTTTTCTACGTAAGGATCTGCTATATTTTTATTAAAATCATTTGAGGTGCTTTTTAGCTTACTATTGTCATTATTATTTTCATTTTTTTGTAATTTTTCTCCTGGAGTATATTCAATTTTATCATAAGAAAAAGATCCTCTGCCTTGCAGAATTTTTTCTTCATTCTTTCTTAGATCTTCTGGTAATAAATTTATGTCACCCATGTTAGCTTTTAGCCTTTAGCTTGTCCCGCGAAGGCGGAATAAATCAGCTGACAGCCATAATAAAAATTTGTAATATGAACTCCTGAAAGCTGAGAGCTAATAGCTGACAGCTAATATAATTATACTATATTTTTAAGTGCAAGTCCTATAGCAACAGAAAATCTTGGACCTATTTCATCAAGAATTGGTTTTAATTCTTTTGGATACATTACTTTATGCCATGCATCTCCAATATATACAGGCGTATTTAGAACGCTTTGAAGATAATTAACAATATTTGGCAAATAAGCAGAGCCACCTGATAATATTATTTTCTCTACAGTTCCATTTCCCTGACGACGATACAGGTCAAAAACATATTTAATTTCATTGACCATTGGATTAAGAGTTTCTTCTATGATTCTTGGAATTCCACTTCCATTTTCTCCAAGCGATACTAATCCAAAGTCTCTCTTAAATTGCTCTGCCCTTTCTTCGCTTACATTCATACTAGATGCTATTCCCTTTGTCATAATATTTCCGCCTATCTCAATGCTTCTATTTAGAATTGGAAAACCATTTTCTACGACACAAACATCAGTTGTAATAGATCCTATATCTACTATCATGGTTGTTGTAAGTCTATCATCGATAAGAGATCTTGCTGTTGCAAAAGACTCTATCTCAAGACTATATAAATCTATGTCTAAACCTTTAAAAAGGTCTATGTATGTACTTACAACGCCCTTTGGTGCTGCTGTAAGAAACACTTTGTCAAAACTTGATTGAGTTTCAATAAAACCTTTTTCATTTGTAAATTTTTCTGGTGCTACTTTTGTTTGTAATTTACTTCTTCCCATGAGCTCCCAGCTAAGTATCATGTCCTCCATTGGAAGTGGTATAAACTTTTTTGCTTCCCACTTTACAGCTGAATCCATATCAACCTTATCCATCTTGGGTAGGCTTATTACAGAACTAAAAACAGAAAATGTAGGAAGTGCTGCTGAACAAATTTTTGTAGAAACCCTTGATTTTTCAAGCAACTTTTTTATAGCGATACTAACATCTTTTAACAATCTTGGCGTTCTATTTCTTATAAGATCAGAATTCATTTCTACCATTCCATAGGTAACAATTCTTGCTTTCCCATTGTGGTTTGCAAGTTGAACAATCTTGATACCAGATGTTCCTATATCAATTCCTAAAAAATCTTGTTTTTTTTCTTTAAATAAACCCATATACTAATTTTTAATTTTGAATAATGAATTTTGAATAAAAATTGAATTAACTAATTTTGAAATTATTCATCATTCAACATTCAAAATTCTAAATTATAAGTTCTAAATTCATCACTTATCATTCATCATTCAACATTCAAAATTCTAAATTATAAGTTCTAAATTCATCACTTAT
>CAZWVD010000026.1:0-4921 GCA_964636855.1 uncultured Gammaproteobacteria bacterium | reverse complement strand
ATTCATCATTCAACATTCAAAATTCTAAATTATAAGTTCTAAATTCATCACTTATCATTCATCATTCAACATTCAAAATTCATCATTCTAATACGGTGCTATCTGATCCCACCTTGGAAGAGATTTCATAAGATCTCCTAGTCCCATTGGTGGATTTATAATATTTCTTCCATCATATATTATAAGCTCTGCTGGACTCTTCATGGCATCTTTATATGTTCTTTGAAACTGAAAATTCTTTGCCATAACTTGACCAGAAATTTTTAATTGTTTTTCAGCTTCCCCTGTATATATGATACCACATCCTCGAGCTGGATATTTCAAATTATTTCCACAATCTATATCATCACGTCCAAGCACAATAAATGTTCCTGCTAAATCTGTAACACTTTTATCTATTAATAGATCTCCCTTTATTATCCAAGCTGCTGAAGCAAGTGATTTATAACTACCACTTACAAAATTAGATTCATACAAAACATTACCTTCAATTGTTAAATCTCCATTAACGATTAACAATCCAGAAGCATTCGAACAACGACCTATGTCATTGGTAGCATTAAGAAATCTTAATGATAACCCACCATCACTAGTAAGTATTGTATTTTCATCATTATAATAAACATTGCCACCAAGACAGGTATCACTTATTCCATTAGATCTCATTGGAAAAGTATGATTATCTACTATTGCCTTTGCCACCAACTTATCATAGTCAATACTTCCTAAAACATTTCCATAATCATTACTACTTTGTGGATAATCATAAACTGGAGCAATATATCCTCTTGGATTTCCAAAATAATTTAGCCATGGCTTTGCGGGGTTGAAATTTGGAATTGTTGTTGTAACAGATCCTTGAACCAAATTTGTAACAGAGCTTTCACTTGCCCAATTTATAAGATGACCATTGGCTTGAATAAGATAAGACGAATTATAAGAACCTGTTGGTGGGGTAACAGAATAATCTGATCCAATATTGCCCTTACTATATATATTTCCATATTTTGCAGAAACATAAGATCTATATATTCCAGAACCCAAGCTTGGTCCAAACTTAAGCCACCCATAGTCTTGTCCTCCCCAAGCATAGCCCCTTACGCTTGCTGTATTTGAATCAAAAACAAGTCCATATTGATGACAACGATAACAAGCATTACATTGGTACAAAGAGTCTGCAAAAGAACATGTATTACATTCATAACAAATATTTTGAGTCTCTTTTTTTTCGTCTATATCAAAGCAAGCTGAACATGTTCTTTTTTCTACATACTTATAATTATAAGCAACATCCTCATCGCTAAGAGCCCTACTATACATTCTAACTACATCTATTTTACCCTTCCAATTTTCCATTTTTTCAAAGCCACCGACAAGTCTTTCTAGACCCTGCGAACCACCGATATTCAAAGTGTCGTCATTAATCTCTTGATTTGCCAAGTCACTAATATTTTGTACTGATTTTGAGGATAATTTGCCATCTATATATATCTTTGCATCACCTCGTCTATCTGCTGTAAAAACAATATGGTGCCATTTTTTATCTAAAATTACTTCCCCATCTGCCCATATATCTATTTTTAATAATCTAACATTTATTGTTCCCTCATTAAACAACATTACAAAATTAGAGGCCTCAGCTCCTCTAAATCCAAGTATGTATCCACCGCCCCTCATAGCCTCATCCATTTTTACCCAAACCTCAAAAGAAAAATTATTAGTGCTTATTCTTTCTATATCTGGAATTTCTATAAAATTATTTAAGTCTTTAGGAGCAAAACAATTATTCAACACACATCCACTTAAAGCCCAGTTTATTGGATCATACTCTCTTATTTCTCCATCTCTACTAAATCCGGATGAGTCTGCTACTCTATCTTCAGATCCATCATCCATTTTCCAATAACCCACGAGCCCATCTTCCCTGTCTCTTGTAACACAACTAGCACACTTCGAATATGTTCTTTGAGTGGGTGCTAAAACAGGACCTTGAAAAGAAATCCATCCATAATTTGGATCTGAACTATTTGGGTCTGGATTATTCACCTTTGCCCAACCAGTTATCATATTGGGATATATACCCTGACTCATATTTCCTTGCCAATTTAGCTTTGTATCTGAAAGACTGGCTGAAAAACCGCCAGTTGGGGGGGTTGATGGCGAACAAGTTATGCCCGTACAAATCCATCCCAATCCCTGATTCCAAACCCATCCAGAAATATCACCGTTTGAATCGTTTATTTCTATAGAGTAATTTGAGTTGTGAGACATATTATGAAGTGCCTGTTCCGGTGTAAGCGCAACATCAAATATTCTAAAATCATCTATTTCACCCTTAAAATATCTAACATTAGCAGATATTATACCGCTTCCTATCAATAGATTACTATTTACATTGCTAGGATAAGAAGATATAGTTTTATCTTTTAATAAATTGTCCGATGATATGCTATTATTTTGATAACTACCAAGATACATATTCAATTTTGAATCTTCTACTCCTGAATATGTAATTGTCAAATTATACCATTTTTGAGGAAGTATAGTTTCATCAGCAGATTCAAATATATTGCCAGCTATATAACAAATAATTTTACCAGCATTATCAACATAACACATATATTGTCCATTTGTTCCTATGCCATTTGAAAATATCACATTATAATCACCACTATCATCATCTAATTTAAACCATGTACTTATAGAAAATGACTGAAAACGATTAGAAAAATCAAATTTTGAGTTTATTCCAAAATTTATAGATGAACTTACCCCATCAAAATAAAGAGATTGATTGAAGTTGGAATTACCAGTTCTATTTCTAATATTTGCAACATCTATATAATAAGTTCTACCTGAAAAATTATTTTTTGAATTATCTTTAATTGTATCAGCTGTAAAATCAAAATCCTGACTATCAAAATTTACATCCAAAATAGGCTCTCCTACTCCACAAAAATCTTCATATTCTCCATAATAGCTTCCATTACATCCTCCACTATGCCAACCAAAAATATTATTCCAACTCCAGCCAGCTGGATTTTCTATTTCACCATCAACAGCAAGCAATACTTTGTTTATAAACTTGGTATTTATAACAAAAGAAAAAACAACAATTACTATAATTGCAAAAAAGAAAATTTTATTATTTTTTTTAGTAAAAAGCTTTGGCATTTACTATACTTTTAATTATTTTTATTATTCAGCTCCAAATCAGAGCATATTTTCAGTCTATAAAATTCCGTTTTACTCTTTATTTCTTTCGTTTTATTCTGCATTTCCAAAAAACTTGTCAGTCTATTTTTATATAAATTTCTATAAAAACCCAGACCAATCACAAAACCCATACTAAAACAAATAAAAATAATTAATTTTTTTTTCATGGGTATTAATTAGGGACCTAATGTTATATTCGTCGTCCAAGTTCCACCTTTATAAACACTGCAGGTAGTATTACTAACGCCAACGAAACAACAAACAGCGCCGCATTGACCACTGCTCAAATTACCACAAGAATAAGAGGCGCAAGTCAACTTTCCACCATCAGTACTAGAGCCACCAGCCATAGCAGACATAACAAAATCTTTATTAGCTATATTTTCTCCATCGTATGGTATCTCTACATTGGCCCTTATAATATTATCAGTCGCTTTTTTAATCCATATCCAACCGCCTCCAATATTCCAAGAATCACTCTTATCATATCCATATGCTATACTCAAGGCTGAAAAAGTAATTATAAAGCTAATAAGGCCGATTATTATTTCTTTTTTATAGGTTAATATTTTCATATTTATTTTTATTATTTTATAAATCATGAGCAGTTGTCCATCTTCCATTCTGAAAAACTGTACACCTACCCGTGTCTTGGTTGCCAGCACAACAGACAACGCCACATGTACCATTCCAAGCATTACAAGCAAAAGACATGCAATGTGAATATGTAAATACCCCACCCGCTGAAACTGGAATGGGATTTGTGTTAATGTTTTTTGGGAGCAAAATACCCATACTTAAAACAAAAACGAATCCAAAAAAAATACCCGTAGCAGAAAATAAAAGCAAAGCACGTTTATTCTTTAAAAAGTTTAATATTTTTTTCATAATATTTTTTATTTAATTAACACTCTATTAATTATAAATCTACACCCTATAAAGACACATAACTTCCCCAAAGACTACCATTATAAGATTTACAAAAAATACCCCCTGAAGAAGGTCCACAGCAAACAACGCCACAATTATTTGCATCGTCGCACTTATACGAAGTACATGAAACAGCTCCCGAAACTGATGCACTTTGAGCAAAAACAGAGATAGGATTACTATTGGTATTAATACTCAAAATAGATATAAACAAAACAAAACCAAGAAAAGCGCTCACAACACACATTGAAACAAAACCATATTTACTTTTTAAAAACTTTACTATTTTTTTCATTTTATTTGCTAGATTCCCTACAAGAAATCTTAGAAATTAATAATTATTTATATATCAAATTTAATTGAATTAATTTAAAACTTTTGCCATAATATATTTTCTTGTAATTGGTCCAAACCTACCAGAATCCATAGTTCCCGCCCCATCTCCAAATATAAAATATATCCCATTTGGCATAACACCACTTAAATCTCTTTCATACAATTGCAACATTCTTACGTTTTGCTCTGTTAAAATATAAGTTTCTCCTTGAGAATTCTTCATTGGCTCTTCATTTATATACAAAATTCTAGTATTTTCATCAATATGAAATTTGTCTCCGGGAGCTACTTTTATAAATTTTAATAAATACTCTTTTAATGAATTTTGAAAATCAGCGACAATCACATCTTCTCTTGCCAAATTCTTACTATTTCCAGTATAACTAAAATCCGCCTTTAATTCTTGTCCATTTTGATAATATGGATACATTGAATTACC
>CAZWVD010000025.1:0-13277 GCA_964636855.1 uncultured Gammaproteobacteria bacterium | reverse complement strand
CATTTTATTTAGTCAAAAATAATATTCCAAAATACACCATAGTAATAATAAATAAACAAATAATATTATAAATTAGAAGCTTTATAGCGTCTTTTTTATCATTATTTAAATACATTAGTATTGCCTTACCAAAAATCAAAATACCCATTACTGAAACTGATAATACTAACAATAGCAACATTGCTATTGGCGCAATAATTCCTTTATCGTCACCTCCAAATAATTTTGAAGCGTTACTCATAAAAAAGGCCACTAAAGAAATATACGCAAGAGCTGAAAATGAGTTTACAAGTGCTAGTTCTGTTAATTTTAATTTTTTCATAAATTTATTTAATTTTATCTTTAATTATATCAATAATCTTATAACCATCTCCAACAATTGCAATGTATTGATCATCATTTAATAAAATTAATTTATAGCCTTTTCTATAAATGTGTCTCAACTCTTTGTTGAGATATTCTTTTTTAAAATATTCACTTCCCCAGTGTGGTAAAACTGTAAAATCAACCAATCCAAGGCCTTTGTAATTTTTTAGTTTTTTTGCTTCTTTTGGATTGTCAAAACAATAGACAGGATAAATATCGGGGCCAGCGACAATAGATCCTGCACTAGTTCCAATATAAACTTTTCCTTGTTTTATAAAATCTTTAATTACTTTATCAAAATGACTTTCTTTTATCTTTTCAAGTAAATAAAAGGTATTACCTCCAGATACATAAATAATATCCATGTCTTTGAGATCATTTCTTAGATCCTTTTCTTTTTTATCAGTAATAGTATAATCAAATACTTCAAAACCGGCTTTTTTTAGAGAATCCCTATCTTTATCTTGCCAAAATAAATTTCCTTCTGATTTTGGTTCAGACGCAGTTGTAATAAAAGCTAATCTTCCTTTAATCTTATATCTTTTGATAATATCTTTTGCCACAAAACCCACGCTTGATGTAAGAAATATCTTTTTTAAACTATTGAATACTTTGTTATTATTTGTATTTAACATATTTTTATATATACACCCACTTTAAAATATAATATAAATTAATATACTATCTAACGGGTTTCATATACTTATTGAACCTTATATTTATTTAAAACATCATTTGTGAATGTACTGCTATGTTTTCTTATATTATTAAAAGCGTTGGTTCCATCTTTACCACATATTGATATTAGGTCAGAATTACCACTTGGATGCTCTTTTGAGGCAATATAATCTGTAATATTATAAGTAATTCCGTTTATAATAGTCCAACAATCTGAAGAGCTGTTATGAGAATAAATATCAGAAGAACTTGTTGTATTTATATTTTCTTGAGTTGAAGAATTTGTATTTTGTGGTGTATTTATATTAGTTGTTACTTCTTTTGTACAACCAGACAAAGTAATTAATAATACCGTACTTAACATAATACTTAGGAATTTTCTCATATTTTTTCATTTTGTTGTTTAATTATTTATATATTTTATCATATTGCTTATAAAATTAATATTGACACAGTGTATACAATATGGTAAAATTTTAAATTAAAAAATAGGAGGAAAAATGATATTAGCTATTCATGGAAACACAAATTGTGGATATACTTTAAGTAATGATTCTAAGGCTAGGGCCGATAAAGCAATAGAATTAATCTTAGAAAAAATTAAAGAAAATCCACGCGAAGAAATAACTCTATACATAAGCGGTGGTTTATTCAATAAATCTCAACAAGGTATCACCGTTGCCAAGGCAATAAAAACATATATTCAAGGTGTTCTTTTGTCTAAGTGTGTTTTTATTAAAATTATCACTGAATCTGAGAGCTTAACAACGATAGATAACGTTGAAAGACTGTGTAAATGGTTAAAAAATGGAGATATAGTTATAACATCTCACTATCATTCTTTTAGAACCAAGCTAATTTGGAAATTGATTGGGAAAAAACATATTAATGTAATAAGTTCATATTCTAACGAAAAAATTGTAGAATTGATCCCAAAGCTTGTTGTTGAGGTTGTAGGTGTTATTATCACTATCGCCTACTGGATGAATATCAGGTGGCCAGAACTCTATTTTAAAGCAAAAGACAGAACAATATAGGCCCTTTTAAAAAATAAAAAGTCGTCGGATGGATATCTGAACGACTTTTTTAAATTCTATAAATATATTTATTTCTTTTTAGCAAACTTTCCAAGCATGATTAGTAAGTATAGTCCTGCACAAGCTACTAATACGAATATTAAACTACTTACAAAGGGCATGTCAGCAAAAATAGTGGATACTACGTTTAAATTTAATAGTCCAACCATTCCCCAATTTAGTGCTCCAACTATAACTAGTATTACAGCTAAGAAATCTAGCGCGTTTAACTTATGCATTTGTTTTTATTTTTTAAATTATTAGATAATATTATTATATAACTTTTTTGAAATCTCGTAAATAAAAAATGACCAAAATTTCTTCTGACCATCTTTGTTTAAATAAATTTTTTTTAATTTAATTTAAATGTCTTAACAATTTCCGATATATCTTTTGCGTATGAAATTAAATCACCAAAATCTTGAGCCCTTGTATATGCAAAAACATAAGTATCATTTTCTTCTAAAAGAGTTGGTTTTGGTCCTTCTAATTTTGAAATGGCAGTCCATTGTTTCTTTGTGAGCATAGTGACATTAAACATCTGGACATTATTTTTTAGTATAAAATCTACTGAATTACTAGATCCATTTGTGCCCCAATTTAATTTTCTTTCTTTTACACTATAATCCTTCCATGTGTCTGGAAATGATACTGTAAATCCATATTTAGTATTAATATATTCAGTCCATGTACTTGAATCAATCTCTCGCGTTGTTGTTGGAATACTAGCCTCTACTTGTTTTTTTAATTCCTCTTTCATGGTAGCCGTGTTTTCTGCTAATTTTTGATTCATTTCATCTGTTAAATCAGATTTAAGACTCAATAAGTCGGCTTTTGTGATTTTGTCTTCACTACTTGTGCATCCTGATAATGAAATAGCAAAAACAAACAAGAATGCTATTAATGTAAGTTTTTTCATTGTTTTTATAAATTAATTATTATCTATTTCTTAAATTTGTAATTTCTTTACCAGCATTTTTTCTATGCTTTCTTTTTGCTACCTTTTTCTTTTTGTACATGTTGTTATTTGTCAATTTTTAATAGGATAAATTAATATCGTCTTTATTATAGCATAATATTGAGTTTGTGGAAGTATTTAATTATGGGTTTACTAATCAATTTTTATATACTATAATATCTTTACATTCGGGGATCGTTCGCCTTCGTTAAAACTTAGGCGAAACACATCCTAATAATTAAAATAATGTATTCGGGGATCGTCTAATGGTAGGACAACAGGTTCTGGTCCTGTTTATCTGGGTTCAAATCCTGGTCCCCGAGCCATAAAAAAATAGAGTCTAAAACTCTATTTTTTGTTTTATATAATAATATATTTACCCAACTACCTCACCCCCAAAATTTTGCATCAAATCTTCCATAACTCCCCCATCAATATCTTCTTTTTTATCTACCCTAATCATTTTCTGATGATTCTCTTCATAATTATCATCTATTTCTCCAGCAATATTTATCTTTTCATTCAATATTCCTGACAAAAGTTCCTCTATAATTTTTTTATTTTTATCATCCAAAATTCTATCTAAATGAAATTTATATTGAAACCCTAGGGTTATTCTATCTTTATCAATTTTAAGTGGATGTCCCACCATTACAAAAGCAGATAAAGAATGATTGTAGTCCTTAAGGTTTATAAGTAGCTGTGGCCAAATTTTCACTATACTATCTATGGAACAAGTTAAAGTAGTTTGACTACTAGTTTCGATATTATTTACTTGTTCATCACTTTTTTTATTACTTTCTTTTCCTTGTTTAGACTTGCTTGAAAATATATTCCCTCCACCCTTAAAATTATCTTCATTATTATTAGCAGTAAAAAACTTATTTTTTAGAGAAACGATTGCTATTTCAAGTGGAAGTTGTTTGAATCTTTCATTTTTTAGATGTTCAAAAGCATTATAGAATTCTTCTAAAATACCCTGCCAAACATTTAAATCCAATTGTTCAGATTGTTCTATAATCTTTTCTTCAATATCTTTTTCAACATCCCACAAATAATCTTGAGAAGCGCCAGACAACTTAATTAATACTATTTTTCTTAAATAATTAATAAGCTCTTCTGTAAAATATTCCAAATCAATTCCAGAAGATACTATTTTATTTAATCCCCTTATGGCAAAATCAAATTTCTGAAATAATATATTATCAATAATCTCTACTATAATTTCTATGTTTGATTTTGGAAAAATAAGACTTGCTGTTGCCATATCTACATTATTATCTTCAGAGAGAGCGAGTACCTGACCAAGCATTGAAAGAGCATCTCTAACATATCCTCCAGAATGTTTTGTAATAAGACTAATTACATCATCATCTACTTTGATGTTTTCTTTATCACAAACATTTTTCAAATGAATTTTGAGCTTATCAAGGTCTACTACTTTAAATTCAAATTTTTGACATCTAGAGATTATTGTAGTTGGTAATTTATGAAATTCTGTCGTTGCAAGTATAAAAATTGCGTGCTTTGGTGGTTCTTCAAGAGTCTTTAGAAGTGCGTTAAAAGCCTCTATAGTAAGCATATGCGCTTCATCTATGATAAAAACCTTATATTGTCCTCTTGATGGGGAATACTTTGCCATTTCGCGCAATTCTCTAATTTCATTGATTCCGCGATTTGAAGCAGCATCTATTTCTATAAGATCCAAAAAGTTTCCATTGTTTATGGATGTACAAATTTCACATTCATTACAAGGCTCCGATGTTTTTTTGTTTTTACAATTTATAGACTTTGCAAAGACTCTTGCAAGTGTTGTTTTTCCAGTACCCCTTGGACCAAAAAATAAATAAGCATGAGATATAGAACCATTTTCTATTTCATTTTGAAGGGTAATTTTAATATGATCTTGACCTATTATTTCTTCAAATTTTTGAGGCCTATATTTTCTATAAAGAGTTTTGGACATTTAATTGGTATTTAGTTATTATCAACTATACATATTTTATAACAAATAACAAAAAAAACCAAATTGCTTGGTCTTTTTCATTTTAGTCTAAATATATTAATATTATAAACTCAAATCATTGATTTCATCGTCTTGTAAAAATGGAGTATTGTCCAAAAGTCTTGAGGAATTAGACCCACTTCCAACTATTATATTCTCTACTGATGCCCAAATAGATTCTCCATCTTGTGGAACCAAAACTATTGCTTCATCATTGTCATTACCATGAAAATAAGTAACACTGGCTTTCAAAATCTTATAAAATCTATCTTGGGTTTTTACTTTGAACTCTCCTGTTATTGGATCCTTCATCAGTATTCCTTTTATTCTCTTTCTTTCTACTGGACCTATCTGCTTATAAACAAAGCTACCGTCTTTTTTGATAATAAGTTTCAATATATCTCCTTCAACAAGTTTTGACTTAGAACAATAATTTGCAGGAATAGAATATTTTTTTCCATCAGGACCTATCATTTGTCCTCCATCAAAAACTCCTTCAACTACCTTATTATCTCCATCTATTTTTTCAGATCCAACTGATTGTGCTATGCGAGAAAAATCGTGAGAAGGTAGATTAATATCCACTCCCAATTCATTAAAGATTATTTTTGCTTTATTGAGTTCAAGCTCTATATTAGAGAGAATGTCTTTTAATTCATCTATTTTATTAAACATTTTTGTTTTTGCTTATCTCACCTCAACATAAATTTATATGTTTTTGGGTAGATTATTTTATATTTATTTTTGTGCACAGTTTTATTTTTGTTTATACAAGATAATTATACAATATTTTTTTGTTTTTGAAAACTAATATTTGTAAATTTTATATCAATTTCATTCTTTCTCTTATTTCAGATTCAACAAGCTCCCTATCTTTGCCATATTTAAGTCGTGACAATTCTTTTATTTCTTTTGTATAATCTTGAGTTGGTTCTATACGAGATTCAACTTTCATACTAAATGCTGGTGGATTATAGTTGTCTACTAGTAGTCTTACATATGCGTTGTAAGCGGGAACATTTACAAGATCAAATTCATTAAATACGGGTGCAAATTGTTTTACGACCGTTTCGGCATCTTTTGTTCCTATTCTAAATGTTATGAATGTTCCAGCATTACCAAAAACAGCATCTTTTATTGTTTCATCTCCTTTGTTTATAAGCTGTGTAATATACTGATGCGCTATTATAAGACCAAGTCCATATTTTCTTGCTTCAGATAATATAACCGCAATACTGTCTGTAATAAAGTTTTGAAACTCATCTATATAAAGATAAAAATTATGTCGTTTTGCATCTTCAATATTAGCACGAGACAAAGCTGCCATAAGTATTTTTCCTACAAACACCATTCCAATAAGACTACTATTTAATTCACCTATTTTTCCTTTTGCTAAATTAATAAGCAAAATCTTTTTTTCATCCATAACACTTCTAAAATTAAAAGAACTTTTTTGCTGAGATATAATGGGTCTTATTGTATCATTTGAAATAAATGGTGTAAGCTTGCTCGTGATATAAGGAACCATATTTGCAAGCGCTGCTTCTCCCCCAGCTTTTTCTGCTTGCTTTTGCCAAAAATCAGATACTAAATAATCTTTACATTTTGAAAGTTTGTATTTTCGAAATTCTTCATCTGCTAAAATTCTTGGGATTTCAAGTAGAGTCGAACCAGATTCAACATCTTCCATGGCAAGAAGCATTGTATTTCTCATGTATTGTTCAAATATAGGCCCACCCGTTGCTTTAAGATCATACAATTTATCAAAAATCTTTATCATTTCATTTATTACAAAAGTTTTTTGATCTTGTGTTTCAAACTCAAGCATATTTACAGCAATGGGTCGCTCAATATCTGAAGGATCAAACAATATTACATCTTCAGCCCTTTCTTTTGGAATATGTTTTAAAATGTCCTCTATTAAATCTCCGTGTGGATCAATAACACAAATACCTTCTCCATTTTTGATATCTTGTATCGCCATATTTACCTGTAAATATGATTTACCAGTACCTGACTTACCAATGATATATGTATGACGCAATCTATCTTTATCTTTTATTCTTATAGTAGTTTCTTTATCTCTATAAACATTTTTTCCAAGCAAAAGACCTTCTTGAGGAATATTACTTGGGGCACCAGATCTTTTTGCTTCAAGCCAGGCAACGTTTGGAGTTTCTGTTGTTGAAAGAGGCATGTGATAAATACTTGCTAATTCCTCAGTATTTAAAATCATTTTATAAGATTCATTGAACCTTCTATAAATAAAATCATTTATAAGTTCATCTTTATTTTGTTTTGCGCGTTCCAAAAGATTTCCATATTGATATAAATTGTATTGGGAAAAAGAATTTCTTATATTATCCAAATATGTTTTAGCTATTACTTCATTTTGAGAATTAACAACAATTCTAATATTTACATCAAGCCCTGCCTTTGAATTTTTCTCTTCAATATTTTTTATCATATCTGTTTCCATTTGAGAAAGTGGCTGGTGTTGTTGTGTTTGTTTTTCTTCTTTATTTGTTTTCATTGTGTCCAATAATTGTCCAATACCATAGAGAAACGTTTTCCATGAGCTTTCTAGTCCTGCGGCAATTTTTGCTTCTTTAAGATTTTTACCCTTTGAAATGCTCTGTGTAAATTTCCTACATATTTTATGCCATGATTTGTTTGCACTTCTTGCAACTATTTGAATAGCCACAGAGTCATTATCTCCTATTTTTGACATTGAATTAAGAATAGAATCAAGTGGATCTACTTCTAGTTTCTTGTAGGTTTTTAAAGGGAAAATAAAACTTTCTTTAAATTTCAAAACTTCCCCCAATGTAACACCATCTGATGTAAAAACATTATAATCATCAATAGATTCTATTTCTGCGTGTGGATAAATAGCATGAATACGCTCCCCAAAAAAATTCAAACTATTTTCTGGAACTCCTACATAAAAATTAATAAGTCCATCTTTCAAAACCATTTCCAGAGAAAAATGATCATCTCTTTTACCAAAAGTTGCCTTTAATCCCTTTTGAGCTTTCATACCACCTAAAATACTATATAAATTTTCAGCAACCGCAATTTGTTCTTGAGTTTTCTGTATCGTGTCTTGATTCTGATTAGAATTTGCAAAATTCACATCTTCATATTTAGGAACTTTGACGCTAATAAGCTTGATAGTAAAATATGGACTGGTATTGGATTTATTAATAATCTTAAAAAATAAATAAATAATAAAAAATATTATGAGTAAACCCATAATACATAATGCCAAAAATACCATAAATGGAATTGAAAAATTTCCTATTTGAAGATTAAAATCAAGTAAATTCATAATTTTACTTACACCGTTTACTTCGTTATTATCTTTAGAAACGAATTATAAACGTGGGTTTTTATTTTTTAATGCTATAATTTTGTCTGTTTTTATCTTGGATTCTTGACGTATAAAAAATTTATTAACTCCTGGAATAATAGATAACCACGACATTATGAGGCTTAAAATTTTAGATGTCTTGATTTTTACCTCTTTTAAAATTATTGCTATTTTATTACTTACTTCTTCTCCTTTTTGTCTAAATTGAAGTTGCTTTTCCTTGGGCATCTTCATATAAAGATTCTCTAGTCCACTTTCTAAGATATTCTCTATTTCTTTTGCCAATTCATCCTGACCTACAGAAGATGTCTGCACATTATGCTTAGCTTGAATTTGTTGATTTATGGAAGACAAAGGATCTTGTTGTGTTTGTATTTGATTATTTTGTATTTCTTGATTTTTTTCTTTAACGGGAATTGTCTCTCCTCTTTTTTGTTCTGAGGAAGTATTTGAATTTTTTAATTGCTCTTGTGATATTTTTTCAAGAGGATTTTTTAAATCAGGCATATTATTTCTATGAAATTTTTATATTTTTACTTAAATATATTATATCACATTTTGCAAGTAATATACTACAATGCTATAATTAATTATGAATTTCGAATTACGAATGATGAATAAATTTCAAAATTCAACAATTATGAATTTATTAAAAATTCATTATTAATAATTCAGCATTAATCTTATGGGTTTAATACAAAAAATAAAAACACAAAACTTTACTTGGACACATATAACAAATCCAAATCTTGGATCTATTGAATACTTGAGACACAATTATCAATTTCATCCATTTAATTTAGACGATTGTCTTAATATAAGTCTGCGAGCAAAAATAGAACAATATGATAACTATGCCTTTATCGTCTTGAATTTTCCATACTTCGATAGAGACACAAGGGCAATATCATTATCAGAGGTAGATATATTTATCGGACATGACTACATAGTAACATTAAATGATAAAAAACTAGACCCAATTAATAAAATCTTTGAAACTTGCCAAAGAAATGAAATGGAGAGAGAAAAATACCTAAACAAAGGTATCCCATTTTTACTATATCAACTACTTACTGAGTTGCAAAAATATTGTTTCCCTATTTTAAATCACATATCTCAAGACATGCAAAATATTGAAAATCAGATATTCAATCATCAAGAAAGAAAAATGGTAAATGAGATATTAATTGTCAAAAGAAATATTGTAAACTTTAGGAAAAGTGTCCAATCCCACAAAAATACGATGAAAAAATTATCTTCTATCGCTAGTTCGATATTAGATGACAAGAACATGTCTGTTTATTTTGATAGCGTACTAGAGCAATCAAAGGAAATTTGGGAAATGCTTGAAAATCAAAAAGAAAATATTGAAGCACTACACAACACAAATGAATCTCTAATTTCATTCAAATTAAATAGCATAATGAAAACACTTACAATAATTTCTGTAACTCTTATGCCACTGACACTCGTTTCCTCTACTTTTGGTATGAATTATATTATACCTTTCCAAAAACAGCCTTGGGGATTTTTCTTTGCAGTAGGACTCATGATAGCATTTACTTTGTTTATATTATCTGTATTTAAAAATAAAAAATGGATGGATTAATAGATTAAAATAAATGGTACCAAAAACAACACAAATTAATACTAAAAATTTCTGGCTTTCACTGCGAAAGCCTATTTTAGTGTTAGCTCCTATGGCAGGAATTACAGATCCTGCGTTCTGTACAATATGCCGAAAAAATGGAGCTGATATAGTTTATACTGAAATGATATCTGCTGACGGTCTTCACTTCAATTCAAAAAAAACTCATAACATGTTAAAAATCCTTAGAGGTGAAAAACCTGTTGTAGTCCAATTATTTGGAAAAGATCCTAAAAAATTTGCACGCGCTACTCAAATAATAACAAAACTTGGTTTTTCAGGAATTGATATCAATTTCGGATGTCCAGCAAAAAAAGTCGCTGGTCACGGAGGTGGTGCAACTTTAATGCGTGATTTAGATCTTTGTTACAAAATTATTAAAACAGTTTGTGATAATACAGATTTACCAGTTTCAATAAAAGTAAGAAAATCTATAAAAGCAGAAAGTTGTAAAGTAAAAAAATTAGATGTTAAAAGTAAAAAAGATATTATTGAGTCTATTGATCTAATAAAAAAAATAAAGGATTTACGAGTTTCTACAATAATGATCCATGGAAGAACTTATGAACAAGGTTTTTCTGGTGAAATTGATTATGACTATATAAAAAAAGTTAGAAAATACTTCAGTGGTATTATAATAGCAAATGGAAATATCTATGATCCAGAACAAGCAAATAAAACTCTATTTTTAACTCAAGCTGATGGAGTTGGCGTTGCTCGTGGTGTTTATGGAAAACCCTGGATATTTAATCAAATTAAAAAATATCTTAAAGAAGGTAAATATAAAGAAAAAACTTGGACACAAATAAAAAAAATTGCTCTATCTCATGCAAAATTAGTTGAAAAATCTAGTAATGACTATGGAATGATAGAAATGAGAAAACATCTTCTCTTTTATACAAAAAACCAAGCAAATGCAAGGGAAATGAGAAAGGAGTTGGTTAGTATAAAAAAGGTTGGTGATATTGAAAAAATATTCAAAAAGTACTAAACTATTCTAATGCCGTCATCGTCTAGCCCGTCTCGCGTCGGCGAGTCTAGCGAGCCGAGACGGATGGTTAGGACATTATAATAAATATATATGAAAAGGGAATATAAAATATATTTTATTATTAATGAAACAAAAACCAAAACTTATGTTGGTTTTAGCAATGATTTAGAAGAAAGAACTAGGGAGCACAGAAACCATAAAGTAAGGACAACTAGGAATTTTGGAAATTTTAAAGTATATATTTTAGAGATTGTTGAAAATATTAAAAAGGCAATGGAAAGAGAAAAATATTGGAAATCTCATGTAGGTAGAAAAAGATTAAAAAAATTATTTGATAATTTATAAATATGGTATGCCGTCATCGTCTAGTGGTTAGGACGTCAGGTTCTCATCCTGGTAACCGGAGTTCGATTCTCCGTGGCGGTACCAAAATAATTTTAAATTTAGAAGTTTGAATTTCGAATTTTATGAAATATCTGAGATAAGATATTTTTTGTTTACTGAATATTTTTACCAGTAGTATATTTGAATTTACTAGTCTTTGATAAGTTTATAATCTTAGACCAATCATATCCAAGTTTATTAAAAGCAGAAGCTGTTAGTATTGGCCTTTTCTTCCCACCCTCAATAACATAAACGGTTGATTTGCCATCGTATTTTATAAGTGTGCCATCTGGATGCTTGTTGGAAGAAATATCTCCCAAATTTTTGTATTCCGCCAACTTTGAATCATCAACATCATCAAGCCATGACCATTTCAAACCCAAGGCATTAAAAACCTTTTCACTTGGTATAGAATATTTATTTTTTTTATTTATTACATAAACTTTTGGACCAGAACCCTTTACTATATCCCCTGTTTTTAAGTTTGTTTTTAAATTTTTTGTTGAAAAATTTAAAACTGCGGTTTGTGTAGTTTTGTTATAAAGACTTTCATAAGCTTTAATCCTATAATAATATCTTGTATTTGGTTCTAACCCGGATAAAATAGCAATGTGCTCTGTTGCCTTATCTGGTGATACATAAATTTTTTTGCTTAAATTATTTTCGCTTGTACCATATGTAAGAAGTCCTTTTGCTATAAAATTTGTATTCCATGTAATTTTTGCATCCCTTAGTCCTATCATTTGGTCTCCTGGGCCCTGAGGCTTGATATTAGAAATAACAAGCGTATGAGTAGTATCGCCACTTGATGTGTTAAAAAACAAAACTCTACTTTCTGTTCTATTTTTAGATCTATCTTCAGCTATTATCATCAAACTATATCTTGAATCATTATCTAATTTATAAATTGGTAAAATATGATTTTTCTTATAACCAGAATAAATAACTTTTTTATCTCTATCATCTTCAAAACCATACCAAACCTCTGCTTTTGTATCTTCATCAGTTACCCAAGAGACAGTAACGGCGTCTGATGTTGTCTGAACTATTTCTTGACTTGAAAAGGTTGGTCTTATTGTATCTGCTATATTATCTGTATTAAATGAATTAATAAAAGTTTCTGATGTTTCTCCTGCAGAATTTGTAGCTATTATTTTATAATAATAATCTTTATCATCATCTAATCCACTCAAAACAGTTTCGTGCTGAATACTATATAAACTATAACCCATCCACCTATCTAGATTATTTTGATTTTCACCGTAATAAACATCCCCTTTTGTTTCTTGACTGGTATTCCATCTTAGCTTTGCCGTTCTGTCTACTATTTCAAAAACCCCTATATTATTGAAAGTAATCTCAGCTAAAGCATTTTTTGATACAAAAAAGGACAAAAAAATAAAAACAAATAGTAATATTTTTTTATTTGACATATAAAATTTTATTTTTAAATATAAATAGTTTTTAAAGAAATTTATCTCGCCAAGCGGGATTGACATTTTTAATCTTTAATACTATTATAATATAATATTTTTCATAAATATTCAATATTGATAAATATCTAAAAATATAGTAAAAATAAGATAAATTTGATAAAATTAGCATATGATCCCATTAGATAATCATTAACACGCAAAAACATATATAATTAATGGGAAAATATAGCACGACAAATAATAATTCTTAAATTATCTAACGGGATGACATTAGATACAGATCTAAAATTAAAAATTAAAAAAATAATTTTCTTTACTGGGGACATAATATGTCTCTATTTTGCTTTATTTTTAGCACTTCT
>CAZWVD010000024.1:0-13872 GCA_964636855.1 uncultured Gammaproteobacteria bacterium | reverse complement strand
GTTTATTGCTCCAGTCATTGTGCCGCCTGCAAGTTGTAAATATGATGCGAGCGAGGCTGTTGTCGCGAGCGAACTGAGCGCCGTGCCTGAATCCTGGATTACTTTTGCGGTGCCACTAAACGTTGGTAGGTTGCCCAAAGTGCCGTTGGTCGCGCAACTGAGTATGTTGTCGGCGGTTCGAGAATTTACACCACCACTTATTGACCCTATGTTAGTTAGGTTGTTTGTGCCGAGAGCAATTGAGCCAGTCATCGTGCCACCAGCCAAAGGTAGATATGATGCAAGCGAGGCTGTTGTCGCAAGCGAACTAAGCGCTATGCCTGAGTCCTGAACTACTTTGGCGGTGCCAGTGAATGTTGCTAGGTTGCCCAAGGTGCCGTTGGTCGCGCAGCTGAGTATGTTGTCGGCGGTACGTGAATTGGTTGCGCCAGATATGGTTCCTATGTTCGAAATATTATATGTATTCATTTTGAGCTCGCCTGTGGCCGGATTCGTCAATGGGGTAAAGGAACAGTCCGCCACTCCAATGAGGCCCGAAACTAGCTCACGAGAAGCGGAACTACGAACCGGCATACTTGGTACGAGACTCTGAATATCAGCGGTAGCCACATTGAGATCGAAAGTCCCGTCCTGAAGAGCAAGTAGATTATTCGAGTCGGTGCCAAGAAACTTAGAGCCCATGAGGTCAGAATCTTGGATATATGTTAATAGGGGTTGGGGTGGCGGCGGCCGAGCCAAATGTATATGGGCTGGTGGCAAAAAATGTTTGGTTGGAAAATTTCGCGGTCAGATGATGTCGGCTCGCTTGATGCCGAGGTCGCGGACGACGAGAAGCCAGGAAATACTATTTTGGCCGCAGACTTCGGAAGTGAAGCCTCGTTGTTCTGCATGTGGCTCGAGATTCGTTGCCCCTAGTGACAAACCGTGTTTTTTGATGTCAGAGATAAAGTGGCTGACTAGGGATGGGATTCTTCGGCCGTAGCTATCGAAAACGTAGACTTTTTTTCGTGTCTGGTACACGCCGAGCCAATGAGTGCCGGGCTTATTATGTGGGTCCGTATTTACAACTTGAAATGTGCCTGGTTTGAAATTAACTCGGTCGATGGGATTGCAGCCCGCCCAGTGAGGGCCAAATTCGCGAAGGCCAATGCGGTCAATGGTAGCATCGTCTAGAGCGCGTCTCCCGAGTTCCTTGATTAGGTCGATCTTACGATAGTTGAACAGGCGGCGCGGAGTTGTGGGTGGCATCTTCTGACTCGGGCTCGGCAGGAACTATATCTGACGGAGGAATATTTTTGGCGGCGAGTAATGCGGCGTGGCGAGCTGTGAGTCGATGACGAGGCAATGTGCCACGTGTTGACTGAGTACCACACTCACAGATCACAATTTCAGCTTTCTTTGCACGTAGTTCCTCGGCATGTTCGGTTCGGTACTTTAGAGACCGAGCCTTGTGCTTTTCGGGATTTGAGAGGCGATCTTGTTTTGACAAAGCAGCCATGCGATCTTTGTATTTTTCGTACTCTTTGTGACGCTTGATTTTTGTCGCCTCCGGATCCTTCAATCGCAACTGTCTAACTTTCTCCACAATCTCGGAACTATGAGCTTTGGCATACTCGTGTTTTTTGGCACGAATTATTTCCTGGTTTGCTGCTCGATACTGTTTTCCAATCTCAGCTATGTGTTCTAGATTTTCTGCTCGCCATTCAGCATCTGTCCTTCCTGGAATACAACAGTTGAGAGATGCCTTGAGCTCGCGAATCCAATAACCTTCACGAATACGCAGCTCTCTGACATCCTCGAACTCCATCGTCTCAATTTGATCCATTTGAAAATGTTCCCATCCACCATTGGCTCGAATGTACTCATAAACACGACGTGAGTAATTGTCGGATTCTGGATTTGTGGTAGCATGTTTGTGGGATGACTCTCGTTTCGCGAAGTCCTTGGTTGACCCAACATAAATCTCTGTGATAGCCTTGTTAAGGCTGTGAATTTTATAGACAATGCCGAGAGTCATTGCGTGGTGACTAGTATATACTAATCACCACGCATCCTTAAAACAATTATCGGCAACGACGGCCTCCTGCGAGTCTCAGAGCGCCTCCTCGACGCCTCATCGATTTTCTACCGTATCCGAGGCTGCCTGCGATGTTCCCGATTTGACTCGCAAACGGCACTCCTGCAGAGCCTAAAGCGTTACCTACGGTCGAAACCAATTTCGAGTTCCGAAGAAATGAGTTAGCTTTGCCCAAAAAGTCCATCAGGCCGCGTCCGCGCATTCTGCGTCGTCCCCTTCGTGCGCGAGCCATTTTTCGTGCTGGCATTTCTGATTGAAAGTTCAGAAGTATATAAATACGAGACGATTTTTTATGAGCAAAAAATAAATATCCTTTTTGTGATCAGAATGTGTTGGTGCGATACAGGAACGATGTGTGTCAAATGGATGATAGATGTTAATAGTGATGGATTTAGACTTGGCGCTGGGCCACGCTCACGATGAGGCCGTTGGCAGTGGTAACTTGCACGGTATTGCGGTAATGGGCCACGATAAAAACGCGGGATCCATCGATAAGGTTCGTAGTTGCTACCCCACTTGGACCAGTAAATACAGTTGTGAGCTGAACTTCAGTAGATTTATTATTCACATCCCGTGCGAACGTAAAATGATAGAATGGACCACGACGCAACCAGTCAGTCAAAGACTCCATTCCCCCGAGTTCTAGTTCAAGTCCAGATTCCTCAAAGGAGTCGTGATATCGTTGCTGAAGCTCCAGAGTCGATGATCGTGTGAGTGCCACAGGAGCTCCACCACTCGTAGATGATTGATACTTCGATGACCAATTGGTAGAGGGTTTTGTGATACTCGCATAGTTAAGCTGGATATTCTGTAAATAGAGCTCACTATTGTCGAGCAGCTTGAACATCGATGGCGGAACTCGAGGATCGGATCCAGATCTGTTGTCCTGAATAAAGATCGAAATTGCATGTGTCGAAGGAGGTACCGAGAACTGCAGATTGCAATTGTACGGCTTAGATTGAATCATGAGTTCATTAAGGAACAAATCTCGGCTTGAGTCCGGTAAAACTTTCTTTTCGATGTAAGCATAGAATCGGACACTCTCAATTACGAGCTTGTAGGGTGGAGCTGCGGAAAAGTTTGGATTTTTGGTTTCAACGGCATTCAAATGATAAGATGAATTGGGATTGAGCTGAATACGGAAATTCCCAGATCCCAGTTCCTCATCGTAATCGAAAATTCCGATCGGAGGCTGCCAAAGTGCAAATACCTTGTTGAATGCCTGAGGTGATCGAATCGTATCTGATCTGACCACGAACCAATTCGCTGTCTCAGCAATTGCGGTTGGGGGAGCTGGAGATACATAACATTTACCTTCTGTTTGAGCTGCGGCTCCCACAATAACTTCGTAAGCAATTCCATTAACAACTAAAAGATCTCCAGGAAGAAGAGCCCCGCCAGAAGGATTCGATCCGAGAGGCATTCCAGTCAGAAATAACTGACCAGTAACTGTTCCAGTCGTTACAACTCCAGCCGTGCTAATCACAATTTGCGAAGTGGCAAACTTAGCATCTTCCACAGGTTTGTAAATATCCCTCTCATCGTATGCACCTAGATTTGTCAACGAGGCCTGTGTAATGGTGGGAGCAGCAGATGCCGATTCACTTCCGGGATATTGACTCGAGGCCAATAATCGTTTCATAAATGACGATTCGTTGATGGCTGTGCCAGCACCCATTGACTTCATCCAAGGAAGTGTTCTTCCAAGCCGAACTTTGAGGGCTGATGCCTGTGGACAGTACTGAGTCAGGGATGACATGTCCTGTTCACCTCCACGAAAATAAACATTGTCATACAGATTTCCGCACGCATTGTCGGCGTAGGCCGTCATCTGTGCGGGAGTCAATGGAAGCGTCGTACCGTATGCATACAGAGACATCTCAATTTTGAAATACGATTTCTTTGGATACCAAACATTTGGCACTCCTACCGAGAATGGGAAATCTTGGACTCCTTGGGTAAATGCATCGCCAGTAATTCCGCGAGTGCATGGAATCTCGAGATAAGTAGCTTCAAGTCCAGACATGTCGAATTTGGTAGCTCGAGAGTATATGATGCTCGGCAAAGACTCGGCCAAAAAAATAATATCTAGTCATAGGTCAGGAAAGATGTTAATAGGGTATGGGGTTAGCCGCGATGCTTATGAGTTACGTTCGACGACGTTGACGATGGAGCCGGCCGCGGTTGTGATTTGCACGTTGCGTTGGAAGTGGGAAACGCAGAACACTCGAGCCAGACCAGTGCTCCCAACTCCAGTTCCTGGACCGGTTGATAAGTTATTGAATGTGGTATTGACCATAACTTCAGTGGCGCGGTTCGAAACATCACGCTCGAAGTTGAAATGATAGATGGGTCCGCGTTGAAGCCAATCGTAATAGGACTCTGCTCCGTCGATTTTGCACTCTGCGTAAGTATCACGGTATCGTTGCTGGAGTTGGTCGGTACCATTATAGAAACTGGACTGCCATGCAGTACTTGGCTTTGTCATACCGGCGTACGTAACTTGGAGAGTGGCAAGCTTAAGATCGGAATTATCAAGTACCTTGAACATTGATGGCGGGCAGAGTGGTGATGCTCCGGCTGAGACATCCTGAACGAAGATGGTAATCGCCTTAGTGTATGGCGAAATTGAGAATTGTAAGTTGTTGGACCATGGCTTCGATTGAACTTGGTACTCCATGAGACTGAGATCTTGGATAGAGTCAGGAATGCTCATTTTTTCGATATAGGCGAAAAACTTGACCTCATTGATCACCATTGAGTACGAACCAGATAGACCATCGGATGATGCCGCGAAATCCGGATTCTTTGTCTCCACGGATGTTAATAGATAGTTGGAATTGGGATTGAGCTGAATTCGGTACTCACCAGAGCCGAGACCGTCGGAGTAGTCGAACAGCCCGATCGGTGGGCGCCAGAGCGAGTACACTTGATTGTTGTATTGCGGGGCTCGCATGACGTCTTTGCGGATGATGTACCAATTAGTAGTGGCTGCAACTGCACCAGAAGGCGTGTCAGCAACCGTCATGGTATCATCATCGGCCACGCCAACAATTGGATAATAAACACTGTTTATGACCAAGATATCCCCAGCTCGCACAGTTGATCCCGTTGGTGCTCCAGTTGTCGAATTTGGCATTCCAGTAGTAAATATGGTATCAGTCCCTGTCACTACTCCCGCGGCATCAATTTCAACTTCCGCATCTTCAAAATGGGCTGTGTCCGCAGGTCGGTACATTTCATTCTTTGCTCCAAGGTAGCCATCAGGGGCACGATCAGAAGATGTATACATAACTCGATCCGTAAAGTTGGCTTTGTTGAGTTCGGCTCCCGAGCCGAGAGACTTGAGCCAAGAATGACCTTCGCCAAGTCGTGCGGAAAGAGCTGAGGCCTGGGCAAGACCTTGTGAGATTGAGGAAATCTCGACGTTGTTGCTGCGGACGTAAGCGTTGTCGAACATGTTGCCAACTGCGTTGTCGGCAAATGCAACCATCTCTCTGACTATGGGAGCTGCGACAGCAGGTCCACCAGTTGGAGCTCCGTAAATAGTTGAGCCGATGCGGAAGTAGGATTTCGATGGAACCCAGGCGTTCGGGGCACCAACAGAGAAAGCGAATTCCATAACTCCGAGCGGGAAGTTAGATCCATCCACGCGGCGCGACGGGTTGACTTCAAAAAGAGTGGCGTCGGTCATAATGAACGGTGTATATACTCCGCGCCCAATTAATTTACATAAAAATTAATAATCGCCGAGGGTATATATGCAAAGTCAGAATGAGTGTCTTGCTGACGCAGAGTATCCCGTGCATAGTTAACTCGGACCCGACGGCAGGCGCCGAGAACGTAAGTGCCGATGGCTCGACTTTCCAAATCACTTTATATAACCCAATTTCAATTCCAAGAGGGTGCGTTGATTGTAAAGCGGGTGTGATTTCCAGCTCGATATGGAACACATCATACAACATCGCGGCAGCATACAGCAACAACCAGTTTCGGTTCACAACGACGTCGGCTCCGGCAGGCACATACACTTGGACAATTCCGGATGGGCTCTATAGCGTGGCTGGACTTAACGGCTACTTGTCTGCTCAATTTGTTAATACGGGTTTGCCAGCCAACCTAATAACAATCTCAGGAGATGCCGCAACGCAAAAAAGTATCATCACATTCTTGACCTCGGGCGATTCAATTGACTTCACCATCGCAAATACGATCCGCGAGGTGTTGGGCTTTAATGCGGCGGTGATCACAGCCCCGAGCGCCAACTACAGTTTCTATTCTGACAACGTTGCTCAGTTCAATAGGATCAATAGTTTCATCATCTCCTCTAACTTAGTGAGTCAAGGAATACCTGTGAACTCGAACTCACAGGGAATCATCGCCACCGTTCCAATTACTGCGCCTCCAGGTTCCCAAATTACTTATACCCCTCAAAATGTCGCCTGGTTCAGTGCGAAGGAGTTGATCGGTCAGAACAAATTGAACATGCGATTCTCGTTACTCGATCAGAACCTGCGGCCCGTCCAAGTTGTTGACCCTTACAGCTTCACGTTGATCATTGAGTACACAATCCTTCTGTCATCGGGCACGCTAGCTTTAAAGCCATGAACTGCAAATGATGTTTCGATCGTTCATGACGGGCTCCGTGAAAACCAGTGTAGATAACTCCACACTCACATTCAGTCTGTTTCCTCTGCGCCAGCAGAATTGCCTCTCTATGTTGAGCATAATATTCATGGTTTTTTTTGTCAATATGTGATTTATGCTCCTCTGCGTACCGTTTCTTTTCTGCCCGTAGATATTCTCGATTTTCTGCTCTCCATTCAGCATCCGTTCTACATGGTTTGGTCACATTCAACGATGGGTTAATTTGATCGATGAAATATCTCTCACGAGCTCGCAGTTCTAACTCTGTCTGACAAGGATAAGATTCAATGACGCCCATATTCCAATTTGACCAACCCCCATGCTCGCGGATAAACACATAAACCGGAATATTGTGATCTCTAGAATTTTGATTCGAGCAAGCTGCAGAGTGACACCATTTACGCCTCTTAAAGTTGACGGTCGATCCGACATAACAATCAATGATGGCCGAATCTGAACAGGTGATCTTGTAAATCACACCTTTTGAAAAATCGGGAAGCGCTCGAGGCATGCTATCCTATAGACTATCAAATTCTCCCGCTTAAACCACTCCCGCTGAAACCGACTCCAGGTAGACTATGGGTAGACTCTGGGTAGACTCAGAAAGATGTTAATAGAGGGGCGGGTTGGTTGGGCGGCCTCACTTTTGGCTTGCTTTTGGACATTTCGAATCCATCCCTCGGAATTCCGAGGGATGAAAATGAATTACTATTTGACAACTCAAATATGGGTACGGGGATCTCGTGGTCAGAGAAAGATGTTAATAGGAAGGCGGGTGTGGGTGGGGTGGAATTATTTTTTGGCTGGGGAGATTGTGTATGGGGATGATATAGATTCGCTCTAGGATGAAGCTACAACTTGGCGAGAAGGACTTTCGGTCCATGAGTGAGGCAAAAAATTATGTTATGAATTTGGCGAGAGAGTTTGTGGGCGGCGAGATACATCCGGAGTCAGAACATTTTGACTTCTTCGCGGCGCTGTGGTTGAGGTCGCCGAGTTGGGAGGCAGGGTTGTCTCATTTTGAAGTAGGGAGAAAATTTATGGGTGCAGCTTTTGTTGCGGTAACTCATGAAGGCAAGCGGATTGACTTTTCTTTGAGAATGGCGATCAGAGGTAAGGATGTTACAACTTGGACGAAATTAACAATTGCCCTTAGAGGATCGATAAGGCCGCAGATCCAAACGTTCAAGGCCGAATGCGATGGCAAATGTGAGATGTGCGGAGCGGATGGGCATTTGGAAGTGGATCATGTCATTAGTTTCAAATCTCTGATGCGGGAATATTTAGATTCGAGGGGCAACGTGTATCCTGTGGATTATGACTACAATCACTGTGGTTGGCGGTTCAAGTCCGCTGACTGGGAGTTCAACAGAGATTGGCAAGAGTGGCATGCAAAGAAATGTTCGCTTAGGTTATTGTGCGTGAGCTGCCATTTGACGGTAACGAAGGCTGCTGCAACTTGGCAAGTACGAACTTCAGATGACGAGCAGAGTTGAGGTGGGTTTTATTGTTTGGATTGCGTAACTCGGCTCCACAAACGCAGATATAACCCTGAGGAACTAGTGGCTCTGGAGAAGATGTTAATAGGGGTTGTGGTGGAGCGGCGGGTTCAGTGGATTGCTCGAGTTGAGGTTCTGGCGCGGCTTCGGTTTTGGACTCCGTCAGGGAACGAAGGTAGTTTTGATGTAGAGCCGATTCGAAATGGAACTTATTTGTTGGGTTAGGTACGAATGAGCCGCATGGGCAAGTTGGAATAGAGGCGAGTGGCTGCATGTCGGCAGGTAGTGGTTGATTTAGTGTGGCTTCGTAATATTCGACCCAATGACGAATACGGGCGGCAAGTTCATGGCGATTACTGTAGGTGAACTCCTCAAGCAGGATAAGATCCCATTTGGCAAAGCCACCATTGGCTTTAACCGTGGCGAACATGTATTGCTCGTCGGCCTTTTGTTTTACCCCATTGTTGATTGTCACTTTGTATTCCCGGGCAGTGGTGGTGAGGTTGCGGCTGGAGCCAATGAATGTATCCTTGATTGTTAGGTCTTTGCAAACCACTTTGTAAATGCTTGTTTTGGTTGGGGTAGCCATTGGGCGTACGTATATACATTTTGTTTATGCCCACCTTAAAACAACTCCCAAATTAGGGAGTTGCCACGAGGACCGGTGGCTCAGCTGCCAATCTCTTGACCTGGAGTTCCAAGGTGGTACATGCAAAAGAAAGTATCGAGGAAAGAGTCTGAGGGTCGTTCGTCAGGTAGATGGCGGTTAATAGATCGGACCGAATTTTTTTTGCATCATGGGTGGAGGTGGTTATGGTCTTCGCGGCGTACTTAGCCTTGAATGCCGAGAGACAGTTGCGACAAGTAGATTTCGGCGATCCATTCTTTTTGACATCGTAGCTGGTAGGCGGCAAGGCATGTCGGCAGCATGGACATTTAGAAGTTGGGGTCAGAATAGACGTGGTAGAGATTGTCATGATGTTAATAGGGATTGGGGTGATGGCCGAGCGTCCACGGTATATGAGATGCTATGATATGCCTTTTAAAGATTCTATAAGATGTGGGTATACATTTGACCGAGCCGAAGTTTACCGAACCAATCTATAGAGGGTCGACATGAGTGAAGCCGAAGCCGCGTTCACCGAAGCGTTGAAGTGCTTGAGCGAGCCACTCGACGACGAGAAAATCAATGTCAAATTTATTGCTCCCGAGAGTGGGTCGTACGGCCCCTGGATTTTATGCATCGAAGACCACATGCGGCCGCCAACAAAGAGTGTGTTGTTGAGTGAGTTAGTTCGGGGCAAACACAAATATGCCTATGAAGTTCTCGGAGATGATGAAAAGTGGCTCATCCCATTCTTTGACTGGGAGGAGTACCGCGATTGCGAAGAATTGGTGACTCGAGACAAGTGGCGAGTGTGGGAAAAGTGCATTGCCCGGATCAAAGAGAAGTTTGGTGACAATTGCAATATTGTGGGGTTGGATGCCTGTGGCAAAAAAGGCGTTTCACACATCATCAGTTTTCACGCGTTCGTTCGAGGTGCCGGAGCATATAAATGCGGCAAAGATATGATGCGGGCTGGGATTGTGCCAGATGGATTCGATCAAAGTGTGTACAAGGGTCCGGGATCTCGGCAGTTATTTCGAATGGCCGGGATGAGCAAGGCTGGTGAGGATCGTCCGTTTCGATATGTTGTTAATAGGGGTGGTGGTGGATGGGATTCCGTCGACGTATGGGAACTAGAGCCTGAGCAAAGAAAGAAAGTTATCATGTCTACCCTTGTCCAGTATTCGGAAGGTGAGGAGCATATCGAAGTGGAGTCAATACAACATATTTCGGCACCGGTTTCGATTTCCGGGGAAGGAACCGTGATGGGTGTGAACGGCTTGGCACTTGGATCAGATATTGTTGTGACAAAAGAGAGTGTCAAGGAGTTGTGTGTATTGGCCGGATGGTTCACGGAAGTTGACCGGGGTTTTGAGAAGTGGCGAGATGAAATGTGGCTGTTGCAAAATACGGCCGATGATTTCGGGATGGCTGATGAGCTGGACGAGCTGATGATCGAGGTCTCGGCGGTGCATCCAACGAAGCATTCTGACGGGAGCGTGGAGTCGATCAAACGGGTAACAAAAAATCGGTCGACACAAGTTGAGAGAAAAAATTTAGGCCAGTTGCGGAAGGATGTACTGACCCGAGATGAAGAAGGATATTTTCGGTGGCTCGCCAAGTTCAAGAAGCCGACGGTAGTTGAGCAGAAGGATAGAGATCCCATGATGTTTAGCGACCATAACACGTTCGTAGGCAAACGCATTTCGTTGCAGACGGCGGAGGCATGGCTTAATGATTGCATTGTGATGGTTATGAACGGCGGCGATCCATATTTCCTGACAAGGAATCGGCGTATTTGTGAACACAATAATCGTAAATATGATGCTTGGATGCATGCGAAGCAAGACAAGATGCTCGGCTGCTTGAATGTGGGCGTGTTTATAAGGAATCCAAATTACAATCCTGATCTACCGAGTGGCGAAAGCAATCTTGAGTTTAAATTTACGACATTTGGTAACGGAAGCATGGCCACCGGCCAGGGATTTTTGTCATCGTACATTTACAATCGACAGTTGAACTGGGTAGACCACGAGGATTTCATTCCGTACCTTGATAGGCGGATTCCAGATGTAAATATTGAGAGGGCGGTGCGCGACAAGCGGCTGTTCAACAAGTTTCGGGGCTATCCAATTGCTGAGACGCAGTTTAAGGATGAGGGACCGCAGTTTCTGGGCTCGGCATGGCATCGGCACCTTGTCAATGATATTTGTCATGGTGATGAGACGGAGTGGAAACATTTAGAGGCGAGCATCGCGGATATGATTCAAAGGCCGTATCGAGTACCGAACGTGGCCCATGTGTTTCAAAGTGACCAAGGAACGGGAAAGCGTCATTTCTTCGACTTCATGAGCGACATGCTCGGGGCAGCCCATGTTATGTACATCGAGGACATGGGAAATTACATGCAAAAGTTCAACGAGGACCAGAGCATGGCGATTCTGAAGGTATTTGAAGAGGTCAAGGGGAAGGGTGACTCATATGTAAATAATGATAGGTTGAAGTGCGATATCACCAAGACTGTGATCCGGATCGAAATTAAGAATGGTGCCATTCTTAATATGCGGCATTGCTCGAGGTATTGGTTCTTCACCAATCATCGTGACACGTTGCATGTAGAGGCGAGCGATCGGCGGCTGGTCTATCACAGCATCTCGAATGAGCACGCGAATGACTGGGATTACTTCGAGCCGATCGTTGATGAGCTAAGGAATGTCGATTACATCCGCGCGTGCTTCGAGTACTTCGCCGAGCTGCCTTATGAGGAAAAATTGGTCATGAATGCGATTACGACCGATTACAAGAATGAGCAGAAGTTGGACTCATTGTCTCTACCATTGTCCTTCGTCCGCGAGTTTATGGAGGATGGTATGATTGAGGGGTTCAATGTGATGGAACGGGATGGTGACAAGGTTAATAGTGTAGCGTTCTTTGAGATGTTCGGTCGATGGTGCGTGACGAATCGACATACACAATGCAGTTTGAAGGCATTTTACAAATCTGTTGCTCTGGTAGGTATTTCATCGAAGAATGGACGCATCAATGGAGGAGATCCAGAGAAAATAGTTACCCTGAATAATCAGAGTGTTAGAAACGGCTTTTCGCACTATTTGAAGATGCCTGGCTTCGAGTGGCGCGAGTGATCAACAGATCAGGTTATTTCTTTCTGAATTTCCTGTGTGTGTTCTGTTACCGCAAATTTTTTTTGCGGTAACAATGTTACCGCAAATTAAAATGTGTCAGGGGATCTAAATTGTAAATAGGTGGTGGTGGTGTGTCTGTTACCGCTGTTACCGCTGTTACCGGTCCCAAAAACTTATATTGGCTAGGACTTTGCCAAAATAAGTTTTGATTTTTTGCGGTAACAGCGGTAACAGCGGTAACAAAAGATACAGGCGAGCTTATTTGGCTTTGAAACTCTTACTGGGCATTTTACTTTGCGGTAACTTTGCGGTAACAAAAAAAAATTTGCGGTAACAAAAAAAATTTGCGGTAACAGAACACACACACCATCTATTTACATTTTTAGTCCTTTCTGACGATGCGGCAAAAAATGGATGCACGGATGGAATCAGAAGTTGGTTTTGCTGCCCATGGTTCATTTGGTACTCTTTCGAATGATATATGAATTTGGAATTTGCTCAAGTGGCTTTATTGCCAAACTATTAACATATTCTAAGTCCCCGCAAAACATTTTATTATAGGCATGACGACTCCGCAAGCCCTTCGTCAACATCTTCATCCTGACTTAGCCAACATCGTCGTCGACTACCTATCTCTAGATTGGCGCGCCGCGATGAACCGAGTTATTGCTGAAGTTCGCAACCGAGCCCGGAAGTCGACCATTAATGACCGCTGCAATCTGACGATCTGTACATGCCCTTACCACATTCGAAACGACAGAATCCGCCGCCACAGGCCCCACCACAACCACTATTAACATATATTTTAAACCCCTTCGAATAATTTTTTATAGGCATGACGACTCCGCAAGCCATCTGTCAATATCTTCATCCTGACTTAGTTAACATCGTGATTGAATATCTCAGTTTTGATTGGCAGCCCGCGATGAACCGAGTGATTGCCAACATCCGCGATCCAGCTGGCGAGTCAATTTATTCTCTCGATGAAACGACTGGCGACCTTACTATCTGTACCTGCCCTTACCACATTCGGAGCGGCAAAGTCCGCTGCTGGGTGAGCTACATAAACGCACTCACTCGCAATTAAGATGAGTGTTCAGGATTCGGCCTTCAACACCAACCACTATTAACTCACTTATTAACTCACTTATTAACTCACATTTCCCGACGCACGCAAAAAAAGTCCCATTTATTGAAAAATGAGAGGAATTAAAGGCAAAGCTTCACCAATAACTCCGGGGGACCCCACGTGGGTAAGGTCGGGTAATTTTTAGATTTTTGTTTTTTTTTCTTAAAAAAGTTTTTGTGGGCAGCAACTATTCTCAATGGGCACTATTTCTTAGAATTGACCAGCTTTCTGCCGGCGCGGCAGAACCTTCCAAGCAACTCGGTCCTGGGGGCATCAGCGAGAATCGCTTGGCACTTCGCGATCTCGACTGGCGCCTCGTTGACCATTTTTTCTCGTTGCTTGATAGCTTGCTCCGAAAGATTGAGATTGTGATGAACTCCAATCATCCCAATGATGCTTTCGAATTCGGTAGGCGTCACGTTTTTGTATTTCGTCATCCCGCCATTCTCGAGTTGCACTTTGAGTGCCTCGAAGGAGAACCAATCTTGTTCGAACTGCGGATCTTCGCGCGGCCGTTTGTTAGGGCTTCCAGAGGCACGGGATGCAGTACGAGATTCCGGGCTAGCAAATTGGGCGTCAGGCACGGTAGCAACTTCGAATTTCTCGTCTTGCTTTTCCTCGTGCTGCCATACTTGTTCGCGGTGGCCTCCAGGGGATGCATAGTCAGCACGAGGGCGCTCGTAAAGATCAGGTCCCCGAGGCTCGACCGCGGCAGACGAAGATGAAGGTGAAGGCTCGACCACAGCAGACGAAGTTGAAGGCTCGACCAC
>CAZWVD010000023.1:0-13885 GCA_964636855.1 uncultured Gammaproteobacteria bacterium | reverse complement strand
ATGGAAGAAAAAAAATACGATAGACCAACTTGGGATGAATATTTTATGAGTATTGTAGATATGGTTGGAACTCGTGGTACATGTGATAGGGGAAGAGCAGGAACCATAATTGTAAAAGACAAAAGAATATTAACGACAGGATATGTGGGTGCACCAGAAGGATGTCCTACATGTGATGAGGTGGGGCATGAACTTAATACTGTTATTGATGAGGATGGAGAAAAAACTCAGCACTGTATGAGGACAACTCATTCAGAGCAAAATGCAATTTGCCAAGCAGCTAGAATGGGAGCATCTATTTATGGAGGAACTCTTTATACAAGAATGACGCCTTGTTATGCGTGTGCAAAAATGATTATAAATTGTGGAATAAAAAGAGTTGTTTGTAAAAATGATTATCACACAGGTGATAGAAGTAAAGAAGTTTTCAAAGAAGCTGGAGTTCAATACGAACTTTTAAATGACGAGATGGTTACTTATAAAGATATGTAAGAAACGCTAGAGGCTGAAAACTGAAGATTAATAGCTAATTGCTAATAATATGTCTAAAATTATTTTTGGTTTTGTAGGAGAGATTGCATCTGGCAAAGGAACTGCGGTAAAATATATTGAGGATAAATATGGAGCAAAATCTCATAGATTTTCTGATATTTTGAGAGACCTTTTAAATAGATTAGAAATTGATAAAACAAGAGAAAATTTGCAAGACATCTCGACTTTGATTAGAGAAAAATTTGGCCAAGACACTCTCGCAAAGGTTATAGCAGGGGATGTATCGAAAGATGCAGGAGAAATTGTTGTAGTAGATGGAATAAGACTTAAAGAAGATATTGGGTATTTAAAAAAGTTGCCTAATTTTTATTTAACTCATATTTATGCAGATCCTGAATTAAGATATAAAAGGCTTTTAGATAGGGGTGAAAATGTAGGTGAAGATAAGATTTCTTATGAAGAATTTTTGAAATCTCAAGAAAATGAATGTGAAATTCAATTAAAGGAAGTATCAGAACAAGCTGATATCAAAATAGATAATAATGGAACACAGGAAGAGTTAGTAGAGAAAATAGAAAGATATATTCAAGAGAAATTAAGGGAATTAAATCAAGAAACATCACAAGAATTTAAATTAAAATAAACTTATGAATAAGTTGATATGCATTGTAGGAATGTGTGGATCTGGCAAAAGCGAAGTGTCGGATTTTTTTGTGAGTCACGGTTTTTCCTATGTTCGTTTTGGTCAGATTACTCTTGATGAAATAAAAAAAAGAGAATTGGCAGTGAGCGAAGACAATGAAAGGACTATAAGAGAAGAATTTAGAAAAGAACATGGACAAGGAGCGTATGCAATATTAAATATTCCAAAATTTGATGAGTTTTTACAAAATGGTAATGTGATAGGAGACGGGCTTTATAGCTGGTCAGAGTATAAAATTTTGAAAGAAAAATATGGAGAAAATTTTATTGTAATAGCTGTTTACTCTAGTCCAGACACAAGATACAATAGGCTGGAAAATAGAGCAGAAAAATATAGAGATGATAAGGAAAATAAGTTTCGTTCTATAGGTAGAGATAAGGCAAAGAGCCGTGATTATGCAGAAATAGAAAATATAGAAAAAGCAGGGCCAATAGCAATGGCTGATTATACTCTAGTAAATGAAACAAGTGTTGAAAATCTAAAAGAAAATTTAGAGAAAATATATAATAAAATTTTTAAATAAATGAGCAACGTGAGCATAAAAATTAAAAAACTTAGAGAAGATGTCATTTTACCATCATATGCTTTGAATGGAGACGCTGGAATGGATGTATTTTCTTTGGATGATGTTGTAATAAATTCTGGCGAGAGGCATGTTTTTCCACTTGGCTTTGCGACAGAGATACCAAATGGTTATTGCGCTTTAATTTGGGATAAAAGTGGACTTTCTTCTAAGTATGGTCTGAAGGTTTTGGGCGGAGTAATTGATTCAAATTATAGAGGAGAATATATGGTTTGTATTATTAATTTAGGAGAAGATGCTTGTGAAATAAAAAAAGGAAATAAAATAGCTCAGATTTTAATACAACCAATTATACAAGCTGAGTTTATAGAGGTTGAAAATTTAAATGAGACAGACAGAGGATTAGGAAAATGGGGAAGTACAGGCAGTTAGCTGTCAGCTTTCAGTTTTCATCAATTAGCTAAATACTAAAATCTAAATACTAACAATTAAACGTATGGCCAAAATATTTGTTTTTGATGAGTTTAATCCAGAAGACAATGCAATGCTTCAAGCACTTTATTCAAGAAGTGCAAGTAGTGTTGTAGATCATGTTGAAAAAGTAAGAAAATCTGGATCTGGAAAATTTATGGAAACTTTTTATCTTGGATATGGTCATTCAAGTATTGCTGATTGTGGAAGCACAACTATTTTTATAGAGAAACTTAGTATATTGGCTGACAAAGCTATTCAAGATTGGCCACTTTACAGTGGGCAAGAAACAAGTACTCGCTATATCGATATGTCTAAACAAGAAATTATAGATCCACTAGGAACTGATGAATCAAAATTGATTTTACAAAGCTGGATGGATTTTTATATTAGTAGTCAAGAAGTATTGAAAAATCATATTAAAGGACTTTACCCAAAAAAATCTGATGAAGATGATGGGATTTATCAAAAAGCGGTTAACGCAAGGTGTTTTGATATAATGAGGGGGTTTTTACCAGCAGGAATTACAACCCAGCTTTCATGGCACAGTAATTTGCGCCAAGCATCTGATAAGTTGTCTCTTATGCGCCACTGGCCACTTAAAGAAGTTAGAGAAATTTCAGATAGCATTTGGAAAAACCTAAAAGAAAAATATTCACATAGCTTTAGTAATGAATTATTTGAAAATCAAGAAAATTATAGAGAATATTTAATGAAAGAGTACGGTTATTACATTTCAGAAAAAATAGATAACGATTTTTCATTTTATACTGACATAAAACACGATGAGCTTGTAAAGTACTGTGACTTATTTGATAAAAGGTCTAGCAAAACAGGATTTCCACAATTTTTAGCAGAACTAGGTATTGTAAGATTTGATTTTTTACTTGATTTTGGATCTTTTAGAGATTTACAAAGACATAGAAATGGAGTTTGTCGTATGCCACTTCTCACACTAAAGCACGGTTTCAATGATTGGTATTTGTCACAACTACCAGAAGACTTGAAAGTTCAAGCAGAGGACTTGATAAAAACTCAAATAAACCGTATAAATAAATTAGAAATAAGCGAGGAAGAAAGACAATATTACATATCTCTTGGATTTAATGTTGCCTGTCGTGTATCCTATGGTCTTCCAGGGGCATGTTATGTAATAGAGCTCCGTTCTGGCACGACTGTTCATCCAACACTTAGAAAAATAGCACACAAAATGAGTAATGAGATTATGAAAATATTTCCAGAACTAAAACTTCAATCAGATATGAGTAAGGATGATTGGGATATACGAAGAGGAACACAGGATATAACAGCGAAGGATGAAGAATAAAGTTTGAAGGATGAAGAATGAAGCAAAAGGAATCGTGTTAAGATAATTTAATTAATAAAAAAATTAAAAATTGGAGGAAAATAAGATGAAAAAAGGAATTTTTATTGTAATTGAGGGCACCGATGGTGGTGGTAAAAAAACCCAACAAGATATTTTGAAAAAGAATCTAGAAGATCGAGGATTTGAGGTAGAAATTTTTGATTTTCCAAGATATGGAGAAAGATCTTGTGCTATGGTAGAAGATTATCTCAACGGTCGTTTTGGTGGGATCGATGATGTAGGGCCACGTGCTACATCTATTTTTTACGCAATAGATCGTTTTGCTATTAAAAGTAAAATGATTGAAGCCATAGATATGGGTAAGGTTGTTATATCAAATAGATACGTGTCTTCTAATCAGGGTTATCAAGGCGCTAAGATAAAGGACAATAAAGAGCGCCAAGATTTTTTTGACTGGTTAGATGATTTGGAATATAACATTTTTAAAATACCTAGGGCAGACCTATATCTTTTTTTGGATGTTCCACCAACAATTGGACAAGTATTAGTAGATCAAAAAGGGAATAGGGATTATGTCGGTGGATCCAAAAGAGATATACATGAAGATAATAAGGAGTTTTTAGAAACCTCTTATAATGTTTACAAGCAATTATCAAGGGGTAGTGAGTGGGTTACCATTAATTGTGTTAAAGATGACGCTATTCTATCTAGAGAAATTATAGCAGAGCTCATTATTAAAGAGGTTGAGAAAAAGATGTCTTAATATTTAGAAAAATAAAAATCCTCACAAAATTTGTGAGGATTTTTTTAAGTTATATAATTTAAAACTTTACTATCAAAACCCTATCAAACCCAGATAGGTCTTTTTTTATTTCTATATCAGTTTTTGAAGTAAATAATTCTTTGATTTTTTTTGATATTGACTCAACTTGTTCAGGACTAATTTCTATAAGTAGAAATTTAGGGTTTATATTATATTCTTTTATTTGTTTTAGTAGTTTGAAATAATGGACAAGACCAGATTTCCCAGAATATAGCGCATTATAAGGTTCATGTTTTATAGATACATGATCCCAATCATTTTTTACATAAGGAAGGTTTGCGACAATTATATCAATTTGGAAGTTTTTAAATTTATCAAGTAAATCGCTTTTTACAAATTTTATTTTTTTGTTTAATTCATGTGCCCTAGCATTTTTTCTTGCCATATTTATAGTAAAAGAAGAGTTGTCGTTCGCTATTATCTTAGTGTTTTCTAGGTTTTTAGCCAAAGATACTGCAATAGCTCCAGAGCCAGTTCCGATGTCTAAAATAGACCTCGCAGGTTGGTGACCTTCGAGGTTGGCGACCTCGCAGGTTGACTCTACTAGTAATTCTGTTTCAGGTCTTGGAATAAGAACGTGTTTATTTACTTTGAATTTTAGTCCAAAAAAATATTTATAGCCCAATATATATGCAATAGGATAATGAGTCGTTCTTTTCAAAATAAGTTTTTTGAATTTTTTAAATTGATTTGGGGATAGATCGAAATCAGAATTTGATAAAATCCATTCTTTTTTCTTTTTTATAGTAAAACAAAGTATTAATTCTGTATCTACGTGATATGAGCCAATATTTTTTTCTTTTAGAGTTTGAAATCCCCAAGATAGGGCATCTTTAATTTTCATCTCTATAATATTCTTTTAATTTTTCCAAAAATTCTTCAATATCTCCATTTAAAAAACCCTCTAAATTATGTGAAGTAAGATTGATTCTATGATCTGTAACCCTGTTTTGAGGATAATTATAGGTTCTGATTTTTTCAGATCTATCTCCACTACCTACTTGATTTTTTCTATCTTTATCAAGTATTGCTTGTCTTTTTTCTTCTTCCATTGCAAGAATACGAGATTTCAAGATTTGCATAGCTTTTTCTCTATTTTGACCTTGAGATCTCTCGTCTTGGCAGGAAACAACAAGTCCAGATGGAATATGTGTGATTCTTACAGCAGAGTATGTTGTGTTGACAGATTGGCCACCGGCTCCAGAGGAACAAAATGTATCGATACGCATATCTTTTTCTTCTACATTTACATCAACATCTTCTGCTTCAGGGAGTACAGCTACGGTGGCAGCGGAAGTATGAATTCTTCCAGCTTTTTCTGTTTCAGGGACGCGCTGTACACGATGAGTTCCACTTTCATATTTCAAAGTTCCAAAAGCATTATCTCCGTTAATTTGAAATATCAATTCTTTAAATCCGTTTAATTCTGTTCTATTTTCACTTATTATTCCAACCTTCCAGCTTCTATTTTCACAAAATCTAGAATACATTTTAAACAAATCTCCTGCAAATAGTGCTGATTCATCTCCACCTGTTCCAGCCCTTATTTCCATGATGGCATTTTTTTTATCATAAGGAGATGATGGATTTATTAGTTCATCTGTGTCTGTTTCGAGTTTTTTGATCTTTTGTTCAAGTTCTATTTTTTCTTTGTTTGCCATTTCAATAAGCTCTATATCTTCTGATTTTATAGCATCTTCACATTCTGCCAATTGTTTTCTAAATAGTTCGAGAGTATTTATATTGTCAGTAATTTTTTTGATTTCGGCATATTCTTTTGAAACCAATTTTAGTTTTGAGTTGTCATTAAAAATAGCAGGGTCTTGCATCTGTTGCTCAAGTTCTAGATATTTGGATTTTAATTCCTTTATTTTTTCTTCGTTTATCATGTATTTATTGTACTAAAATTTTTAGTAAAACAAAAACACCTTAAAATAATATAGGTGTTTTTGCTTGTCTTATGTTATTTTTCCTCTTTTTTTGCTTTTTTTGCTTTCACTGCAGCAACTTTTACTTTCTTACCTTTTCTTACCTTTGACACATCTTCATTTTTCTTTAATCTATTTTGGTATTTATTGATAACACCTGAATCATCGATAAGTTTTTGTTTACCTGTGTAAAAAGGATGGCATTGTGAACATAGCTCTACATATAATTCTTCTATTGTAGATCCAATCTCAAAAGTATTGCCACATGTGCAAGTAACCTTTGTTTTGTAGTATTTTGGGTGTATTTCTTTTTTCATTGATATGATATTATTTATAACTGAGTAGAATATTAGCACAATACTTTATAAAAGGCAAGGTTTATCTATGCTAAGGGGGCTGTGTTCTATGGGCGAGCCATTGCAATTTTTTTCGTATTATGCTAATATTTAAACACTTTAAGGCATATATTTAAATAAAAATAATGCTTATTTTATCATTTAATTTTAAGAATACAATATGAAAACAGTATCAATATTAGATCTTTTGAAGAGTGGAGCACATTTTGGACATAAAAAATCAAAAAGATACCCTAAAATGGAAAAATATATTTTTGGTGTCAAAGATGGGGCTCATCTTATCAATCTAGAAGAAACAATTGTTTGTTTGGAAAGTGCAGTTAATTTTGTAAAAAAGACGGTTGCATCAGGAAACAAAGTTTTGTTTATAGGTACCAAAAGACAAGCAAAATCAATAGTTAAAGAAGCTGCAGAAAAATGTTCTATGCCATATGTTATTTCTCGTTGGCTTGGTGGAACATTTACAAATTTTGCAAATATTTATAAATTACCAAAAAAGCTCACAACCCTAGAAGAAGAGAAAGCAGCTGGAATTTATGATAAACACACCAAGAAAGAAAGACTTATTATAGATAGAGAAATTATAAAGCTTAAGGAAATGGTAGAGGGTATTAGAGAAATGGACAAGCTTCCAGGTGCTATTTTTGTTGTTGATATTAAAGATGATAAAACAGCAATAGAAGAAGCAAGAAATAAGAAAATTCCTATAATTGCTATCACTGATACAAATACAAATCCAGAATTGGTGGATTATCCTATTCCAGCAAATGATGACTCTGTAAATACACTTAAATTAATTTCCTCTGTTATAAGCGAAGCTGTATTGGAAGGAAAGAAATAAACTTTTAGTTACTAAATAGAAAGTTATAAAGTTTAGAAATCTTTATAACTTTTTTACCTTAAAAAACAAAATTAAAAATTAAAAATTTAAACACATGGATTTATCACAAATAAAACAATTAAGAGAAATGACAGGTGCTGGTGTAATGGATTGTCAAAATGCCCTACAAGAAGCAAATGGTGATATGGATCAGGCCATTGAAGTGCTTAGAAAAAAAGGTCAAAAAATGGCCGATAAAAAATCTTCAAGAACGGCAAAAGAGGGTGTTATTTCTATTTCAAGAAAAGATAATAAATTAGCAATAGTTTCTCTAAATTGTGAAACAGACTTTGTAGCAAGAAACGATGGTTTTATTGCATCAGGAGCTGAATTTGCAGATAAGCTACTTGAGTTTTCTTCTTTGGAAGAGTTTGAGGCTTTTGCTAATGACAAAATTAAGAATGAACTTATTGTAAAAATTGGAGAAAATTTACAATTAGGTAAGTGTGATATTGTTGAGTCTAGTGTTATAGATTATTATATTCATTCAAATAGAAAAATAGCAGCAGTCGTTTGTCTAAAAAATGGAAATCAAGAACTTGCAAAAGATATTGCAATGCATATTACAGCAATGAACCCACAATATTTTATGCCATCTGATGTTCCAAGTGAAGTAATAGAAAAAGAGAAAGAAATATACAGAGAACAGCTTAAATCAGAAGACAAGCCAGCAAATATATTAGAAAATATTCTAAATGGAAAAATAGAAAAGTTTTATAAAGAGAATTGTCTTATTAAACAATCATTTATAAAAGATGATAAAGTGTCTATTGAACAATTACTCAAGGGCGCTGGAGAGGGTGTAGAAATAGAAAAATTTACAAGATACAGCTTATAATATATACTAAATTATAGTTTATTATTAACTATAATTTAAGTTTATGAAGAAATTAGAAAAAATACTTATTAAATTGTCTGGAGAAACGTTGTCTAACGACGACTTTATTTTTGATTTTAAAAAAGTTGAAGACATTGCTAAGGAAATTAAGGATGTTTATAAACTTGGAACAAAAATCGGAATTGTTGTAGGTGGTGGAAATATTTTTAGAGGTAGAATGGTAGAAAATAATGAAATTGGACGTGTTGAATCAGATACAATGGGTATGCTTGCTACAATTTTGAATGGTTTATGTCTCGAAACAGTTTTTAGAAAATGTGGCATGAAGGCAAGAACACTGGGAAGTGTTTCTATAGATGGAGTTGTAGAAAAGTATTTCAACAAAAAAGCTCAAGAATATTGGAAAAATGGAGAAGTTCTTATATTTTGTGGTGGAACAGGAAATCCATTTTTTACAACAGATACGGCAGCAATATTAAAGGCTATAGAAATGAAAGCTGATGCAGTTTTAAAGACAACTCAGGTTGATGGAATATATGATAAGGATCCAAATAAGTTTAAAGATGCTAAGAAATACAAAAAGTTATCCTATCAAGAAGCGTTAGAAAAAAAATTAAAAATAATGGATCTTACAGCTTTTGCACTTGCTATGGATAATCATATGACTATAAGAGTTTTTAAGAATCAAAAGGGAAATCTATTAAAAGCAGTAAAAGGAGAGGATATAGGGACAATCGTTGATTAAGAAATAATAGTTGAGAAATGCTAATAATATGGAAAAAAATACATCAAATAGCTTGAAAGTGGCAGTGGTAAAATTTGTCAGTTGGGATGAGGAAAGATATTTTTTGTTTGATGAAATAAAAGAGGGTAGTACATTTTTGAAAAAAGGATCACAATATCTTTTTGATATATTAATTGGAGAAGATCTAGCTGAGGTTATCGAAATAATTGATAATGTTCCAGAGGATTTTGATCAAAAGAAAATAGAAAAAATGATCAGGGTTGCAAGTGATGAAGATATAGATATTTCAAAAAAGAATAATCTAAATAACAAAAAAATTCTCAGAGAATCTAGAAAAATTATCAAAAAATATAATATGGATATGAAATTATCGGATCTCCATATTTCATATGATGACGGAATAATGGTTTTTTCCTTTATAGCAGATGGTCGAGTAGATTTTCGTGAGCTGGTAAAAGAATTGTCCAAAAAATATAAGAAAAAAATTAGATTATATCAACTTGGTGTAAGAGATGAGGCAAAGTTATGCGGGGATATAGGTGATTGTGGACAAATTTTGTGTTGTAAAAGATTTTTAAAAAGACTAGAAAGTATTAATACTGGTTTTGCAAGAGATCAGCAAATCGCTCACCGTGGACTAGATAAGCTATCTGGAATGTGTGGAAGATTGAAGTGTTGCTTGGCATATGAAGAAAAGCATTATCAAGAACTTATATTAAAACTTCCCCAAATTGGAGAAAAAGTAAAAACAAAAGATGGTGAGGGAGTCGTTATAGAATTATTTCCGCTCAAGCTTACAGCAAGAATTCGTCTTGATAAAGACGGGGCGATGATACAAGTTAAATATTAGATCAGGAGGACTAGGAAATTAGCTTGCCTACCGGTCTTCGACTCTGAGGGATGAGCCCTCAGGCTCAGACTCGAATGAGTAGGCAGGGAGATTAGAAAATGTATAAAATAATCTTTTGGTATTATAATTTCCTAAATCCCCAATTTCCTAATTTCCTAATCACACTAACTCCATGTACAAAACACAAAAAGAAAACAAAGTATTTATAAACAACTTCAAATATTGCAAGGGTTGTAGTCTTTGTGTAGAAATATGTCCAAAAAAATGTCTGACACTAAAAGACAACAATAGAGGAGTGTATGGTAATGATACTGTAGAATGTAATATTGATTTGTGTATTCAATGTAAGGCTTGCGAGAGAATTTGTCCCGATGGTGCTATTAAGATAGGGGGTTAGTATTTAGCATTTAGGGTTTAGTTTCCATATAGAGACGGGTTGCCCGTTTTTATTTTGCCTAATTTTGTTATTTCAATTATAATCTTTATATGCAAAAGAAAAAGTGGCAAGTTTTGCCAAAAATTAGTGAAGAATTTATCAAAGGATTTCCAGATTTAAATCCTATAGTTTTGCAATTGCTCTATAATAGAAAAATAGATACTCAAATTGCTATAGATGAGTTTTTTAATGCTGATTATATTGACGACACCCATGATCCATATTTACTTATTGATATGAAAAAGGCCGTGGAGCGTGTATATAAAGCGCTAGAAGACAAGGAAGAGGTTCTTATATATGGTGATTATGATGCTGATGGAGTAACAAGTTCAGCGCTTTTGGTAGAAGTATTAGAAAGTATTGGAATAAGGGCGGAGGTATATATTCCTCATAGAGAAAAAGAAGGTTATGGACTTAATTTGAGCTCAGTACAAGAGATAATAGATAGAAAATTTAATCTTGTTATTACGTGTGATTGTGCTATTACAAACGTTCCTGAAGTAGAGCTATTTAATAAAAACAACATTGATGTAATAATCACCGATCATCACAAAGAGCCTGCTATACTTCCAAGTGCTTATGCTATTATTCATGCAGGATTAAAGCGAGAGACAAAATATCCATTTCATATTTTACCGGGAGTAGGTATTGCATATAAATTTGCAGTAGGAATTTTGCAAAGCGAGAAATGTCATTTATCAGACAAAGACAAAGAAATTGCAGAAAAATGGTTGCTAGATTTGGTGGCCATTGGAACTGTCGCTGACATGGTACCTCTTATTGGAGAAAATAGAACACTTGTTAAATATGGGCTTATGGTAATGAAGAAAACACGAAGACTGGGACTTGAAAAATTGTATGAAATAGCTGGCACAAACGTAGAAAAATTAAATAGCACTACCATAGGATTTCAAATAGGACCTCGTATTAATTCTGCGGGTCGTATTGGTCATGCAAATACATCTTTTGAATTACTTCGCAGTAAAAATTTAGAAAGATCTATCGAAATTGCAAACGAGCTTAATTTGAACAATAGAAAAAGACAAGACATTACAAATAAAATCCTATCACAAGCAAAATCACAGCTCGATTGTGTTGATAAAGACACGAAATTAATTTGGGTATATGATAAAAGTTGGAATCTTGGAGTGGTGGGGCTTGTTGCTGGAAAATTATCTCAAGAATATTATAGACCAAGTTTTGTTTTTGGATATGATGGAACACTTTGGACTGGTTCTGCTCGTGGAATTGATGAAGTAGATCTCATGGAGGTTATTACTAAAGTAGGAGATAAATTAGAGCGATATGGTGGACATAAGTCTGCGGCAGGATTATCTGTAAAGGAAGAAAATTTTGAAGAAATAAAAAATATTATTGAAAATGAAATAAGAGAAAAATTAAAAGATCAAGAACTTAGCCCAAGCGTGACACTTGATTGTGAAATAAATCTTGGAGATATTGATTGGGATTTGTGGGATTACTTGGATAGATTTGAGCCATTTGGAATGGAAAATAGCAGACCAAAATTCTTGATAAAAGATTGTAAAATAAATGATATTAGTTTTATGGGAAAAGAGGACAATCATTTGCGTTTGCAAATTGAGCAACTCGGAACAGTTAAGAAAGTTGTTGGATTTTCTATGAGCAAAAATTTTGTTGATATAAAAAAGGATGATAAAATTGATATGGTGGTAGAGATAGATATAAATGAATGGAATGGAAATAGAAGTTTGGAAATATATTTGTTAGATTTTAAAAAGTGTGAGTAGAATTTGATATAATATGGGTGTATTTTTTATTAAAAATTTTAAATTAGAAACATTAAACACGAAACAATATCCAAATTAGAAATTTTAAATTATAAACAATAAATTATTTGTAGTATTGGAATTTGTGATTTATTATTTGTTTAGAATTTAGTATTTCGAGTTTTATATTTTGAAATTCAAATATTATGAATAAAATTATAACCTTTACCGACGGTGGTTCAAGAGGAAACCCAGGGTTTGCTGCAATTGGCGGTGTTTTGTATGATGAAAATAAAAACAAAATTGACCTTTTCAAAGAGTGTATTGGAAAAAACACCAATAATCAAGCTGAATATTTTGCACTTCTTAAGGCATTGGAACTAGCAAAAAAACATAAGGCAGATATAGTAGAATGTTATTTAGACAGTGAGCTTGTTGTCAAACAAATGAAAAGAGAATATAAGGTAAAAGATAAAGGTTTAGCAATAATTTTTGTACAAATTTGGAATATTGCAATTGGTTTTAAAAAAATTAGCTTTCATCATATACCACGTGAAAAAAATCAAGAAGCTGATGCGCTTGTCAATGAGGCGCTAGATAGTGTTTAGGGTTTAGAGTTTAGTGGTTAGTATTTAAGGTTTAGAGTTTGTTGAAGATATTCAAATAAAAAACCGATATATTGATTCGGTTTTTAGATAAAATGAAAAGACCCAACGGATTGAGGGGTCTTTTTTAAAATTTCCCAGAAGTCCTAAGAAGTCTAACGACGTGGCGGGCTGCACCTTTTTGGTTGCAACCAGGCTTGTTGTCGTTTAGAGTCCATAAGGACTTCTGGGTGGTCTCATCTGGGAATGCTCTATCTAGAGGCATATTTCCTCGGCGTGAGGTTCCCAGAGACCGATGTTTTTTTTTAATTCCAACGGTGAACCCACCATTGGTTAGGGCCTCACTTATATCCAGTTGTCCAATTGTTTTTTATACCTCAACGGTTTTCAATGGACTGGACTTGGTGAGGACTTTGAAAAGTCCTGGCGACCTTCGCGAATTGATTTTTTAAGCGCTTACTGATGCGGGTTCTTTAGAACCAGCGAAGGTGCGCGATTTGAGCAAAGGTGCCAGGAACGACGGAGGGGTACGTGAGACCAAAACTGCAGGAGTACCAAGTTAGGTACAAAATGGCGCTCTTAAGCATAAACCATTATCAGTTTTTGATTTACACGCTGGGTGCCCTATTTTACATGAGGGTAGGGCGTATTTGTGATTGTCCCCTGGGCACTAGTCTCGCATCATGGTGAGAGTAGCTGGGGACGAGCCGGGAGAAGATGATTCAGATTCTAAAGCTTGTCAAGCTGATGATGGGTCGTCCACGTGCATTCATGATTACCTCCAGGCATATAGGGCGGGTTATTCCTCATCTACCAATCAACACCTATTCAATAATTGAATTTTGTTGATTTTGGATAGGAATTTTCGCAGGATGATCATGACTCCTTAGTCAACTAATATTTCTGACAGCGGGAGTCTTTTTTCTTTAATAACAGCAAGAAAACTGTAGAAGAGTGGCTAAAATGGTAATTTGTTTATTTTCAAGGCACCAAAGATTAGCTCCTCTTAATGAGTCTTCTACATTTTTCTTGCTGTTAATTTGAAGTGGATTGTTAATGTACAATATAGTACTATAGCATGTCATAGAGTTCTTGTCAATAGCAGTTGGTAATGTGCACATACATATGGCGGTTTTCATAGAAAGGTGTAAATATATGGA
>CAZWVD010000022.1:0-13941 GCA_964636855.1 uncultured Gammaproteobacteria bacterium | reverse complement strand
CATCGGACTCAATATATTATAAAGTGTATAAAAAATAGCCAGACCAAAAAGTATTCTTGGTAAGCTCTTAAAAATAAATGTAAGAAAGTTGTTGACAAATTTATCAGATGCAACACCAAAATAATCACCCTTTGTTTCCATTACTGGAAGATTTTTTATTACGTCTTTTATTCCCATAATAATATAATAACAAATAATTAGATGATTAGGAAGTTAAAGGGTCAGTCGGGTCATTCGACCCGATTAGGAAATTAGAAAATTAGATTAACATAAACGACTCATGTAATGAGGAGTCTAAGGGTATCCCTTAACAAAAACTCTTTTTTGTAGTATCATACACAATAGTTAATCTGAAAAATCATTATATTATGAACGAAGTAGACAAAAACTACATAGATATAGAGAAACAATACAAGAAAGTCAAGAATAAGCTAATATTTAAAAACATGCTTTTTTTGTTTTTGGTTGTTTTTTTGACAAGCATTTTCATACTTTCAAATATTGCGGCTACCTCTAATTCTGAATTTTCACAAACAATACAAAAAAATTCTTTTATAAAACAAATATCTCATCTTATTGCTGCTGATACAAAAAAATTACAGGGCGAGAAAGATGGAAGAACAAATATCTTAATAATGGGAATGGGTGGTGAAGGACATGATGGTCCATACCTTACAGATACAATAATACTTCTAAGCTACAATTACGACAGCAAAGAAGTATCTATGGTTTCAATTCCAAGAGACCTACTCGTACGTATTGATAATGGCCAGTACAAGAAAGTGAATTCTCTATATACGATAGGTGAACAAATAGAAAAAGGTTACGGAATGAAATATGAAAAAGAAATAATTAGTAAAAATATTGGAATCCCAATTCACTACGGCATGATTATAGATTTTTATGGATTCAAAGAAGTGGTTGATGCGCTAGGGGGTGTTGATGTAACAATTGATAATAGTTTTATAGACTATCAATATCCTACATACAATCACAAAGTACAAAAACTTGTATTTAAAAAAGGTAAGGAACATATGACTGGTGAAAGAGCACTACAGTTTTCAAGATCTCGCCACGGAATAATAACTGAGGGTACTGGCACAGAAGGAAATGATTTTGCAAGAAGCAAAAGACAATTTAAAATCATAAACGCAGTCAAAGAAAAAGTATTAAGTTTTTCAACCATTACCAATCCAAGCAAGATTGTGAAAATGTTTAATATTTTAAATAAATACATAAAAACCGATGTAGAATCTTGGGAGGCAATTAGATTTGCAGAATTACTAAGAACGCTTGATCAAAAAAATATACTAAATAGCACAATAAGTGATGCTCCAGATAGTATTTTACAAGGCACAACATCAACATATGATGGGGCCTATGTTCTTATTCCAAAAAATTATGACTATACTAATTTGAAAAATTATTTCCTAAACATATTTGAACAAAAAAATGCAAAACAAATTGAAGAAGAAAACTCGATTATAGTAATTTTAAATGGAACGCAGACAAGTGGATTGGCCTCAAAAATTTCACAAAAATTAAAAAGCGGGGGGCTAGAAATAAGATCAATGGGAAATGCAGAAAAAAGAGATTATGAAACTACAATAATCTATGATCTTAGCAAAAACAAAAAACCTCAAACTCTTTCTATAATTCAATCTTTAATAATGGGAGCACGATCAACAGTGATTCCAGAAGATATTAAAAATACGCTTGAACAAGGCGTAGATTTCCTTATAATACTAGGTAAGGATCAAAAATAATATTATGACAGCAAAAAAAGGAAATTCATTACCAATTATACCAATAATAGGTCGTACCAATGTAGGCAAATCTACGCTTTTTAATTTACTTGTAAAAAATAAAGCTATTATAAGTCCGCGTGCAAATACAACAAGAGATGCAAACTATCAAGAGGCTGAATGGCTTGGAAAAAGGTTTACAGTTGTAGACACGGGCGGACTTGAAACAGAAATATTAAAAGATTTAGAAAAAACAAAGCTACCAGAAATGGAGCTTGAAATTTACAAAAAAACAAAACAAGCAATACAAAATTCTGATCTTGTTATTTTTTTAGTAGATGTAAAAACTGGTCTGATGCCACAGGATAGAGAATTTGCAAACTTTATAAAGAAAAACAAACTAAATGCTCTTCTTGTTGTAAATAAATGTCATAACAATCAAGATAGAAATCAAAGCAATGACTTTTTTAAACTAGGACTAGGAAACCCTATAATGATATCCTCTGCTAGTGGATCTGGCGTTGGGGATTTATTAGATGAAGTAGTAAAAAAAGTAAAAATACAAAAAGAAATTATAAGCGAAGTAAAAAACTCAATCAAAATTACGTTCATTGGAAAAACAAACGTGGGTAAGTCCTCTATTGTAAATGCTCTACTAAATGAAAATAGGGTCATTGTTTCTGAACGTGAACACACTACAAGAGATGCACAGTTTATTCCGTTTTCATACAAAGACCAAGACTTTACTCTCGTAGATACTGCTGGAGTAAGAAAAAAAACTAGTGCTATTAAAAAAGATGAACTTGAATCAAAATCAGTAATACAAACCAAAAAAGCAATAAGACAAAGCGACGTAATAATACTTGTTACAGATGTTTCTCTTCCGTTATCAGTGGGTGACATGAAATTTGCAGAAATCATAAAAGAAGAAAAAAAGGGGCTAATAATAGTTGCAAACAAATGGGACAAAATTGAAGAAAAAGATACAAAATCATATAATAAGTATGTAGAATATTACAATAAAATGATGCCCTATTTATCTTGGGCAAGCGTACTTCCTATATCAGCAATTGATAGACAAAGAGTTTTCAACATTCTTGATGAAGCAAAAGTAATTTATGATAAAAACCAAATCGGAATAGAAAGAGAAATACTAAAAAAGTTTCTTGTTAAAATCATTAAGATGCATCCACCTACAATTGGCAGAGGAAATAACAAACCAAGAATATTTGATATAAAAAATGTTGCAGTAAATCCACTTACCTTTGAAATTTCAATAGGATCTAAAACTAGTTTGCATGATTCATATATCAGATTTATGGAAAAAAAAATACGACAAGAATTTAATTTAAAAGGCGTACCTGTCGTAGTATATATAAAAAAATCTAGAACAGTGGTTAGATAGAATTGGTTTCATAGCTACATAGCTACGCAACTAACAAACTAACCTCACTAATAATATGAAATTAATAGTTGGATTGGGAAATCCAGGAACACAATATGAAAAAACAAAACACAATGCTGGTTTTATGGCAATAGATTTTTTTGTAGAGAAAAACAATCTTGGGAACTTCACCGAAAACAAAAAACTCAAGGCCAATATCTTGAAAACTCATGATGTAGTTATTATAAAGCCACTTACGTTTATGAATATTTCTGGTGAAGCAGTAAATGTAGTAAAACAATATTACAAAACAGAAGACAAAGACATTATAGTTGTCTATGATGACTTAGATATAGAGCTCGGAAAAATAAAATCTGGCTTATTTGAGTCCTCTGCTGGACATAATGGCATAAAATCAATTATCGATATTCTTGGTTCAACAGAATTTTTTAGAATAAGAATTGGAATAAAGAATGATAATCCATTAGATCTCCCATCTGAAGACATAGTCCTTCAAAAATTTAACGACGAAGAAAAAGAAAAACTTGATATCGCAATAAAAGAAACAAGCAAAATTTTGGAGTATACTCTAGAATAAAACCCAAAAGTGAAATTTAGAAAAAAATAAAAGCCCATCATTACGACGAGCTTTTTTGTTTGTTGTTTTAAAAGTGCTAACAAATTATTTACCAGCCAACTCAACTTGCAAATTTCCATCTCCACTGTCCACAAATTTAACCTGCCACTGATAACTAGATTCAACAATTGTATCATTTAATCCAATCCAAAAATCAGCTATAGGCCAAAGCCAACCAGAAAAAGAAGACTTAAAAATTACATAATTAAACTCTAGCCAAGTATCTAGGGGCAGATAGCTACCATATTGATATGAATCCCCGTTGGGACCAACATATCTATCTTGAAAATATATGGTTGCACCATTTCTAATTTGATATCCAACCGCAGTTGCTGGGCCATTAACTGCCAAAATTGCTGGGCCATGATTAGTCGTGCGCATGATAAACCATTCACAATTACCCGGCAATCCAGAATTTGGACCTATATAAGCAACATTTCCTGTCGCTGTTATTTCTACGGGATTTGTTTCACACCCAAAAGAAAACAGCAAAATCACTATGGTTAGTAGTATAGAAAATAAATATTTCATTTTTTCCTCCTAATTTTAATTAGCTTTATTGCTAACATTTAATATTATAACTATTATAGCAATTTGTCAATCTAAATTTGGGGCCAGGACCCAGCGGGTCCTGGCCCATTTTTTAAAAAACAAAAAACCCTATCAAAATGACAGAGCCTTGTATTATTAGTATATTACTACCAGTCAGTGTAGATGCTATTCACAAGCCGAAGCAAGGAACATCACCTAACTTGCATTTAAGGCCGCCAGGAGGGGGGCAACCAAAAACTACTGACAGGTAGAAATATAATAACAATTTTTAAAGTACTTATTGTTTAATTATTATAGCACATCTAAAATATTTGTCAATGGGTCATATGACCCATTCTTTATAGAGCCCACAGCATATCGCCACAGCATACATACAACCTATTAATAATAGGGCTCACAAAGTTCATTAAACATAATTAAAAAAGCCCTTGTTTATTTCAAGGGCGGAGAATATTTGCTTAATAAAGAAGAAAAATAATTTATAATAATACGATACTCTGGAATAGATAAAAACCATGGAGTTGTTGTTTTGTTCTTTAATTGATATCTACAACATGTAATACACGATATTTCTACTCCGTGAAGTTCTCTTACCTTGCAATCTTGATTATCCACTATACATGGGATTGCATCTTGATTATCCATATCCTGATCACTCATCTTATCCTCCTTTTATTTAAATATGTTAACACAAATAAGAATTGAGTCAAAATAAAAACTCACAAGTATTCAACCTGTGAGTTTGTTTTATAATTTCAGAGACTAGCTTTTGTGCAAAATCTCCATTTTTATGTTTGCGACACCTTGCTCATCCATGCCTAGAATTTTTGCTCCAGCATAAGACAAGTCTATATCTCTTCCTACTACATAAGGTCCTCTATCTTGCACGGTGCCCTCAAGAACATTACCATTTTGCATATTGGTAATTTTGAGTATTGTACCAAATGGCAATGTTTTATGAGCCACAATTGTAGGATCATACATATTAAAAAGATTTCCATTTGCCATCTTACGACCATGAAAATACTGCCCATACCAAGAAGATTTGCCGTAAATAGTTTTTTCTATTACAGCAACTTTCTTAACTTGAGTTGAATTTCCAAAGTCTGTTTGTTGACATGCGTTTTTTGCATGAAAAGCACCAAGACCACTAATTGGAATAAACATTACTCCAAAAATTAACGACACTATAATCAATAATATGATTATTTTCATTTGTTACTCCTGTATTTTTTTGTATTTTGGAAAACAAATATAACACTAATCAAATACTTTGTCAATATTGCTATTTAAAAGCCTTGGTAATAAAATATTTATATAATCACCTGAAAAGCGATTATGAAGACAGTGAATAATTTTGGCCTCTTTTTATTTATATTAATTCACAATACCAATATGCGAATTATACTAATAATACAAATATAAATAATTATTCCACCAACCATAAATAACGATAAAAATAACTAGTAAATAATCTAAAAAATATGCAAAACGATAAGCTAATATATCCAGAATTATCCTATCTAATTACTGGCATATGTTTTCAAGTACATAATAAACTAGGTCGATATTGCAAAGAACTACAATACGCAAATGAACTAGAAAATGAGTTCAAAAAAATGAAACCCTATTATGAAAGAGAAATGACTATCCCAAAAACAGGCAATAGAATAGATTTTCTAATTGAGGATAAAATAGTTTTAGAAATTAAAGCAAAGAATCTTATAATAAAAAATGATTACTATCAAACGCAAAGATATCTACAGGCTTTAAATAAAAAATTAGGTTTATTAATAAATTTCAGACAAAGATATTTAAAGCCTGGCCGAGTTATAAAAATAGATACTGATGCTAGTAAAAATTATAAATTTTGATAATTTGCATATTTGTATTCACCATCAGTATAATTAGCATTCATTAGTATATTTGTATCCTTAATAATAAAATATTATGAAGCCAAATACCAACACAAAATTCATCCTCGGTCTATCTCTAATCCCCTGCTTTGGATTTAGACGAATAAACAAACTATATAAAACATTTAATGATTTTGAAAAAATTTGGAATCTTAGTTATGGGGAAATAGAAAATATATTAGGAGAAAAACTTGCAAAAATATTTATCAAAAACAGAAATCTTATAGTTCTAGATGAAGAAATAATGAAATATGAAAAACTAAATATTAATATAATCAATTGCTTTGATGAAATTTATCCGAAGGCTTTAAAAGAAATATACTCTCCACCTGTAATACTTTTTGCGAGGGGAAATATTGAATTACTAAAAAACAAAAATCTTTTAAGCATTGTTGGGACCAGAAAATATAGTGATTATGGTAAAGATGTTGTAAAAAATTTAGTCAGTTCAATATCTGCTCAAAACATCACAGTTGTCTCAGGACTAGCCATTGGAATTGACTCATTGGCTCACATAGAAGCCCTTAAAGAAAAGGGGGCAACAATAGCTATACTAGGCTCTGCAATTGATAGAATATATCCGCCTTCTAATTTTAATCTTGCAAAACAAATTGAAGAAAATGGACTCATTCTATCAGAACTCCCAATTGGTACTAAATTTGCAAAAGAAAATTTTCCCAAAAGAAATAGAATAATTGCTGGATTGTCTTATGCGACCCTTGTAATAGAGGCGGGAAAAAAGTCTGGCGCCCTGATAACGGCAAACTTTGCAATCGACGAAAATCGTGAGGTTTTGGCAATTCCAGGGTCAATTTTTAATAAAAACTCAATAGGTACCAATAATCTTATAAAACAAGGGGCAAGGCTAATTACATCTATAGAAGATGTGCTAGAAATTTATAAAATTAAAATAAACCAAGTAGAATCAGCAAAAAAAGAACCTATTTTTGAATCAGATACAGAAAAAATAATATACAATCTTTTGAAAGATGGGTCTATGGGCATTGACAAAATAGTAATAAGTAGTAGACTTAATGTTAATATCGTAATAGCTAGTTTGACGAAAATGGAATTATCCAATTTGATAGAGAACATTGGAAATCAAAATTATAAAATATCAAACTAAGCTATTTTTTATTGGAAAAAATTATAATTTAAACAATAATCACCTCAAAATGATTACAAATATAAAATATCAAAAGGCAGTTGAATTTTTAAAGTCTTTAAACAACATCCCCGCAATAAATTATTCTGAAAAAAATGGATCTCCAGATAGAACATTCTACATGAAGAGACTAGAATATCTATTAAAATTAATTGGAAATCCTCATAAAAATTTTAAATATATACACGTTACGGGCACTGCTGGTAAGGGGTCAAATACAATAGCCATTCATAATTTGCTCAAAAAAGCTGGCTATAAAGTTGGCTCCTATACCTCACCCCACACAACAACACCTATCGAAAGAATGAAGGTGGGAAATAAATATATATCCCCAAACTCTTTTGCAAATATTGTAGATAGTCTAAAAAATCCACTAACAGAATGTTCTCTAAACAGTCCTTATGGAACACCTTCTTATTTTGAAGTATTTTTGGCAATTTCATTTATATATTTTCAACAAATGCAGTGTGAGTGGGTTGTCTTAGAAGTGCATGTAGGTGGACTATGTGATCCTACAAATATTATAACTGGAACAAAATATGCAGTTATTACAAACATAGATTATGATCATCAGGATTTATTAGGAAATACATTAAAAGAAATAGCTACCGAAAAAATGGGAATAATAAAACAAAACTGTACTTTTATCACAACCGAAACTCGTCCACAAATTCTAAAAATGTTTGATAATCGTTGCAAAGAATTAAATGCAAAATTTATTCCAATCAAAATACATGAAAATGCAGAAAAAAATACAATCATTCCAAGAAAAATTGCAGAACTAATGCACATAAGCAAAAAAACTACAGACAAAGCTCTTTCAAATTTGCGACTTCCTTGTAGATTTGAAACCATTCAAATTGCGCCACGTGTTATAATTGATGGTGCTCATAATAGGATTAAACTTAGAAAACTTGTTGAAGATTTAAAAAACATAAAATACAAAAAGCTTGTTGTCTTATTTGGCATGGTTTACGACAAAGACTTACAAGAGTCTTTAAATGAAATACTTCCAATAGCAGATCATGTTGTATTTACAAGAAGCTTAAATCTTGTGGGCGGAAGAAAAACAACTCCCCTTATAAACTACAGAAATGCTGTAAAAAAAATAAAACCAAAATTAAAAACCGACTATTTTCTAGATCAATGGCAAGCACTCGACTATGCACTGTCTGCAACAGGAAGCGCTGACTGCCTTGTAATCACAGGATCCATGTATCTCACCGGAAATTTGAGAGAAAGATGGATTGATGAACAATATATTTTAAAAAACAGAATAAGCTTCTAAATAAAATGAATAAAAATTTAGTTATCGTTGAATCTCCAACAAAAGCAAAAACAATAAAAAAATTCTTGGGCTCTTCATATGATGTAGAATCATCATTTGGTCATGTAAGAGATTTGCCAGCCAGTAAAATGGGTGTCGATGTTCTAAATGACTTTGAGCCAAGTTACACAATTCCTACACGTGCAAAGAAAAATCTTAGCGTTCTTAAAAAATTAGCAAAAACTGCCAAAACAATATACTTTGCAACTGATGAGGACAGAGAGGGAGAGGCTATTTCTTGGCACCTAAATTTTATTCTTAAACCAAAAGATTACAAAAGAATTTGTTTTCATGAAATTACAAAAGATGCCATTTTAGAAGCATTAAAAAATCCTAGAGAGCTTGATATGAATCTTATAAATGCACAACAAGCTAGGAGAATACTAGATCGTCTCGTTGGTTATGAAATATCTCCATTTTTGTGGAAAAAAATTGCAAAAGGACTTTCCGCGGGAAGAGTTCAATCTGCAGCACTAAGACTTATTTGTGAGAGAGAACAAGAAATAAAAGATTTTAATAAACAAGAATATTGGTCTATAAAATCTATATTTCAAAAAATAAATTCAGACCTAAACTTTGAATCAGAACTTATAAAAATCAGCGAAAAAACACTTGAAAAGTTTTATTTTACAAAAAGTGATGACGTAGAAAATATCATCACAGACATAAAAGAAAAAAAATACTCTATTGAAAGCATAGAAAAAAAAGAGGCAAGCAAAAATCCTCTTCCTCCATTTACCACATCAACTCTTCAACAAGCTTCAAATATAAGGCTTGGATATAGTTCAAAACAAACAATGATGCTAGCACAACAACTATACGAAGGTATTAAACTTGGAAAAGAAAGCCTTGGTCTTATAACATACATGAGAACAGATTCTCTAAATCTATCAACAAGCTTTATAGAAAAAGCCGCTTCATTTATAACAAGTGAATACGGAAAAGAATATCTTGAAACGAGACAATTCAAAACAAAAAGCAAGAATGCACAAGAAGCACATGAAGCCATTAGGCCAACTGATGTTACAAAGACTCCTGAATCAATCAAAGAATACCTAGACCCAAAACAATACAAAGTATACAAACTGATTTGGGAAAGAGCTGTAGCTAGTCAAATGTCCCCTTCCAAAATGCAAAGAACTAAAATTATAATATCAGATAAAGAAAAAAATTATTCTTTTGTATCTTCTGGAAATATAATTACTTTTTATGGATTTCTAAAAGTATATCCAATGAAAATAGAAGAGGGCGAACTTCCTGATCTAAAGAAAAATGAAGCATTAAACCTAAAAGATGTAAGCGGTGATCAACATTTTACAGAACCTCCCGCAAGATATAATGAAGCTTCACTTATTAAAATAATGGAAAAATTGGGAATAGGAAGACCTTCTACATATGCACCTACGATTTCAAATATTATCGCAAGAAGATATGTCATAAAAGAACAAAAAAGACTTATGCCTACTGAAACTGGTGAACTTATCAATAAAGTAATGGTAGAATCATTTAAAGATGTTGTTGACTATCAATTTACAGCTACTATGGAAGAAGGGCTGGATGACATTGCAAGAGGTGAAAAAGAGTGGGTCCCATTTTTAAGAGATTTCTATACTCCATTTAAAGCAAACCTAAAAGAAAAATATGAGACTGTTTCAAAAGTAGAACTCGAAGATAACACGACAGATGAAGTTTGTGAAAAATGTGGCTCTCCTATGATCATAAAACTAGGAAGATTTGGTAAATTCAAAGCATGTTCAAATTTTCCAGAATGTAAAAATACAAAGAATATGACAAAAGAGCTTGGAATAAAATGTCCAAAATGCGAAGATGGAAATGTGGTCACAAAAAGAACATCCCGTGGAAAAACATTTTATGGTTGTAATAATTATCCAAAATGTGATTTTGCAACTTGGTACAAACCTACAGGCACATTATGTGAAAAATGTAAGTCTCCTATGGTAGAGTTCAAAAATGGAGAAAAATGTTCAAATAAAGACTGTAAATAACTTCAAATATAAAAATTCCTTTTCTAAGGGACACCATTTACCCCTATGGGTTGTTTTATTCTTCAAAAACCCTATATAATAATAGTATGACGAAGACAATAGGAAATATCATAGAAACATATTCCCACAACAATAAAAAAGATCCCAATCTCAAAAGAGATATTTTAAAAATCAAAAAATCATGGGAATTTGCTCTTTTGGCTCATCAAAATCAAAAAAGATTAAGTGGAGAAGACTATATAAATCACTGCGCTAGAACAGCTTATTAACTTAGCGGTATTAATTTAGATGTCGATACAATATGTTCCGGCCTTCTTCATGACGTCACAGAAGAAACAGAATTTACTATAGAAGACTTGAAAAAAGAATTTGGAGAAGATGTTGCAAAAATAGTCGAGGGTGATACAAAAATAGGAAAAATACACTATAGGGGAGAAGAAAGATATGCAGAAAATTTAAGAAAAATGTTTATTGCTATTTCAGAAGACATAAGGGTCGTTTTAGTAAGATTCGCTGATCGTATTGATAATCTAAAAACACTTCAATATCATAAAAATGAAGAAAAAAGAAAAAGAATAGCGCTTGAATCTCTTGAAATATACGCACCTATTGCAGGAAGACTTGGAATTTATAAAGCAAAAGAAAGACTTGAAGACTTGTCCTTTAAATATGTTTATCCAGAAGAATATACTTGGACACTTAAAGAACTTCATTCTCATGTAGAAGAAAGGGCTAGATCTTTGGCTAAGACAAAAAAGAATATTATAAAACTTCTCAAAAAAAACAAAGTACCCTTTATAAAAATATATGGGCGAAAAAAACACTATTATCCTCTATATCAAAAATTGCTTAGAAAAAATAAGGATATGGGAAAAATTTATGATCTGATTGCACTTCGCATCATAACGAAAACAAAAGAAGAGTGTTATTCTATTTTAGGACTAATACACAACAATTGGCAACCATTAAATGGTCGTGTAAAAGATTACATCTTGAGACCCAAACCAAATGGATATCAATCACTACATACAACAATATTTAATGAGGATCACAACCCTATCGAAATTCAACTTAGAACCGAAGAAATGGATGTATATGCTGAATTCGGTATTGCCTCTCACTGGATTTATAAAGAAAACTTTAAAATCAATTTGAATGATAAACAATTTAAATGGATAAATGAACTCATACATTGGCAAAAAAAAATCAAGGATAACAAAAATTATTTAAAAGATATCAAATTTAGCGACATGTTTAAAACAAGAATTTTTGTCCTAACACCAAAAAATGATGTGATAGAACTCCCTGAAAAATCAACTCCAATAGATTTTGCATATCACATACACACCGACATTGGCAATAAATGTATAGGTGTAAGAGTCAACAACAAAATAGCTCGTCTTGACTGCGAACTTCAAAATGGAGACATTGTAGATATTCTTATTGATAAAAAAAGGAATACACCAAATCCAGAGTGGATTAATTTTGTAAGGACTCATAGTGCGGCTGAAAAAATAAAACACGCCCTACAAAAATCTGGCGTAAATATTATTACAAACTTCAAAGAAAAAATTTCTCAAAGAATTATTAGTTGGAAAAGTGGGAAATAAGTATTAATTCTAAAACAAAAAATATTCATTTTTAAGTGAATATTCTTAGTGTGACGAACTAAAATCTTATAATATAAGTTTTAATCATGCATCTTTAATTTACGACCCCACTCCACAGACATCAAGAAGGTTTTGCTATTTTAAGTAAAAATCTTCTAATTTGCTTGAATAAATATTCGTCCATCAGGTGTTGCACATTTGGGTGGGTTAGATTTCATAATAGAAAAGCCAGCCCTAACACAATCTTCAAAATTTATAATTGTAGCCAAAAGTTTGTTACATGTCTCGCGACTAGTCATATCACTTTTGGGTAGACACCCCCTTAGTTCATTCGAGAGATTGTCCTCTTCATTTTTGATATTTTCAGTAATACTCCAAAGCGAATAAAATCTTGAATAATATTTATGCGTGACTATTACTTTATTCAAATTATTTTTTACAAAAAGATAACCAGATCCCATTTGTTCCGTAAAATCATAGCCCCTGCTTTTCATGAAAGACTTAATTATTTCTGGATTATCGCTTTTGCTAATATATTTATTTTCTCCTATATCTAACTTAATAATGTCCTTATTACCAAAATTTAACTTAAATATTCCTTTTATCTGTGGCCAAGGATTGCCTTCTTGAAAAATTATTTGAGAATAGTTATAAATCAGCACTCCTAGAGCAAAGCTAATAATTGCGATTATTATGGTTTTATTTTTTAAATTTAAAATCATAAAATTGAATTTTTATTTATCATTAAAAAAAAACAATTTATCTATGCTTGTTTTGAGTGATTTTGCTACTTCGTAAGCTAAATTAAGTGATGGGTTATATTTTCCCTGTTCGAGAAAGATAATAGTTTCACGCCTAACTCCGGCTTTCTGGGCTAATTCTTCTTGGGTAATGCCGAGTTTTATTCGTAAATCTTTAATTTTATTTTTCATTGTTATTGCTGTGTTTACTATAATACTTAAAAATAATTGAATATATCAGCATTAAAAGACAAATGAAAAAAGCAAGTGTCATAGCTATCGACTTATAAAATAAATTTTTATCACTAAGGGTATAAAATATAAACATGACAATTACACCCATCCAAGAAGTTAATTGGATAGCAAGTAGCGCTGATTTTCCTCCAATTTGATAATCTCTTTCATCCGCTATTACATCTACAACCTTTTTTCTTAAATAAAAAAGTAATAAAGATGATATACCCAAGACCATAATTGGGATGAAAAAATTGTGCAAAACTAAAGATTGACTAAAAATTAAGGCTGTTATAAAAACTATACCCAATCTTATTTTGTTGTATTTTTTAAAAGTCATATGATTTGTTAATTATTTCTAACTATCTTTAATGTTAGAAAAATATAACATTGTTGTCAAGTGTGGATAAGTAAAACAAAAAATATTCATTTTTAAGTGAATATTCTTAGTGTGGCGGAGAGGGAGGGATTCGAACCCTCGGAGGTTTTAACGCCTCGTCACGTTAGCAGTGTGGTGCCTTCAGCCACTCGGCCACCTCTCCGCGTATTTATCAAAATAGATTTGATAATTTTAAAATAATACATATACCTTAATATGGCTTAGATTAAGTCCTATCACATAAAC
>CAZWVD010000021.1:0-14021 GCA_964636855.1 uncultured Gammaproteobacteria bacterium | reverse complement strand
ATGAGAAGGCAAAAAAAAGAACTCTTTGTTTCAAATATTATTATAAACTTAGCTCTTGCAATGGTTCAAATTTTTGAACCCATTTATCTTTATAAACTAGGGTATTCAATTTCTAAAATAGCATTTTTTTATTTATTGGTTTATGTTTTTTATTTTTTTGCACTTCCGCTTGGTGCTAAATTTGCAAATAAACACGGATACGAGACAGGAATGTTTATAGGAAGTGCACTATATGTTCCATTTTATCTGTCATTGTTTTTTATAAACAAATTTAGTTTTATGTTTATTGTGGCTATTTTATTGTATGTAGCACAAAAAATGTTTTATTGGCCAGCATACCATGCTGACTTTGCGCATAATTCTACAAACAAAGAAGAGGGGAGAGAGATAAGCTCGTTTTCTATTTCATCATCTTTGATGTTTGTTTTTGGGCCAGTTTTTGGAGGACTTATTATTACATTTTTTGGATTTAATGTTTTGTTTCTCATTTCATCATTATTATTTTTCTTTTCAAATATTCCAATGCTTCTTACAAGAGAAAAATTTACAAAGAGAAATTTCAAGTATTCTATAATGTTTAAAAAATTATTTGCAAAAGCTAATTTAAGAAAGTTATTATCTACACTAGGTTATGCAGAGGAACTTGTACTATGGGTATTTTGGCCAATATTTATGTCTATTGCTATAGTAAGTTATGAGAAAATTGGTATTTTGTCCGGGATATCTACTATGATAATGCTTTTAGCAACACTTTATATAGGAAAGATATGTGACAAGAGGGATAAAAAAATTGTTCTTAGACTTAGTGCATTTTTTTATTCTTTTACTTGGATAGCAAAAATATTTGCGCGTACGATTGCACCAATTTTTGCATTTGATACGGTTGCAAAAACTTCAAAATCAGGGGTGGATGTTTCTATGAGGGCTTTTGTGTATGAAAATGCAAGAGAGTCATATAGAGATAAAAATGATGAAAATGATAATAGTATAATGGAGGATTGTGTTAATTTTGAAGGTGGTCTTATACTTGGAAAAGTTTTTGCATGTTTTGCTATGTTTATTTTTGCACTTTTATTTACATCTCTAAATGGTTTTTTTGCAGCAAGTTTTATGTTCTCAGCCGTGATGGCGCTTTTTTATGCAACCCTGTAAAATAAACAATAAACAAGCTCCAATAATCAGATAAATTCTAATAATCAATAATCGAAAATTAAAAATTGTACATTGATTATTATCTGTGATTTGATTATTGTGTATTGAAAATTGTTCATTTATGGAAATATTAGAAACAACAAAATTGGTTTTGAAAAAATATAAAATTTTCCCATCATATTCGAAGGGACAAAACTTTTTGATATCAGAAAAAATATTAAGTCAGATTATTGAAATTGCAAAATTAAAAAAAGGAGAGAATGTTTTAGAAATTGGTCCAGGAATAGGAACTCTTAGCAGGGAATTATTAAATGGTGGGGTCAATTTAAAAGTAATAGAACTTGATGATGCGATGGTTAAAATATTAGAAAATCTCAAGAGCGTTTACAAGGATTTTCAAATTATAAAAGGAGATGTGCTAAAAATTTATTTAGAAAAAGAGGTGGGGCATGATTTTGTTTCAGATTATAGAATAATTGCAAATTTACCATACAATATCAGCTCACATTTTTTGAGGGTATTTTTTGAGGGAAGTTTTAGACCAAAGCAAATGATACTCATGTTACAAAAAGAAGTTGTAGAACGAATTATTGTGCGTGATGGAAAATGGTCAAAGCTATCTCTTATGTGTAATTATTATGCAAAGCCAAGGCTCGCTTTTGTGGTTTCAAAAAATAGTTTTTACCCTTGCCCTAAGGTTGACTCAGCTATAATTATTTTTGATGATATAAAAAAACCAAAAAAGGAATTAGATTGGAAGTTAATAAATTTTGCATTTTCTAGTAAGAGAAGAACATTGGTAAATAATTTGAGTGCAGGATTGAAAATAGATAAGTTGGTAATGGAAAAATTAGTTGAAAATGCTGGATTTTCTAAAAATATTAGAGCAGAAAAATTAAATATTGATGATTGGTATAAATTAGATGATGTCATATTGCAATTTAAAAAAGTAAAATAAGTTTTTGTATTAAATTTCTTTGACCAAATTTACAAAAATTAGTATAATTAAGTTAAAGATTTTTATCTCTCAATATTTTATTTATGGATCTTGATAGAGGACAAAGATATGATGAAAATGATCAAAATATTCTTGAAACAAAAGATAGTTTTTTGCTTAAAATTTTGAAATATTTTTCTAGAGATTCAGTTGGCGTAAAAATTATTTTTATTATAGGAATTTCGTCTATTGTATTGGGATCTTGGAAGATGATATATGGAATAAAAAATTCCTTTGTTTCATCTCAAATATCTCTTAGCGACAAGTCATATATTATAGAAGGTCTAAATAGTCTCAAAGATACAGATGGTGATGGATTATCTGATAGTGATGAAATAAGCACTTATGGAACAAGTCCTTATTTGGCAGATACAAATAGCAATGAAATATCTGATTATGACGAAGTTATTCTAGGAAAGGGAAATAATTGTACAGACATTTTATCTTGTAATTCGTCTGCTAATTTATCTGTAGTCTCTGCTAGCTCAAGTGTTTTTGGAGAGGCTATAAATTATGATGATATCAAAAAGCAATTACTTGAAGCGGGGTATTCCCAAGAAGTTGTAGATCAAGTGACGCCATCTGGTAGTGCAACTCAAAATACAAATACTACATCTTCTGAATTAGAGAAATTGAAAAACTTATCAATTCAAGAGATTAAACAACTTTTGATAAGTCAGGGAGCAACAGAAAGTGATTTGTCACGATTTTCAGATGAAGAAATAAAAAATGCTTATATTCAGACACTAAACGAAGAAGCATCCAAAAATCAATAATTATCCTGCTATAGCGGGACAGGCTATCTATGAATATAAAAAATAAAAAACAAATCTTAACAATAATGATTTTTGTTTTTCTTTTTTCTGCTAACATTGCATTTTTTGTTCCACAAAACGTACGTGCTCAAGTAGCTGTTGTAACCCCCGTGAGTGATACAATATCTACGGGTAATTCTATTTGGCAAAAAATAGGGAAAGCTTTAGATTCTTTATGGAAAAAGTCTGGATCCGTAGCTTTTATGAGAGCATTTCAGTCTTTTTCAAATCAACTTGCATACAAAGCAGCAACTCAAATAGCAACAGGTGAAAATGGTAAACCCCAGTGGTTTACGAAGCTTATTACAGACGAAGCAAGAATGGCGGGAGAAGCAGCTGGCGCTGAGTTTTTGGATAATTTGGCCTCTGGATATGGGATAGATATATGTCAGCCACCAACAAGTAATTTAAGTGTTAATTTAGCACTTTCTTTGAAATTGGGTTTGAAAGAAGCAAGTGTAGCATCCATGAAACCAAGATGTTCTTTGGATGAGCTACAGAAAAAATGGGGAGAGTTTGCGGTTTCACTTACTAACCCCCTTAGTATAATAAGTCTTAACGATGCATCACTAATGGATGTTTTAAAGACTAAAGGATATGATCTTTCAAAATTTATTTCTACAACTACAATCATAAGTTCAAAACTAACCTCAGATCAAAGAAGACAACTACAGGCAGAGCTTTTGAAAGATACTATTTCATTTCAAAATAGTGATACGAACTTTGTTCAAGACGCTATACAGGCATCCAAAGATGCTCTTAAAAAGGGTGAAGAAAAGGCTTCAGAAGATAGAAAGGCGGGAGATGCACCAAAAGCACAAAGAAGCACTATCACGGGTTCTTTAATAGTTCCAGCAGAGCTAACAAAGCAAGAACTTATCAATATTCAGCAAAGAAATGAAGATGCCGCAAAGCTTAGAACAGAAGACATCGTAGTTGACTCGGCAAATATATTTTTAAACACCCTTGTAAGCAAAGGTTTAAATAGGCTTATTCAGAGCTTGATGAAGGAAAAAACACCACAAGACAACTTGGCGGGATCTTTTGGAGATAGTAAAACAAGTATAATAGATGAAATTTTTTCAACTATAAATAGAATTTCTATAAACATTAATCCCCGAGATATAAATCTTATATCTGAGATGGAAATGGATATGGGCGATGAGTTTATGGGAAAGATGAATAACAAAACAATAGATTCAAGGTTTGCAGACGTGCTTAGACGTGCCGAAACAGAACCATTGTCTACAAAAGAAGCAATTGATGAGACACTGCTAGATGGAAATAAATTTTTTGGTTATATAGATATAGGTACATCAATTAGGCAGCCAATGCTTGATGAAGGTTATTCCTATGATAACATAAAGAAACTTAGAAAAAATAGAGTTGTTCCTGTGGGTTGGGAATTTGCAGCACTTAAGATAGCTCAGCTAAGCTCAGATGATTATCCAGCAGGATGTGATAGTAGAGGATGTAAACTAGTTTCTGTTATGGATGGATATGATAAAACAGGAACTTTTAAAAGAGGATCTGAAACTATAAAAGATAATTATTGTGGATATAGATCTGTAAGTCTTGCTCCTTATAATGTTAATATTACTTCAAAGGTAAATTGTACTGCTGGAATGATAGGGGTGGATGCATCTACTGTTGATATAAAATGGATAAATCCAGATGGGGCTGGAAACTCTGAAGGGTATTGTATAAAATATATTATTAATAATGAGGGCATTGTTTCTTCAAAAGAGTTAGAAACAGAGAGTTCTTTGAATAATGAAACAGCTTGTAATGATAGTTTTGGAGATGATTTTTATCATGAGTGGATATATGGAGGATGTGTTGTAAAAGAAGAAGATGAGTCTCCATTTTGTAGGCTTGTTGATCCAAATTGGGTTTTAAAGGCACCAAAACAACAATGCGCTTCAGAGGGATATTATTCTGCTCTTGAATCACCTGAGTCATCAAATAGATATAAAGATTGTGCGGATGTAAAAAACTGTCTTAAAGAAGATGACAATGGAAATTGCTTAGGATATGGATATTGTCTTAAAGAAAAAAATATATGGAAATTTAGAGGAAGAAAGTGTGATGAGAAATCGGCTGGATGTGTATCTTTGAAAGATGACGCAGGCAAAGAAAAATCTTATATATTGGATACATTAAAGTCTTGTCCACAGGATGAGGCAGGATGTAAAGAATATTCAAAATACAAAATAAAAGATATTGAAGGAAATTATGTTTGGGCAACAACAGGTTTTAATTATTTCAACAAAAATGTATCGTCTTGTGATGGTGGTAATGAAGGATGTTCAAAGTTTGTAGAAATAGTTCCTGGACTTAATCTTGTTCCAAATCCAAGCTTTGAAATTGATGAAAATGAAGATGCTATTCCAGATGGTTGGATCTTTGATGATGGAGATATAACCTCAACGTCTACAGAGGCTTTTGATGGTAGATATTCTATACTACACACAAAAGGAGAGAGTATTCTTAAGTTAGACATTAGTAATTCTGATTTTAATATTTTAGATAAGGGGTTGTATACACTTAGCTATAGAGTAAAAAAATTAACATCAGATGCCGTGGTAAGCGTTACCCCAATTTTAATTTTGAATAAAGGTTCTATTTCTAATACGGATGCAAATTATTCAGAGGGTGGTTCCGAGTGGGAAATGAAATCAGGATATTTTGGAGTAGATGGTAATTCATCTGGTGCAAGAATTGAATTTGCAATAAGCGGAGATGTTTATATAGATGCTGTGCAATTTGAATTGAATAATTATGACGCATCAAATATATCGAGTGGAGTAGGTGAGCCTAGTATGTATAACAATTATGGTGAAAAGGGTGTTTTGCATATGAAAAAAGCCCCAAGCTATTATAATTGTGATCTTACAAATTCAGATGAAAATTGTGCTAAATATTCTAAATATTGTAGTAAAGATGATGTTGGTTGTGAGGCATACAAACCTGAAAATGGAGATCAATCTGTGTCAGGTATAGTATCTCAAGAGGATGTTTGCCCATCTGAGTGTAATAACTATCAAACATTTTCTCAGTATCCAAGTTATTTTGAAAAACTTGAAAGTAGTTCTGATGTTATTGGATTAACCGATGTGAATTTTATTTCAGATTCGGCAAAAAATTGTTCTCCATCACAAGAATCTTGCGAGTTATTTACGAATGTTGATAAAGCAAACAAAGGTGGCGAAGCAAGAGAATATTATAGCTACTTAAGACAATGCGTAAAGCCATCTGCTGTTTCATCGACTATTTATTATACATGGGAAGGATCTGATACGAGCGGATTCCAGCTTAAGACATGGAGATTTTTAAAGAGTGATAAAGGCAATGCGCCTTGTACAAATGTTGAAATAGGAGCAACAAATATGTGTTCTGACATTGGCCTTGCTGATGCCCAAGGAGATGGGCAATGTGATCCAAGCACAAATCTAGATTGTCGTACTTTTTATGATAGAAATGCAGAGCCACACAAGAGACTTCTTTCAAAGACTATCCCTGTTACAGACGACTGTATTGATTTAAGAAGAGAAGCGTCTACTGGTGCAAGGGTTGTCTATAGAGCTGTACCATCTATGAGTACAAAATGTAGTGCAACAAGTGTAGGGTGTCGTAGATACAAGGGTAATAATGGAAATAATATAAGAAATGTTTTGTTTGAGGATTTTGAATCTGGATCTAGTAATGATTGGGAGGTTTCAAATGCTTTATATAAAACAATATCTAAAGAATCAACAGTATATAATGGACATTCTATGGTAGTTTATTCTGATGAAGAAGCTACGGTTAATTTAGAATATAATCTTACTGAAAATGGAGAGGCGCTTATTCCGGGCAAGAGATATACTCTTGATTTTTGGGTAAAGAATTCAAATGAGGACAAGCCTTCGTCTGGGGATGAATCAATTCCTAAGATAAACTATAACGATTTAAATCCACTTAAATTATTTAAGGCATCTGCTCAAGGAGATCCTATAAATAATATTGATTTTGGTCCAGTAGAATTGAGAGATAGTAAGGAATGGTTGCAATATAAATATAATTGGCAAGATGTGGAAACTTCTGTAAATGGGGATTATATATTGAAGTTTTCTATAAAATTGCCATCAAATTATAAAACATTTTTTATCGACAATATAAGCCTAAAAGAAATTACAAATGATTTTTATAAGATAAAAGATTCTTGGGTAACTCCTGCAACATGCAGTGGATATTTAGGTTGTCAAAAATATTCTGATAGAGATAATAATCCTTGGTATTTTTATCAATTTACAAATACGTGTAATGAAGAAAATGTTGGCTGTAGCGCTATGATAGATACACAAAACTCAGAAATGCCATTTCAACAAACTTACAATGCATATTGTCAAGACAATGCCGGTGGAGAATGCTCTAGAGGAAGAACATACTACAAAAATTATTCAGATATAAATTCTGGAAATTATACTAGTAGCACAGCAGTAGTTGCCAAAGACAAGCTAGTATATCTCATAAAAGAAAGAAAGAATTTATGTGCCTCTTCAAATAAGGGGTGTAGCGCATTTGGATTTAAAGGAGATGATGGTCAATATCAGGATGTATATAAAATAAATAATCCAGATAATTATATACAAGATGACTATTTTGGGTTTAGTAATAAAATTTTGTGTCTTTCTGAATTTAAAGATTGTTCGGCATTTTCAATTTCAGGTGGAGGAACAATTTACAAAATCCATCCACGAGATAAAGTTTGTCAGTATTTTGAAGCAGACATGACTATGAATCGTTCAGCGGGATACTACAGTGTAAATGATCCAAGTCTTTCTTGCGATGGAAATATTTATAATGAAAACTACAATTTGTTGCTAAGCGATATGAACTATGCAAACGATAATATTTCTCCGTTTGGAAGCTATAATAATAATTATTCAGTATCTTGTGATAGCAATCAAAGTAAGTGTTCTATGTTTATAGATCCAACAGATGCAAAAGACTTGTCTATAGAAGCTACAAACGTAACAAATCAGCAAATAGATTTTACAAATTCTAATTCTTGGGGTTTGGCAAATTGGCAAGATGGACAATTTGAAAATATAAGCAATTTATCGGCTTCAGAGACAGATGATACTCTTTCTTTTGCTGTATCAAACAAGAATGCTATTATTTATAAGGCCTCAAAGAATAGTCCTTTTGCTTTTTCTGTTGGTGAAAATGCTGTTTATAGATTGAGTGCCAATGTAGAATTTGATGGTGTAACCACTGCTGGTAAAGAATATATAAGTACATTTTTAAGTTGTGGTCCAAGAGCTAAAGATGGAACAATGTCATATATTGAAGATAATGTGAGTGATGAGGCTAATGATCCAAAGGGGGGCTCTGCATCTGGGTTAACTCCATATGCATTTCCATTTGCAAAATCAAATTATTTTATACAAGAGCTTGATAATAAATCGCATCAAATATCAGGACTTTATAAAATTTTACCAGGCGCTAATTATTGTAATGTCGCATTTTATGTTGGGGGTAAAAGTGGATCAGTAATAAAATTAAAAGCTATTAAGTTTGAAAAAATGGAGGGCAATTATTATTACATAGACAACGAGGAACTTGATAAAACAAGTTGTAATAAAGCAAATTTCAAAGAGGGCTGTGTATTGTTTAATAATCTTTCTAAGTCTAATCTTTCATATAATGCGTCAAGAAGCTATGAAAGTGGATCTCTTGTGGGTATTGACGCAAATGATTCAAGCTACAATAACGACTCCAACGAACTTCTAAAAGTTATTAGAGATAGAGAGTGCGCGGAATGGGATACATGTTCATCAAAAATAAAAACAGTAGACGCCCAAGGACAAGATAAATATTCTTGCGTTTCACTTATTGGATGCGATAAGCTTTCTTCGTCAGGAGATTGTGCAAATTATGTTCCAAAAAATAAAAATGACAAGGCTTTAAATTTGGAAAAATATTATTCGAGTATTGGTACGGGGTCTTGGTCAGATTTTAGCTATAGCGGATATTCTATGCCAGGTGCTTATGCCCCTCATTCACTAAGTGCATACAAAACTACATCTTCTAGCGTATCTACATATAAACTTGGTCATATTATAAAGAGAGGACAGTATTCATATAAAGATGGTATTTCATATGCAAATCCACTTTCTAGCACAGCAGATATTCTTGATGTAATAAATATTGCTAGTCCAAAGTCTTGCAGACTTTATCCATCAAAAGACTCTCCTTTTTCTTGGACACCAAATAACAACATGGTTTTAAACTATGAATTAAGTGGTTCGGGAAGTAAGTATGCAATTATTACGGGAAAAGATTCAGCATTTGCAAATGCAAATATTTCTCAACCATCCTATGGAGCTTTAAAGCCAGGAGAACCAAATGTTTTAACTCAAGGACAATCAAGTGATTGTAGTTATACTAGCGTAAGCTATGGAACAGAAACAATTTTTTATCCTTATGATGGTATAAGTATTCCAGACAAAATAGAAATATCTTCTGACTATGGTACTACAACAACTACAATGAAAATGAAAAAAATCGCAAAAAATATGGGATGGCTTGGATTTTGTCTTGATTATGATAAATCTAGATTTATAAATACAAATTATATAAATTCACACAATGATCCAAACCAATTTAATTATAGATGTCTTTCTTGGTATCCGGTAGATCTTGTGGGAGGAGAAGTGGACCTCGCATCTTTCGCACCAGAGGCAAGTGTAAATAATGATATTCCAGATAATGCAAAGCTTTGCGCTGTATCAGAAGATTTTGTTACAGAGAATGAAAGGATTTACTGCGGAGAATATGCACTTGATAATACATGTAATTATTTGATAGTTGTTCCAGCTGGATCAAGAATAAACAAAAATTATTTAGCTAATAACCCCACGCAAAATGTAATAAATTTGATATATGGAAATAATGGAAACTCTAGTGACCCTACTTGGTTGACTAGTAGTTATGTGACTCAAATGGTGCCGAGTCGTAATATTATGCAAATATTGGGTGTGCCAGCTATTGTAAAGACCCCAACTAGCTCTGTAGAAATAGATGAAAATAATCACGAAACAACGCCTCCTGAGACATATAAATTTACAAAAGAAGATTTTGGAAATTATACTGCAAATCGTACAATCATTAATAATTTATTTGTAGCCCCAAATTCATTATATGGAGTGAATTTAATGATTAGTAAATATAAATTTGATGAAATTGATAGCGACGAGTATATTCATATTGGAGATACTGTGAATAGGGGTACTCAGTGTGGGAGTGACAATGCAGATTGGAGTGAGGCAGCATCTTGCTTTAGTGATGGATATCATGAATTAAAACACGAGTATTATTTTGTGGGAGATGGTTGTAATGGTCAGCTACAGGGTACTTATCATTATCTTAGATATTGTAATCCACTCCAGTATAATTACTATATACAGATGGATTCACAACCATCAGCAACTTGTGGAACAGGGGATAATCCATGTCTTCAAACGTGTAATAGTTATATTAATCTTAAAAATGCAACACTCAATGCTAATAATGTTTATCTAAACTCTATCCCTCTTACCGATATTGGTGGAACAGCTTGTCTTATAAACGGTATAGATATATGCGCAACTGTACGAAGTAGTGATCTAACAAATTATAATATCAACACATCTATTAGATACAGCGAAATTAGAAATGGAGCTAATTTTATACCTATAACCGCACCATTTTCTGTATTCCTTGGTGATTCAGAGGGAAGAACTCCTGCAGCAAGATTTTCTAATAAATCGTCGTTTGATTTTTATGCAAACACAAATAATGGAGAAAATATAAATAAAGCAAAAATTAATTTATCCAATGTTATAGAAAGTATTTCAACTCAATATATAAAAGTTTATAGTAATGGATCGTGGAATTCATCTAGCTACATTTGGGATAATAATAGTGGTCCTTTGCCAATAAATATTAAATCTGTTGTATTTGATAAAGATGGAAAAACCCAGACAATGGGTGACGATGGATTTTCTATAAATGGAGTTTTCAAATCTAGCAATGTTTCATTTACAGGAAGTCAGAATATTGATTTGTCTTTTTATTCTTATGCTTCTCCTGCTTCAACTCCGATTATGGAAATCAAAATTTGCTGGAGTGGATCAGAAGATGATTGTTCTATTTTTACTGGACCTTTCAAAAATCGTAAGAGTAAATGTGAAAGACAATGCGGAACAAGATATACAAATGCCTTTTCTAAAGATAATCCAAATATTTGTAGCTCTAATACTGATTGTGTAGCGGGTGAAAAATGTTTTGCAAAAACTTGGGGAGATACTGAAAAAGCTTGTATTGATGATGTGGGCAATGAAAAGGCATATTCTACATTTTCTAATGTTTATGTTTGTAGTCCTATGAGTGATACCTGGAGTAATGACTGTGGAGATGGTCGTGGATGTTGTCAGTATAAGCCAAAAATAACAGTGACTGATAATTGGGGAAAGAGTAAGTCAATGTTTATGTGTGGGGTTAATAATAATTGTATGATAAAAATATATCCACAATAACAATTGAGTATTGTAATTTATACAAAAGTAAATGAAAAAATTATTTAAGAAAATTTTAGCACCGTGGAACCATAGATTGAAAAAAATATTTCAAAAATTTTTGCTATCATGGAATTTGTTGTCAAAGAAAAGAAAGATTTTTGTAGGGTCTTCTGTTTTTGTGATTGCTATTTTGTTTGTATTGCCACTTTTTGTAAGTGCAAATATATTTTATGCAGGTGTAGCAAATATAGTAGTCGCTCTTATAGGCGTTTTGGCATCTTTGGTAGGTGAAATTATTAAGCTTGAACTACAATTATTTGTTTCATTTGCCCAATGGACCAAGTTTTCAAAAGGAGTCACCGCAGTAGATGAGGGATGGAAGATAACTAGGGATGTTTGTAATATGTTTTTTATATTAGTTCTTCTTGTTATTGCATTTTCTACAATAATAAATTATGAAGCATATTCTTATAAGAAATGGCTTGGCAAATTAATAATGACCGCTGTTATAATAAATTTTTCAAAAACAATAGTGGGTCTTATGATAGATTTTTCTCAAGTTGTAATGCTTACATTCGTAAATGGATTCAAAGACATTGCATCGGGAAATATTATTTATGGACTTCATCTAGACAAGGCTTTTAGTTTTGATTATAGCGCTGTGTCTCAGGCAGAGGGACCAAATGAGGCTAAATTAGCACTTGCCGCGGTTACAACTGCGGGTTTGGGACTTGCTATGCTTGTTATACTTTCTTCAATACTTTTGATGTTTGTTGTGATACTAGTTTGGAGAATTGTATATATTTGGGTTCTTGTTGTTTTGTCTCCAATGGCATTTTTTCTTCAAGGAACACCTTTTGGAAGCAAATACTCTTCCAGGTGGTGGACTGAATTTGGCAAACAGCTTACAACAGGACCTGTTCTCGCTTTTTTTCTTTATTTGTCACTTCTTACAATACAAAGATCTCAACAAGATACAGGAAATTCAAAGGAAAATTTTCATGTTATGAGCGGTTTGACTAAAGCTTCAAATGCAGAGGGATCGGCGGTGATAGAAGGAAGTAATGTTATTACTATTGATGATATGTTTGACTATGTTGTAGTTGTCGCTCTTCTTATAACATCTATGAAAATTGCTCAAGAATCTGGTGTCGCTGGAGGATCTGTGGCAGGAAAATTGAATCAGAAGATAGGTGGATATGTAAAGAGGGGGGCAAAACAACTTAGTGGATACAATTGGGCAAATGATAGAATAAAAGCTTATGGAAAGATAAGATCTTCTAAAAGACAACAAAAAGCGAATAGAGATGCTATGAGATTTGGAGCGGGTATGGCGAAAGTAGAAGGAACTGTCAGAGGAATACCACGAGGAATTGGAAAGGGTGTTGTAAAAATGAGAGACTATGGAAAAGAGAAACAAAAAATATCTACAACTCCATGGGGAGCGGGTACAGGAGCAACTCTTAATGTTATTGGAACTGGTCTTGCTGGATTGGGTACAGCTTTAGGATATTTGAGCGGTAAGCCTATAAAAGCTTTTGCTGAAAAACGAGCGCAAAAGAACGCTATGAAGGCAAGTGTTTTAGAGAATTATAAAATTTCTGGTATGAATCCACAGGATTATTTAGTTGGCGTAAGAGAAGATTATGCTAAATCTGCAAAAAAGGTTAGTGCATCAAAATCTAAAATACAGAAATTAGAGAGCAATTTACAAAAAAATGTTGATGAAAATGGTGAGAAGTTGGGTGATGATGATAGAATTGTTATGATAAATGAACTAAGAAAAGAAAAAGCTAATCTTAAAGAGGCTGAACAGGATTTTAAAACAAAAGATCAAAGATTTGATGCTTTTAATGAATTTTATGAAGGAGAAGGTAATGTTGTTAGAGATGTAGACTTTGGAAGTTTAAAGGAGGTTTCGCCAGAAATAATAAATGGATTAAGAGAAGAAAAACAATTATTGGATAGATTTGCTGAATCTAGCTTTGGATCATTAGAAGAATTTATAAATCAATTAGGAACAGAGGATCCTTTGGCATCGCGGGGCACAACATTGAAAATGAAATTTGCAAGTATAGGTAAGGAGCCAGACAAGGATAATATCAACGAATCTTACAAAGAAGCATTAAGGGGTAAAGATGGTAAAGATCCTATGGGGAGTGGTAAGATTTGGGATGATATTAATGATCACGATAAGTATGTTAATCAAAATAAGAATAGAATGGATGTTTCTATTAATAGATTTAGATCCAGAGAAGCTGCTTGGAATAATGTTGGATATGGAGCTAGTATAACAGTAGACCCATTATTATCCCTGGCTTCTAAGCTTGCCGTAGCAGCCGCTATTACGCCTATTGCACCATTTGGAATGAGTTCATTTGCTGGCTATGGAACTGCTTTTGGAGCAGATATAGTAAGAGGACAGGGAAAAAGATCTGACGAAATGATATCTGGAGCAAATAGTGCATCACATGAGCAAATAATGGATTCAAAAAAACAGCAATTTGATTC
>CAZWVD010000020.1:0-15283 GCA_964636855.1 uncultured Gammaproteobacteria bacterium | reverse complement strand
GATGTTAAGTATCCTGCACCCGCATGATTACCCCAACCATATGCTGTGTTCCAATCTGTACTGTTTCCACCAAGTGAATAAATAATTCCTGTTGCACTGATTGTTCCTGCAACTGATGTTGTAGCTAAACTTGTATTTCCTGATACATATAAATTAGTTCCTGTGGCATTGGTGAAGTTAAAATCAGTAATAGTTGTTGAGGCAATAATTAAATTTCCTAAAGATGTATTTCCATTAATAACTAAATTATTTAAAGTTGTTGTTCCACTGACACTAAGATCTGTAATTGTTGTTGTTGCAAGTGTGCTCGTTCCAGTAACGCTAAAATCTCCATCAACAAATGTTGAAGAAGCAACTCCAGTTCCAACTCCAACAGGATCCCCATTCCAATAAAGAACTCCATCTATATTATAAAGTGTATTTGCTGTAACAAGTGGCGTTGAAGATGCAATTGTAATTCCATTTTGCATTACACTAATTCCTGATGCAATTATATTTGCAAAAGTTGAAGTGCCCGTTACTGTCAAATCATTACTTATGCTTGTTGTAGAAAGATTAGTAATACCTGAGACTGTTAAATTTCCAGAAATATTTTGATTTCCAGAAATATTTATAGCATTTGCAAATGTAACATTTCCATTAAATATTACATCGTCTTCAAATCTAGAGCGAGCTGTTACTATAATCCCTCCATTTTCATCGCTTGATACAGTAAGTGCATCAGCAACAGACAAGTTTGCTACTGCTAGAAAACGCGAAACGCTCAAATCCCGCATTAGAACTTGAGCTGTATATGTATTTGTATTAGTCCATGTATTATTTCCTTCCAGTGATGCCCCGTTTTGTATTATTGTTGTAGAACCCCCACCAATTCCCGTTGGTCCCATTGGACCCGCCGGACCAGTAGATCCATTGCTACCCTTATCTCCTTTTGTTCCTTTTTCTCCCTTATCGCCCTTAATACCCTTATCTCCTTTTGGTCCCATTGGCCCAGAGACACTAACACCAACAGATTCAACAGCATTTTGAATAATTGTATCTCCATAACTATTACTATAATAATTTTGAACGATAGGAGAGCTTGGATTATACGAATAAAAATTTTGAGATTTTTCTAAGTCTGCAAGATCGGTTATTGAATTTGCAAAGTTTTTCCAAAAAGCTAAGTTTGCATTCTCACTTCTTTTGGCAAGTTGTATAGAAAGTCTATAAGGACTCTGTCTATAAAAATTAATTTTATCTAAAATATTTAAAACTATATTTGTCTGACTAAGCTTTGTACCATTTTTAGAAAAAGCTGATTCTTTCATTCCCAATACTCGAGATTTATTTTGATCGTTTTCTAGATTAGAATTATAAGATAAAAATTTATTTTGGAATTTATTAATATTAACTTTTCCATTTTCAAGAACATTAAAATCTTCTGAAATTTTTACAAAATTATTTTTGTAAGAATCAATTTGATAATTAGATGAATTAAATACAAAATATACTTGCTCTGGAGTTTCAACATATTTTGATTTTAGAGATTCACTAAAAGAGTCAACACGTTCAAACAAATTTTCTAAATTATTTTTGTAAGAAGAAAAAAGAATATCTACCGCAACCTGAGTAGACTCTTTTATTGGAGTTTCATTTTTCTCATACATTGCAATTGCAAGTGGAGAAAAAGTTTTTGTAATAATAAGAATTGCAACAAGTGCAACAGAAAAATTTAGAGATCTAATAAATTGATCTAGAGAATAATTTTTATTAAATTTAAAAGTTGGTAATTTTTTATCTTGTGATATTTTTGAAAAACTAATATTTCTAAAATTACTTCCTAGATCTGAAAATAATTTTTGTGACAAATCCACAAATTCAGAAAAACCATTTTTAACTTTTCTAAAATTAAAAATGTTTACATTTTTCAAAAGTCTATCAAAAATATTTACATCAGATTTTGCTCCGCCATGGACTGTCACAGTTTTTCCAAAAACTTTTGTAGAATTTAGACTTGGAGTTTCAACAAAATTATTTGGGGTTGCCTTAAATTGAAATTCTGAATTATTTTTTTCATATTCCTCTACCCACTCTTGCTTCGTCATCCAGTTGCGTCCAACTTTCACAGATCTAAGCTTTCCTTGTCTTGCGCGAAGAGATAAATATTCTTGAGTATAGGAACAAATATGAGAAGCCTCTTCTAGGCTAATAAGATTTTCTCTTTTTCCTTGAGGGGTATCAGAGCTATTTTTTTCATATTCCTCTACCCACTCTTTTTTGGTCATCCAGTTACGACCAATTTTTACAGATTTAAGCTTACCCTGTCTTGCACGAAGAGATAAATACTCTTGAGTATAAGAACAATACCCTGTTGCTTCCATAAGGGATATAAATTCTGTATTTGTGTTTTGATTTTTGTTCTGCTCGACAAGCATAGCGTTTATAAATTTTTATTTTTTGAGTTTATTTTTATCCTGTTTCATCTAATAAATATATAAAATAAACTCTATATAAATTATACGATATTTTAGCCCCTTAAACAACGATATATCGGATCACCAAACCGATATATCGGTGAACATACAATTATCTTATCCGATATATTTAAATAGTCTTTAAAATAAAGCTTATCTGTATATAATAAAAATTATTAATCTTCTCTAAAATAAATTTTCTTATAAAAAAATAGTGACTTAAACGATACTATAAAATCATATTTTTCATTTTATAAAAACCTACCTCATATTTTCCAAAAATCTGTGGATAACTTTTTCAATAATTCATCTATCCCAAAAGAATAAAAAGCCAGAAAATGAAGTCTCAGAATTTGACAAAAATCTATCCGATAAAAACCGATACCACTCAAAATATACAAAAAATAGATGAAGGTTTTGATAAATATTTATTATTTTTTGCAAATCGAAAATATTAAATCAATATAAAACTCAAACAAACAAAAATATGACCACCCTAAAACGAATTGAAAAAAACATGTCTCAATCAAGCTCGTATCGGATAATATCGGATAGATATAATGGCACATTTTAGATACCTATTTAGGGGTGTTAATTTTATATATTTGTGATAGAATAATTAATGTAAATATATACAATAATTATAACTATGAAACTACTAGCAGAGAACAAAAAAATAAACTTCTTATATAATATTCATGAAAAATTTGAAGCTGGTTTAGTCTTGTATGGTGACGAGGTAAAGTCTATAAAAAATAATTCTATTGATATCAAAGATGCTTATATAAAAATAATTGACTCTGAGCTTTATGCAGTAAACATGAAAATTTCAAAGTACAAAAAGTCAAATATAAATACAATCAAGCATGCCCTAAACAGAAATATAAAACTTCTTCTCACGCAAAAAGAAATCAAAAAGCTTGATAGCTTTCTGACTCAAAAAAAATATACTTGTGTTGTATCAAAAATATTACTAAAAAATAATTTGCTAAAATCTGAAATTGTAATTGTAAGTGGAAAGAAAAAATTTGATAAAAAAGAAGATCTAAAAAACAGAGACATCAAAAAAGATATTCAAAGAAAATATAAATTACATATTTAAAAAAATTAAAAAATATTTATTCAAAAAATCTTAATCTAAAAATTAAGATTTTTTTATTTTTTATAATTCTATATTTTGAAAATTTTATTATTTTTTAATTTTAATAAATCGATTCTCTAAAATTTCAAATTTCATTTTTTCAAAAAAATTTATTGTAAATATTTTTTATATTTTTTTCAAAACTATCTCTCTTTTTTAAAATTGTATTGTCTCAAAATTATTTTTGCTAAATATTTTTTGTTATATTTTTTATTTAGTTTGATAAATTTTTAAATCACGTTTTTTTATTCATTAAAAATTTTTATATATATTATTTGTCGAAATTTGATTATTCTAAATTACTCACCTTGTTTAAAATATTTGATGTAATTTTTTCTACAATTTTCAATCTTATATATATTTAAATTTTTTACTCTATATTCTATATCTCAATTTCAACTTTTTGACATTGAAAATTATCAAAATTTTATATTTGATATCTTATCATTTGAAATTGGAAATTTGAAATTTATTATTATTTCCCCATCCTCTACTAACATACGTTACAGCAATTATTTTTTCTTAAAATTTTCTATCACCCACTTTTATCTTAAAACATTCTATATTCTTTATTCTATTATTTAATCTAATTAACTAACTAGAGAATTGCTCTATCTTGAAATAATGTTTTAACATATAGTAACTATATTCATCAATTGAACCATTAACCTATTAGAGCCATTATTCAATTATCCTATTAATTAATTAGTCTCAATCTTGACATAACACTCCTTTTAATATATATTGTATACACGTTCTTTGATAAGGGGATGTTTTAATTTGATATATAATCAAAAGACTTTCTCGCAAGCCAAGTTCTGAAATCTTGTAAAAATTTCAAAAAACATAAATGCAAACTCATTTATAAGCAAAGTAAAAACAGCTTTCACAAGCCCAGCTTTTAACTTTGTAATTGCTTAACAATTTTTGATTAAGCCATCCTCTGCCTTGATATCTAATGAGGGCCAGGGGGTGTTATAGTTATTAGATTATATTATTTTCTTGCCTGCTAGAGAATAAAGAAAACAAAATTAGGATCGAAAATCAATGTTTTGCCTATTTAATAGTTGATTTTTTAAACAATATAAATAGAACAAGCTTGTAGACAGGAGGTTGATTATTATATAGACAGGGGCGCACTACCCCTCATCTCCACCACTCGATTCGTTCTCATTTCATTCGAACTCACTCGTGGTCTTCGACCAAATGTTAATATATCTGCGTTAATCGAGTGTCCTGAGCTTGCCGAAGGGCACGAAAGTATAATAGGTGCTAAAACAAACGTTAATCGAGCGTCCTGAGTTTATCTAAAGATATTCGACTCGTCACTTATATATGATTGCGAAACAAACACCAAGAATACTGAATTAAAAAGTGTCGAAAAAGTGACAAAAATACTATATATATAGAAAGGGCAAAAAAATAGCTAAATAAACAAAATTTTGCTATAATATCTTAGTAAAAGCTTAAATATTACAATTAACCACAAAATATATACAGAATAAATTTTATAGAAAATTTAATACCAACAAAAAACAATATCGAACAAACAACCAGATAAGAGTGCCAGAAGTATTTTTGGTGGGTGTAAATGGCGAACAAATAGGTAAAATAAGTACTTTTGAGGCCCTAAAACTAGCTCAAGAAGCAGAATTAGACCTAGTTGAAGTAGCTCCAAACGTAGCTCCTCCGGTATGTAAAATTATAGATTTTGGACAATTTCAATACAGTATCAATAAAAAACAAAAAACTAGCAAACCCAAAAAAATAGAAACAAAATGTATCAGATTAACCTTCAAAATAGGCAAACACGATATAGAAACCAAGAGAAAACAAGCTGAAAAATTCATAAAATCTGGCGATAGAGTAAAAGTAGAAATGATGCTAAGAGGAAGAGAAAGAGATCATAGAGATCTCGGAATAAACATAATTCAAGAGTTTATCAACCCATTTGGAGATAGTATAAAAATAGACCAACCACTAAAGTGTCAGGGAAGTAATGTATCAACAATAATAAAACCTAAATAAAACAATATGCCTAAATTAAAAACATACAAAGCTCTAGCAAAGAGAGTAAAATTGACCAAAACTGGCAAATTATTACATAGAGCCAAGGGTCAAGATCACTTTAACACAAGAGCAACTGGAAAGGTCACTAGAAACAAAAGAAGAGATCAAGAAGCACATAGTACAGTACAAAAATCAATGAAAAAGTACTTATAATCAATTAACCTATTATTCAATTAACCTATTAACATTATGGCTAGAATAAAAAGAGCTATTTTACATGCAAAAAGAAGAAAAAACGTCCTTAAAAAAGCAAAGGGCTATACTTGGGGCAGAAAATCAAAAATAACCCAAGCTCAAACAGCTATTAAAAGAGCTGGTGTTAAAGCACTTGCAGACAGAAGAAAGAAAAAGGGCGTTATAAGAAGAAATTGGCAAGTAAACCTAAATGCAGCACTTAGAAAATACGAAATGTCTTACAGTAGATTTATCGACGCTTTAAAGAAGAAAAATATAGAATTAGACAGAAAAGTACTTTCAGATTTAGCTGTAAATCACTCAAAAATGTTTGAAAATCTAGTAAAAAAGATCAAATAAAAACCAATTATTTGGGCTCTTTTTGGTGGGGTGGTAGTTCAGTTGGTTAGAACGTCTGCCTGTCACGCAGAAGGTCGAGGGTTCGAGTCCCTTCCATCCCGCCAAAAAGAGCCCAAACTTCAATAATCTTACTAGATATAGTAAGATTTTTTGTCCCAATATTTACATATGTATCCCGCCTGCCCGCCGAAGCAAAGCGTAGGAGGGCCACAAGAACGGGAATCATCATATAAAGAGGATATTAATCCTCTTTTTTGTTTATATAAATAGTCTGACTGCCCGCCCCGCAATGCGAAGCTATGCGGGGTCACGCAGACTTGTCCACCGTAATGCAATGAAGTTAGAAGGTAGAAGGTCGTCCCGCAAAGCGGGGTCTATCCCGCCAAAAGAGCCCTAACCTCAACTATCATACCTAAAATTGGTAAGATTTTTGTTTTTATAAGTCCCTCTTGCCCCGCTAAAGTGAAGAGTTGGCGGGGTCTATCCCGTTTATCCCGCCATAACGCAGTGAGGGAGGGGCTAAAATGACAAAAATATTATAATTAATAAGCTTAAATGCTTATTTTTTATTTATTAAGAGCATTATTTTCTCAAATAAAAAACCAGTTTTTTGGAAAACTGGAAAACCATAAATAATTTAATGCCATTTATTTATTCTTGACATTACAAAGCATATCAAAGAATAAGAAAATACAAAACCCAAAATAAATGCAATAACAATACCAGTAAATAGGGCAAACCTTTCTGGTATATTAGTTTTCATGACAACTAGCGCAGACAATACTGGAACAGAAAACGATGAGAGTGTCATTGTCATCATCAATGCAATTATCATTTTTATTCGTTTAGAATAATACATCACGTAATTCCTCCCTTTTAGTAATATGTTATATTATCACTTTATTATATAACATGTCAATAATAGATTTCTGTTTATTATAAGCTATTTTATATTAAAACTCATTACTACCCACCCCTCACAACCCCAATCCCGCCAACACAAATCATACTTATCCTACAAGTAAGAATATTAAATAGTGCTTCAAAAAATTAATGACAAGCACTTTCCTACTTATCCTACTTGTATGTCAGCTCTATTTAATATATAATTACCTTATGATAGAAAAACACAAAGAAGAAGGTCAATTTTACGGAACAACAACCATTGGTGAAAAGGGTCAAGTTGTAATTCCTGCAGAAGCAAGAAGTAGGTTTAAAATAGAAAAGGGTGAAAAACTACTTGTTTTTGGCATGGGATCTGAGATGCTTATTTTTGCAAAGCTAGAAAATCTTGCAAAAATAGAATCTCATTTAGCAGATCAACTTGAAACAATACGTAAAATAATGACAAAAGAAAAATAAATTTATCACTATAATTAAAGGCTTAAAAGTGGAAAAATGGTCTATTTTATAGTATAATTATTATATTAGAAGCACATAATTCTTAATTTTTTATTATGACAAAAAAGAAAAAAATAATAATAGGAGTAATACTCCTCGCACTAATAGCAATAATAGTATTTTTTGCTACAAAAAAACCAAAAATAGAATACACTACTGAAAAAGTAGAAAGAAAAACACTTATTCAAACAGTAAGTGAAACAGGATCTATTAAGTCAGCGGATGAAATGGAACTAAATTTCCAAAACACAGGAAAAATTAGCAGAATCACTGTAAAAGTAGGAGATCGAGTCTCCTCTTCCCAAATTTTAGCAGAACTAAATTATAGAGACTTATCTATTCGTGAAAAAGATGCTCGTGCAAGTTTAGATATAGCAAGAGCAAATCTTAATAAATTAGTAAGTGGCGCAACAACTTATGAAATAAATGTAAAACAAGCCGGAGTTCTCAAAGCTCAAACAGAGTATGAATCAGCCCTCAAAGAACTAGAAGAAGTTAAAAAAAGTGTAATTCAAAGCTCCGAGCAAGCAGAAACAGATGCCATTATATCAATGGATACAAACATTTCAAAAGCGCAAATTGCAATAGACAATGTAAATACAATATTAAACGATGATGAGGCAAAATATCTTCTTGGTGCTAGAAATACATCCCTACTAAATCAAACCAAACAATCATACGAAATAAGCAAATCTTCTATAATTGAAACCAGAAATTTAATCTCACATGCAAGAACAACAAAAAATAGAGATGACACTAGAAACGCATTAAACAAAACTATTACTACTCTAAATCAAACATTTACAACACTACTAAATTGTTATCAAACACTTGAATATTCAATAACATCTTCTGATTTTACACAAAGCGAACTTGATGCTTACAAATCCATAATCAGCGGACAAGAAACAATAATTAGCGCATCCCTATCCTCTGTTCAAAATTCTCTTAGCAATCTAAATGATACTGAACTAAATAATAATGGAACAACAATATCAGGAAGTCAACAAATTACAGCTGCTCAATCAAAAGTAGATTCATATTATGGGTCATGGCAACTTGTAAAAGCCCAATTAGAAGAACTAAAAGCTCCCGCAAGAAGTCAAGACAAAACTCTTTATGAAGCACAAGTAAGACAAGCCGAATCGAATCTTGAATCAATTCATAATCAAATAGAAAATAGTATTATAAGAGCTCCTATAGATGGAGTTATTACAAGAGTAGAATACAAAAAGGGCGAACAAGTATCAATGACAAAATCAGTCATATATATGCTATCTGAAAGCAAATTAGAGATAGAAGTAGATATTTCCGAGTCTGATATAACCAAAATAAAAAACGGCGATACAGTAGAAATATCACTTGACGCTCTATCAAGTGATCAAAAATTATATGGAACAGTATATGATGTAGACCCTGCGGAAACAATTATTCAAGATGTAACTTATTACAAAACACAAATAGCTTTTGACATACCAGAAGAAATAAATCAAGAAATAAAGCCTGGAATGACAGCAAATGTAATAATAAAAACAAAAGAAAAAGAAAACGTACTTATGATTCCATCACGTGCAATTATAGATAAAAATGGAGATGGACAATTTATAAAAATTCTAGAAAATAACACACCAAAAGAAATATCTATCAAAACAGGTATCTATGGTGATAATGGCATGGTAGAAATAATATCCGGACTTAAAGAAGGAGATCAAATAATTACATCTTCTACAGAGGATAAAAAATAATGTTGATAACAATCAAAAACATATCAAAAGAATATGAAAGTGGTGAAGCGACTACAAAAGTTTTATGCGATGTTTCTTTTAATATAGAAAAGGGTGAGTTTGTCTCAATTATGGGGCCAAGTGGATCTGGTAAATCTACGCTCATGCACATACTAGGACTCCTAGATAGACAAACTACTGGAACATACTTATTTGAAGGAGAAGATGTCTCAAAATTTAATGATGATGAGCTTGCAAATTTTCGAAATGAAAAAATCGGTTTTGTTTTTCAAGCATTTCACTTACTACCAAAGACAACTGTACTTGAAAACGTAGTGCTTCCTCTTATCTACTCAAAAGATAAAAAAAAACACGAAGAAAAAGCAAAAAAAATATTGGAAGATGTTGGTTTAGCTCATAGAATAAACTATATGACAAATCAAATATCGGGTGGAGAAAAACAAAGGGTGGCTATAGCGCGTGCACTAGTTAATAACCCAGATGTATTATTTGCTGATGAACCAACCGGCAACCTGGATTCAAAATCTGGAAAACAAATCATGGAAATACTTCAAGAGTTAAATGCAAAAGGTCATACCATTATTTTGGTAACACATGAAACCGCAACTGCAGAACATGCCGATAGAATTATCAAGATCATAGACGGTGAAATAGTAGAAGACTATCAGGTAAAAAACAAAAAAATTGCAAAAAATGAGCTCGGCATAAAATAAAATCAGATGATTGAAATACTTAAACAATCTGCAAAAATATCAATAAGATCTCTTCTAGCTAACAAGACTAGAAGTTTCTTAACTATGCTTGGAATAATAATCGGAGTTTCTGCTGTTATCATAATTACATCTATTGGAAATGGCGCACAAGATCTAATACTTTCTCAAATAAAAAGCCTTGGAACAGATTCTATTAGTATAATGCCTGGAAAATCAGAAAAAAATGGTCCTCCTGCTTCAGTAATGGGAATAGTCGTTACATCACTTACATACGAAGATGGAAAAGCGCTTCTTGAAAAAAGAAACTCCCAACATATAATATCTGTTGCGGCATATGCAAATGGTAGTGCAAATGTAAGCTGGAAATCTACTAGTCTAAATACTGATGTAAGTGGCACAAATGTAGATCATTTATTTGTCTCAGGCGCTGAGGTTGAGTCCGGAAGATTTTTTACAAAAGACGAAGAAACTAATTTATCAAAAGTTACGGTTCTTGGAAGTCAAATAGCGAAAGATCTTTTTGGAGGTTCAGAAGCTATTGGTCAAAAAATCAAAATCAGAAAACAAATTTTTGAGGTAATAGGCGTAATGAAAGAAAAGGGAAATGTTGGATTTCAAAGTTTTGATGGAAGAGTTTTTGTGCCAATAAAAACAATGCAAAAATTAATTCTTGGCGTAAATCATGTTGGCATAATAAGAGCAAAAGTAGATTATGAAAACAACGTTCCTCTTGCAATAATAGATGCTGAAAAAACCCTCCGAGAAAGACACAATATCAAGGATTCAAGTAGCGAAAGTGACGACTTTAGTGTAAGAAGCGCTGCTGAAGCAGTAGATATAGTAAAAACAATTACAAATGCCTTAAAATTTTTCTTAGCTGCAATGGCGGCTATTTCTCTAATAGTTGGTGGTATTGGAATTATGAATATAATGCTTGTAAATGTAAGTGAGAGAACAAATGAATTAGGTCTTAGAAAAGCACTTGGTGCAAATAACAAAAATATTCTTACACAATTTTTAATAGAATCAACATTTCTAACTCTTATTGGTGGATCAATAGGAATCATTTTCGGCATACTAGTATCATTTTTAATAAGTGTCATAATGAACTTATTAAAATATAACTGGGGATTTCATATATCACTCTTTTCAATAATACTTGGACTCATTGTTTCAACTTCGATAGGATTAATATTTGGAATATACCCCGCAAAAAAAGCTAGTAAACTAAATCCAATAGAAGCATTAAGATACGAATAATGACTATAAAAAACTCCATACAACTAGCAATTAATTCAATGAAACATAACAAAAATAGAACCATTTTGACTGTTTTGGGTATGGTAATAGGTGTTTCTAGCATTGTTATGGTTTTCTCTGCAGGAGAAGGCATTAGAGGCCTAATAACGGGTCAAATAGAATCTTTTGGAACCAATATAATAGAAGTTGAAATAAGAATTCCGACTGATAAAAACAAAAACGATGTATCTCAAAATACTGGCTCTGCAACAGGCTTAGCGCAAGGAATTCAAATTACAACACTTACACTCAAAGATGTTGAAGATATAGGAAAATTACCAAATATAGAGTCTGGCTACGGAGCTATAATGGGTCAAGAACTTGCATCCTATGAAAATAAAAGAAAAAAAATATTTCTTATGGGTGTAAACTCCTCTTTTATTGATATAGACAAAAGTGAAATACAAAATGGTAGATTTTTTAGTGATGCAGAAGATAAATCGCTTTCAAAGGTAATTATACTAGGTAGTAAAATAAAAACCGACTTATTTGGTGATTCAGATGCTATTGATAATTACATTACGCTTGGAAAATCAAAATATCGCGTTATAGGAACATTAAAAGAAAGAGGCGCTATGATGGGTATGGATTTTGATAGTCAAGCATATATACCAATTAGAACTCTTCAAAAAAAAGTTTTGGGAATTGATTATATTATGTATTCAATACATAGTCTAAAAAATACAAAGCTTGCCCAAGATACTGCCAATCAAATGAAACTAATACTGAGAGAAAATCATAACATCGATAATCCCGAGGATATTCCCGCTCTAGATGATTTTGCTGTAGTTACAATGGAAGAAATGATGAACACACTTAATTCCATTACAAAATATATCACAATACTACTTCTTGCAATAGTAGCTGTTTCTCTTGTAGTTGCAGGGGTCGGAATTATGAATATAATGTATGTTGTTGTAAGCGAGAGAACTTTTGAAATAGGGCTAAGGAAAGCTGTTGGTGCAAAATATTTTGACATAATGTGGCAATTTCTTATGGAAGCAATTATTATATCTATTTTTGGTGCAATAATTGGAATAGTATTTGGAATAGGTCTATCAGCAATAGTTTCTCTTGTCGCAAATAAATTTGGCATTGATTGGCGCTTAGCAGTGCCTATTGAAGCATTTTTAGTATCAATTGGATTTGCACTTTTTTGTGGATTAATATTTGGAGTTTTCCCAGCAAAAAAAGCTGCTGCAATGGATCCAATAATAGCTCTTAGAAACAAAAATTAAAAATCAAAATAAAAAAACCGCAAAACAAATTAATTATTCAGCGGATTATTTATATTAATATCCCGGAGCATCCATTTGAACGCCCAGAAAATTACACTTCTCTTTTAGTGTTTTAATATGCCCATCTCCTATAACAAGAATGCACTCATTTTGATCGTACTTAATCATCTTTCTTATACACTCAAAGATTATTAAATATTCTCTAAATCCAAAGTTAATATGTTGATAAGTGTTTAATATCATATTTCTTATTTTGTTATTCTTATCATTAATACTGTCCACTTCCTTCATCAAGGTAAGTATTAAATAATTCAAATCGGAAATATAGTCTGCACCTAGAATCTTTAAATTGCCTCTACGATCATTCATTAAGTAATAATGCCACCAGACAATATCTGGATTTAACAACCCCCTTAATTCTTCATCGGTAAGAATTGTGCCTCTTTTTTTAAAATAATAGTCGTTGTTGACACTTTTCCAATTTGCATCACTGACTTCTTTAGATACATTTTCTGCAAATACTAAATAACAAGAAGAATTGTTTATATATGCTATATGCTTTCTTTGTTTTTGCATAACATCGTCTGATGCACTTTGATGTATCGCGTCAACATGGGTATCGCCCAATACTATAATTTTGAAAAAATTATCTTTATTTGAGTTCAATAAATTTTGACCATTTTTTATATCTAAAAGGCCCCGATCTAAAACATTACTACTTAAAAAATTTCTTATAAACAAATCACTTAAAATAGCATCTGACGTTGGCGCTAAAATTGATGGCCCATATTTTGCACACATTTCCAATCTAGCTTTTATAAATTTTGCCAAATTATCATAAGAGCTATTAATTTGACTCTGAGACCACATAAGTTCTGGATAATTTTGCTGATCCAGACGACTATTATCAACCAGCGCTTGAAGCTTATCATAATGTACATATAGACTATCTACATCATTTTCTACAGATTCTAAATGTTTTTTGTTTTGTACTAAAAAAACACAGACAAACAATAAAACAAAAATCCCAAAAATAATAATATACAGCCTTGCCTTTTTATGACCTATTTTAATTATAGACTTTTTTTTATACCCCTTGTGCTTTTTCACCTTTCCTCCTAATTATTAATTTTTATGGATATAGAACAATACCATACAATACATATAGTGTCAATTTTAAATACAAAAAAAATAGTCTTTAAACTATCTCTTTATTTTAACAAAAGTCAAAATTCTACATTTATTATTCACTAATATCATCTATCCACTCTCCAATGCGCACAACCATATCTTCTGATTCTACTCTAGTTGGGGTTTGCATTACTGCGACACAAATCTTTTTTCCATTTTTTGTAATATACCCAGCTGCCACATGATACTGCGATTCCGTAAGATACCCTGTTTTTGCACCAAAATAATTATCGGGGTTATTTCTTAAATCATATACGGTGTGTTTAATACTTTTTTTAACACCTAATTGCGTTGTAAAACTAAATACATTGGATTCCGAATACTTTGAAATACCCTCTATTGCAAAAGCATTGCAGGCGGCAAAAGCCATGTCATGAGCCGTTGTTGTGTTTTTCAAAGAAAGCCCCGACATTTCATCTATCTTTGTTTTTGTCATGCCCCACTCTTTTGCAACTTGATTCATTTTTGTTATAAAATCTGATTTTTTTAATCCCAAAATTCTTGGAAGTGCATTTGCACAATTATTTGCAGAACCAATAAGCATTGTTCCAAACAAATCTGATATCGTGATTCTGTCTGTTGTTTTAATTTTTAATAGCGCAAAAGAATCTCTTGGTCCTACATATTTTCTTAAATCTTTTTCATTATCATTATAAGTAAGGCCAACTTTCGCATTCCAATTTATCTTATATTTTATAAATGCCCCTGCACTTACAAGCTTCATAAGACTTGCACTGGGCATAACTAAATTTTCTCTATAATAATATATTGGCTTTTTTGTCTCATAATCAAAAACTGCAATAGCGCGTGATGGAATTTCTTGTTGATAATTGTCTTTATACCAAAGAGCAAAATCAGAATATTTATTATCCTGCGCAAAACAATATGGAAATATGAAAAACGATATAAATACTATAAATAATACTATTTTTTTCATAAAAAAATTTAAATATTTGTATATATATAATAACTCATAAAAGACAAAAAGAAAACCCCGCTAAGTCATTCGACTTGACGGGGATTTTTCTTATTTTAAATAAAGTATTTTTATTGGCTTAGACTTATTATACGCATTTTCTATCAAACAAAAATATATTCCACTTGATATATTACGTCCCAAATCATCTTTACCATTCCAAACAAATTCTCCATTATTTTCATTTGGAGAAAATTCTTTTACAATTTGACCTTTAATATTAAATATTTTTATTTTACTAGGTGACTTATCACCAATAAATCTATAGGACACACTTAAATTATCTCTGAATGGATTTGGATACACTTTTAAAACTGGTGTTTCTAGGGTCTCATCCTCCACTCCAGAACTAGATAGAGATAGTGAAATATTATCTATCCAAACTGGAATATCTTGATGACCAAGTTGAAAACAAATTCTACATTCTCCAGATATATTTGCAACAAATTGCACGACATACTGACTCCACTGCGTAGAAATTTGTTTTTCTTCCCATAATCCAAAATTATTCCAAGGAGA
>CAZWVD010000019.1:5685-15345 GCA_964636855.1 uncultured Gammaproteobacteria bacterium | reverse complement strand
TTGATGATATTGAATACAAACCGAGTTATGGAAAGAGAAAAGTCTTTAGAGGTGGTGGAAGAAGCTATGGAAGAAGGAGATAATTTAGTGTTTAGTGTTTAGTGTTTAGTATTTGGGAAAAACATTGCTGAAAAGTGATGTTTTTTTGTTTATTGTGAATAGTGTTATAATTAAAATAATATTATTATAAATAAACAGTATGTTTAAAAAAGTCATTTTTTTAGTTGTAATATTTTTAATGTTTCCAGTTTTTGTTTTTGCACGCGAAAATGTAAGGGATTGGTATATAAAAGATTTTAAAACAGAAGTCCAATTGAATACTGATTCATCAGCTCTTATTACGGAATATATTACAGCGGATTGTGGAAATGCTAGAGATAAGCATGGTATTTTTAGAGTTTTACCAATAAATATTAATACCGGTGAAAAAATTATACAAATGCCAATAGAGCTTGTTAGTATTACGGATTTTAATGGTAAACCATATAAATATCAAACATCTCAAAATGTTGAAACAAAAACAATTACATGGAAAATTGGAGATCCCAACATTTCTGTAAAAGGAGAAAATTATTACAAAATTACTTACAAGGTTCAAAATGTAATTTATAGTCAAGAAAATTTTGATGAATTTTATTATAATATTTTGGGTGCTTATTGGGATTTAGAAATTGATAGTTTTAATGCAAAAATTATTTTACCAAAAGAAATAAGCTCAAATGATGTGACGGTAGACTATTATACGGGAGTGTCTCTTTCAAAAAGCGAGGATTTGGCAACTTACAGTTGGTTGGATGAAAATACCCTTGTATTTAATTCAACAAAAATAATTCCAAAGGCAAATGGTATTACCGTTTCATTATCTATGCCAAAAAATATTTTTACTATTTATTCTGGTAATTTTGAACAAATAAATTATTTAAACGATAAAGACAAATACTTTTTACCCCTATTATTGACTTATAAAATTATTATTTTTGATATTTTATTTCCGATATTTGCTTTAATATTTTGTTTATATATATGGAAAAAATATGGAGATGACCCAAAAGACAAAAGAACTGTCATAGCTGAATATGATATTCCTGATAATTTGGACCCAATACTTTTTGGGTCTTTATTTAAGCAGGGGGGTTTTAGAAATGAATTTATAACAGCCGCTATTATAAATTTTGCGGTTAAAGGAATTATAAAGATTGAAGAAGTTGAAAAGGATAATATTATTTTGCATGGAAAAGATTATATTTTTCACAGATTAGACAATAAGCAAGCAGAAGATTCTTTAAGCCCCATAGAAAAGGAGTTGTTTTTTAAATTATTTAATAATAATGACAAAGCCATTGAGGCATCCTCTCTAAAGAATAAATTTTATAAAGATGTTGCTATTTTGAAAAAAAATACACGCAAAGCTTTGATAGAGTTGGGTTATATTGAAAAAATAGGCTTTAAATGGCAACTTATTTTTTCAATTATCGCTGGAATTTGTTTTGTCTTTGGTATCGTTGTTGTGGCAATGATTTTTATATTTTTTGCTCTTATTATGCCAAGGAAAACAAAAAAAGGTATAAATACATTAAGAGATATTAAAGGACTGAGACTTTATATGAGTGTCGCAGAAAAAGATAGGCAAAGATTTTATGAAAAAGAAAACATTTTTGAAAAATTATTACCATATGCAATTGTTTTTGGAATGACGACTTTATGGATAGAAAAAATGAAAAGTATTTATGGGGTAGAGCAATTTAATACCATGATTCCAGTATGGTATATTGGCAATAATTTAAATTTTAAGGGCATTGATTCATTTGCAAGTAGTTTTAATAGAGTTGTTTCTGGTGTATCAAATTCCCCACATAGTTCTAGTGGTGGAGGTGGTGGAGGATTTTCTGGTGGAGGTGGTGGAGGTGGTGGAGGCGGGGGATGGTAAAAAAATATGAAAATCAACAAAAAATTACCATTATTTTTGCAAAACGAAAAAGACAATGAAATATTTAAGATTGTTATTTCTTGTATTCCCAAAAATACAAAGGTTTATTTAGTAGGCGTTGCCATAAGAAATGCAATTTATTATAAGTATTTTAAGAAAATACTACCTCAAAGAGATTTTGATGTATTGTTGGCAGGAGATTTTAGATTGTTTATAAAAAATCTTCGAGATAAGGGTTTTACATATGGAAAAATAAGACGAAAAAAATCTGTCGTTTTAAAAATAAAAAGAGTTCCCAAGCCAGAAGACATTTTTAAGGATTACTTATATTTAGATATTTGTTTATCAGAAGAAAAACCCCCAAAATGTATTTGTAATTTTACTATCAATGGCTCGATGATATCATTGAAAGATATTTTTAAAGAAAGCTGGTTTGAAAAACTTATATCTTTACCAGAGGCACTAAATGATTTAAAAAATAAGAGAATAAAAGTAAAAAATATAATTCATCCAGCAGATTTATTTGCGTGTCTTAGGTTTATGCATTTAGGATTTAAACAGCCCACAAAAGAAGAGGTGAATTTACTTTTAAAAAATTTAGGCACTATAGAAAAATGGCGTTATCCTAGAAATATAAAAAAATTATATAGTTATGTTGGCGGAGAAAAAAATGCAAGAATATTAGCAAGAAAACTAGGTATTAAACAGGATATTTTTAATTTTGAGGTAATAAAAACTCTAAATAAATAATATTTTACTTTTTTCATTATTTATGACAAAATAAAACGATGATTATAAAAATACACAAATCATATATTTCACTTATCATAACAGTTATAGTAATAGTGAGTTTTATGATATCTATTGTTAGAAATCAAGAAAAAGAGCAAGAAGTTCAGATTTCAGGGGGTATTATTAGACTTGGAGTTAGTTCTTTTGGTCTTTCAAAAATTCAAAATGCATCTTCTGGAGTCCAAGATATGAAAGTTAGTGGCGGTGGTTTCCAGGGTGCTAATTCAAATTTACAAAGTGCTTCATATGGCGCTTTTACAAACACACAGAATTTAAATATAAGATAATTATATGGAACAAGAAATTATTAGAAGCACGGATAATGAAAAAATCAAATATCTAAAAAAACTTCAAGACAAGAAAACAAGAAATGAGGACGACCTTTTTTTTGTTGAAAGTTTATCTACAATTCATGATGCAATGGAATTTGGCGTTCTGCCAAAGGAATTATTTATAAGAGAGAATGTTTTAGATAAAAATGATGAGGATGTTAATTTCGTTTTATCAAAAGTAGAAAATTTTCATATTATGAATCAAAGGGTGAATGACTATGTTTCTTGTCTTACAACTTCTTCAGGAATTTATGCTATATTTGATAAAATAAATAGAGATATCAATTTTGATAACAATATTATTTATCTAAATGGAATAAATGATCCAGGAAATATGGGAACAATACTTAGGACCTCTCTTGCGTTTGGATTTAATAATGTTGTTGTAGATGATACTTGCGTAGATGTTTATAATCCAAAAGTAATAAACTCTTGCAAAGATTCTATTTTCAAGCTCAATATTTCTTTTGATAAAGAATTAGAAGTTTTTGAAAAAATAAAAAAAGAAATGAAGATTTATTCTACCGTTATGACAGGTGGAATACTTCCAGAAAAAGTAAAAGACCTGGCTTCGCCGAAGCGGAGCTCCAGCTACGCCAAGGCGAGCAAAAAATACTGCATTGTTTTTGGAAATGAAGCAAATGGCATAAGTCAAGAAATGCTTGATAAGTCAGATGGAAAAATTTCTTTAAGCATCGATAAAATTGAATCTCTTAATGTCGCAATAAGTGCAGGAATAATTTTGTATGAATTAAGATAGCTATAATTGACAAAGTTTTTAGAATTGCTAATATCAAAATATGAAAGCCTTAATATTAATATTATTACATCATAATACAAGATCCTTTTGAGAAGGCTGTTATTTTTATTTTTTATAAATACAAAACCCCCTTCTCATGGGGGATTTTTTGTAAATTATTATTTATTATTAAGTAACTTATATGCAAAAAAATTTATTGTTTACAACTCTAACACATGGTGATGAATCAATAGGGCTTAATGTTATTAAAAAATTGCAAGTTATAAATAAGAAAAATAAAATCAACTATATTATTTCTAACCCAAAAGCATTTTCTAAAAATGTCAGATTTATAAATTCTGATTTAAATAGAGTCTTTCCTGGCAAGAAAAATGGAGATTATGAACAGAGGAGGGCATATTTTATTAAAAATTTAGGAAAAAAATATAAGCAGGTCATAGACTTACACGGAACAATCTCAAATACGGGGATATTTATTATAATAACCAAATTAACAAAAAAGAATTTATTATTGGCTATAAAATTAGATATAAAAAGGATTGTAATTTGGACAGATGTTGGTGAGGTAACCGGATCTCTTTCAACTTTTATGCCCAGTGGCATTGAAATTGAATGTGGTCCTAAAAATAGAGTCAAAACTCAAGAAGATTTATTTAATAAGTTGAATAAATTCTTAAATAATAAAAACGATATTGATGTAGAAAAAGAGCTTAGCAAAAGAAATATTTTTATGGTTTTTGGAAAACTAGAAAAATACAAAAAGAAACCAGTGGATTTAAAGGATTGGAAAAAAAGTAATGATTATTATCCATTATTCGTTGATCAATACAAAGATGTTTGGTGTTATAAGTTAAGGAGAATGAAAAACAAAGAATTATTAGATTTATTAAAATAGAATATTATAATTTAATTTATTTATACATTATAATCTGTTATAATTAGTTTATATAATTATTAAAAATAATTTATGTTTGAAACTTTAGTGGGAAAATTATTACTTTCACTTTTACTTGGTGCTACTATTGGGTTAGAGCGTGAAAATAGTAATCAGGGTATAGGGTCTGCCGGTGGCGTGCGCACATATGCAATGATTGGTCTTCTTGGGTCTGTAGCGGGAATTCTTTATTCTAGTCAGTTGTCTTTATTTGCACTTCTTGTATCGGGTGCATTTTTTGTTTTACTTATTTCTTCTTATTTAATGAGCTCTATTATTACAAAAGACTTGGGGCTGACGAGTGAATTAGCTATTTTGTTTACTTTTTTAATGGGTTTGCTTATAACACTTGATATTTTGCCACTTTATCTAATTATAGCTTTGTTCGTGGTAGTAATTTTGATTTTGTCTGTAAAGGCAACGACTCAAAAAATTACTCAGAATGTTTCAAAAAAAGAATTACAGTCTTTTATAAGTTATGCAATTATAGCTTTAATCGTTTTGCCATTTTTACCAAATTTTGGATATAAGCTAATGGACATTCCATTTTTAGCTCAAATATTTGCAAGCTTAAATATTGATCTTGGAAAGTTTGCCGTGATTGAACTTATAAATCCAAGAAAGGTTTGGATGGTTGTAGTTTTAATTACAGGAATAGATCTTTTTGGATACTTATTGGGAAGACTTATTGGTAATAAAAGTAGCTTTAGTCTTACAAGTTTTGTAGGAGGCTTTGTTTCTTCAACATCAACAACTCAGTCTTTGGCTCAAAGAAGTAAGAAGTCCCTTACAGTCAACTATTTACTTGGCGCTGCTATTTTATCAAACCTAGCTAGTTTTTTCCAAATCTTTTTATTAGTGGGCCCGCTTAATGCAGCGTGGCTTGTATCTATTTTACCTAGTATTTTAATAATGATATTTTTCGCTTCTATCATAGCTACTATATTTTTACGTAAAAAAGAAAAAGAAAAAAAACAAAAAGAAACAGAAGAGAAGAATGGAAAAATATTTGCACTTATGCCAGCACTCAAGTTTGCAGGAATTTTGATAATTGTAAAAATTGTTACAAAAGTATGCTTAGTTTTATTTGGTAAAGCGGGTTTTGTAATAAGTTCTATAATAGCTTCTTTTACAGGATTAGATGCAATACTTGTATCTCTTGCTGAAATGGCTGGTCGTGATATTACGTTTCAATTTGCAACATTAGTATTTTTACTTGTAAATGCTACAAATTTATTTAGCAAAAGTATTTTTTCTTATATGCAGGGAAGTCGTAAGTTCGCACTTAGATTTTTTGTATCAGCTCTAATAATAGTAGGGGTTAGTTTTTTAGGATTAATTTTTGTTAAGTAATTAACATCCGGTTAGTCAACTGGACAAAGAAAATATGAAATCAAAAACATTAAAGCTAATTGTTTCTATACTAATTTGTCAGGCTGCTGGTTTTTTGGGATCTATTTTTACAACTCCAAAAATAGCTACTTGGTATCAAGGTGTTGCAAAACCATCTTTTAATCCACCAAATTATCTTTTTGGTCCAGTTTGGATACTCCTATTTATTTTAATGGGGGTTTCCCTTTATATTATTTGGACAAGTAAATTTAAAGATAAGACTTATAAAAAAGAAGTAATTACAATATTTTTTATACAGCTTGTTTTGAATATTATTTGGTCAATATTGTTTTTTGGATTAGAGTCTCCAATGCTTGCATTTTTTGAAATAATAATTTTATGGATTTCAATACTCGCGACTATTATTGGGTTTTACAAAATTTCAAGAATTGCATCACTTATTTTAATCCCATATATATTATGGGTAAGCTTTGCATCAGTATTGAACTTTTTTATTTGGAAATTGAATTTTTAGTATATTTTGAATATAATTAGTCAGTAATAAATAATTTTTATAACTATGGATAAAGTTGATTTTTCTAGATTTTCAAAATTAGATGCAGAAATTTTGGTAAAAGAATTTAAAACAGATTTGCAAAATGGATTAAGTCAAAAAAATGCTGCTGAAAAGCTTGTAAATTATGGTCCTAATGAAATAATTCTAAAAAAAAATAAATGGCACCATATATTATTAAGGCAATTTAAATCGCCCTTTATTTATTTACTTTTAGGAGCTGCTATATTAGCTTTTGTTTTAAAGGAGATGACGGATGGAATAATGATCCTGATTTTTATATTTATAAATACTATTCTTGGTTTTTCTCAAGAGTACAAATCAGAAAAAACATTAGAGCTTCTTAAGAAATATTCGGCATCACTTACAAAAGTTATAAGAGACGGAAAAGAAGAACTCATAAAATCTCAAGAACTTGTTCCGGGAGATATTATAAGGCTTGTAACGGGAGATAAGGTTCCGGCAGATGTGAGATTTTTGGAAACCTATGATCTTAGTCTTAATGAGTCTGTATTAACGGGAGAATCTATTTCAGTTAAGAAAAACACAGAAATGGATGCAGAGTTTTCAAATATGGCTTTTTCTAGCACGTCTATTGTCTCTGGTAGTGCAAAGGCGCTTGTTTTATTTACTGGCAAAAAGACTAGAATGGGAGACATTACAAGTTTAGCAGTTGAAACGAAAAGAGTTAGTAATTTTGAAAAAGGGATTGCTAAGTTTAGCTCTTTTATATTAAAACTCGTTTCAATCACTCTAGTTGTAATATTACTAGCAAACATTTTTATAAAAGGAAAAGAGGCAAATATTGTTGAACTTATTATTTTTTCTATAGCACTTGCCGTGAGTGTTATTCCAGAGGCACTTCCTGTTGTTATGACATTCTCTCTTTCAAAAGGAGCTCTTCAGTTAGCAAGGAAAAAGGTTGTAGTAAGAAGACTTTCTGCAATAGAGGATTTGGGTGGTATACAAGTTTTGTGTTCTGATAAAACAGGCACTCTTACTGAAAATGAGCTTACTGTTGCAAATTATTATAATCCATCAAATAATAATTTAATTCTATATTCTAATCTTGGAACAACATCTGTTTCCAAGGATAAGCTAGAACCATTTGACATAGCACTTTGGTCCCAAATGAGCAAAGACAATGAAAATGATTATTATAAATACAATAGAGTATCTGAGTGTCCATTTGACCCTAAAAGAAAAATAAATAGCGTTTTGGTTTCTAGCGGCGAAAAATATGAACTTATTTCTCGTGGTGCTCCTGAGGCAATATTTCAAATATGTAAAATTAACAAGCAAGATATAGATAGTATTAATTTATGGATTAAGGAAGAGGGACTGTTGGGTCATAGAGTCTTGGCAATAGCAAAGAAAAAAGTAGTTTTCTCAAAAAATAAAGATATCAAAGATTATGAAAATAACTTAGAGTGTTTGCGTGTAATATCTTTTGTAGACCCAATAAAACCAACAACAAGCACCGCTATTAAGCAAGCAGAGGAGCTCGGTGTTAAGATAAAAATTATCACAGGAGATAGTCGTGAAGTCTCTGGTGCTGTTGGTAAAAAAGTGGGTCTTTTGAAAAATTCAGAAGATTTAATTTCCGGTGAAGAGTTTGATGTTTTGGATCAAAGGGGGCAATTAGAAGCAATAGATAAATATTCTGTTTTTTGTAGAATTTCTCCAGAGCAAAAATTTTATATTATTGAGCTTTTACAATCAAAATATCAAGTTGGTTTTTTAGGTGAGGGTATAAATGATGCCCCTGCGCTAAAGCTTGCAGGAGTTTCAATAGTTGTACAAAGTGCATCAGACATATCTAGAGAAAATGCAGATATTGTTTTATTGAAGAAAAATCTTAAGGTTATTGTAGATGGAATAAAAGAAGGAAGAGAAATTTTTGCGAACACAACCAAATATATAAAAACAACACTTGCTTCAAATTTTGGAAATTTTTACTCAGTTGCCATAGCCTCTCTTTTTATCAAATATTTACCAATGCTGCCAATTCAAATATTGCTACTGAATTTGTTATCAGATTTTCCAATGATAGCTATTGCAAACGATTCAGTAGACTCTAGCGAAGTAAAAAAGCCAAGGTTTTATGATATTAGGGAGATGATGCTTTTTTGTACGGTTTTGGGTATTGTAAGTTCCCTGTCAGACTTTATTGTATTTACGTTTTTCTTTCATTATCCTGCACAAGTTTTGCAGACAAATTGGTTTATTTCCAGCATACTTACAGAGATAGTTTTTATATTCTCAATAAGATCTAGGGGTTTATTTTTAAAAGCAAAATTCCCTGCATTTTCAATGATTATCCTTTCTTTAGTAGCAACTTTTTTGACAATATTGATACCATTTACTAATATTGGTCATTCTTTGTTCAAGTTTATTAGCCCAAGCTTTAATCATCTTATGATTATTTTAGGAATTGTTATTTTCGAGTTTATTTCGTCTGAGTTTGTAAAAATTGCTTATTATAAATATATAGATAAAAAAAATAATTTACCCACTCGTATTGCTTCATAAAGCATTGTGGCATAAAAAATAATATGTTTAAATCTTTAAAAATTGGTTTTAGTTACGGTCTTAGTTCTGGTGTTATTACGACCCTTGGTCTTATGGTTGGGGTTGCAACAAGCACAAATAGTAAATTAGCTGTTATAGGGTCTATTATTACAATTGCAGTTGCCGATGCTCTTTCAGACGCACTAGGAATTCATATTTCTACGGAGTTTGCAGGAGGAAAAGAGACAAAGGAAATTTGGTGGTCAACTTTATTTACATTTTTGTCGAAATTTATATTTGCAATAATTTTTGTGATTCCAGTTTTATTTGCCCCTAGTCTATTTTATGCAATGTTTATAAGTATTGTCTTGGGGATTATTATATTGGGTATTTTTAGTTATTTTATGGCAAAGCAAAACAATGCAAATATAAAGAACACAATATTCGAACACATTGCAATGACAATTTTAGTAATAACACTTTCTTATTTTATAGGTA
>CAZWVD010000019.1:0-5585 GCA_964636855.1 uncultured Gammaproteobacteria bacterium | reverse complement strand
AAAAGAAAATAAAATAATTTTTTTATTTTGTAAAACAAAAAAAATATGCCAACAAAAAAAATAATACAAAAACCAATATTGAAAGAGACTAAAACAAAAAAGCCAATTCAAAAAAAGGTAGAAAAAAAAGTAGTTACAAAAAAAACTATTTCTACAAAACAAAAATTAGATAAAAAAATAAAAAAAGTTATTTCCACCCCAGTTCAAGGTGATCCAATCATTACAGCTCCTAAATTAGAAGAGATTATAGAACAAAATTCTAATAAAAAAATTATTTACTCTCCAATAATACCTTCTAAAGTAGTAGAAAAGAATATAGAAGTTCAAAAAATTGATACTGTTTTAGAGCCAAAAAAGAGTCACAAAATAAATAGTATTTTTGCATGGCTGATTATTCTTATCTTTGCGGTAGGCGGATATGCTTGGGTTACAAAGAATCAGAGGGAAGTAGCTAGCCACAACAACAATACTAATGTAATTCAATCAAATAAAGAGTTTGATGTAAACCAAATTAAACAATTTGCATCTGTAGAGGAATTTAAAAGTTATTTAGCAAAATCTCCACAAGGACAGTATGGACAATTTTTAAATGCTATTGATTCAAGAGGGGTGTCTAAAGAAGTTTTGACAACAGCTAGTTCAGATGAAGCATCTTCTGGGGTAATTTCTTCTCCTCAAGCTACTGAGACCGAATTGATAGATAGAGTATCTAATACAAATACACAAGTATTAAATATCGATGAACCAGACATTGTAAAAACAGATGGAGAAAATATCTACTCATCCTCAAATCAATCTAATATATTTAGATCTGAGCCAGGACTAATGTCCGATAGGATGATGATTATGCCATCTTATGATAATGAGGCTAGTATCAAAATTATTAACGCACTTCCAATTAAAGATGCAAAGGTTTTGTCAGAGATAAAACAATCTGGAGAGATGTTTGTGGGCAATGGTGTATTGGTAGTTTTTTCTACAAGCGATGTATATGGATATGATATAAGTGATCCAAAAAATCCACAAGAAAAGTGGCGTATAAAATTAGAAGACAATACTTATATAATGGATTCAAGATTGTATGGGGATAAAATTTATCTTGTATTATCAAATTTTATAAACAATATAAATCCTTGTCCTATCAGACCACTTAGTATCAATTCTACGTCTCTTGAAATAACATGTAGTGATATTTATCATCCAGAAATGCCACTTCAAACAGATTCTATTTTTACAGCACTCAAAATAGATATTAGTTCAGGAAGTGTTCTAAATAAAACATCTTTTGTAGGATCTCGTGAGTCTTCAAATATATATATGTCTCAAAATGCTTTGTATATTTCCTATTTTTATACAGTTGATAATGTTAAGTTTTTTTATGATTTTTTAAATGCTAAAGCCACAGATTTATTTCCAGAGACAGTGTCTTCTAAAGTCGAAAAGCTAATTTCTTATGATATAAGCTATGAGGCAAAGTCAATAGAGTTATCAAGTATTATCTCAAATTATTATGCAAGTTTAGATGGCGATGAAAGGCTTAGAATAGAAAATGAGCTTACAAATAGGATGTCTAGTTATTATGAGCTAGAAATGAGGCAATTAGAGAAAACGGGTATAATGAAAATTTCTTTAACGGATTTAAAAATTATTGCAGGCGGTGCTGTTCCTGGAAAGCTTTTGAATCAATTTTCAATGGATGAATACAATGATAATTTAAGAATTGCTACAACAATAGGTCAAAATTCTTGGTATTATTTTGGCAATATAAGTCCAAAAAGCGCCAACGATGTTTATGTTCTAGATAGCAAACTAGATAGAGTTTCTTCTGTGATGAATTTAGGCAGAGAAGAAAAAATTTATTCTGTAAGATTTTTAGGAGATAGAGGATATGTTGTTACCTTTAAACAAGTAGATCCTTTTTATGTTATTGACCTAACAGATCCTAAGAATATCAATTTAAAAGGAGAGTTAAAAATTCCTGGATATTCATCTTATCTACATCCCATTTCAGACAACATCATACTTGGCATAGGAAAAGAAGAGCAAAATGTAAAAATTTCTATGTTTGATGTCTCTGATCCTACAAATCCAAAAGAAATAGATACATATATGCTAAATGAATATTGGACTGAAGTAGAAAATAATCACCGAGCATTTTTACTAGATAGAGAAAATAATATATTTTTTATGCCAGCTTCAAACGGCGCTTATGTTTTTGGATATGAAAATAATGAGTTAAAGCTTCTAAAGGCAATATCTGAAAGTGCTATAAAAAGGGCTTTATATATAAACAATTACCTATATGTTTTAAGTGATAGTGTGATGATTATATATGACGAGACAAATTGGAAAGAATTAAATAGATTAGAATTATAGATATTTATTGTATTTTAAGTGCATAAAAGCGACTCAAAACCTTGGTTTCTGAATCGCTTTTTTAGGTTGACAATTTTTGTTTGATTGTATATAATATTTATAAGTTATAGTTTATGGACTATAGTATTTTTATTATTAAGAGATTTTATGATAAACAAAATAAAGCAATATTTCATAGATTCAATCAATGAATTAAAGAAAGTAATCTGGCCAACCAAAAAAGAAACTATCAAAAAAACATCGCAAGTAATTTTTTTTAGTTTTTTCGTTGCAATTTTCTTAGGTATTATAGATTACGGTTTAACAAAACTTTTAGAAAAATTTGTTCTATACAGATAAAAAAATAAACAAAATAAAATGTCAAAGCAAAATGAAAATTTGGGCCTAAGATGGTATGTTTTACATACTTATTCTGGATATGAAGAAAATGTCAAGAGAAATTTGGAGCAAAGAATAGAATCAATGAATATGCAGGATAGTATTTTGGAGGTTTTGATACCAACTGAAACCAAAATTAAAATTAAAAACGGAAAGAGAAAGACAATAAGAGAAAAGATTTTTCCAGGCTATGTCTTGGTAAATATGTTGGTTACAGATGAGTCTTGGTATGTTGTAAGAAATACACCAAATGTTACTGGTTTTATTGGAACAGGAACAATTCCTACCCCTATGACAGAGGAAGAAATCAAGTCATTGCAGAAAAGAATGGGTGTTGAAGAGCCAGAATACAAGATTGATGTTGAAAAGGGTGATACCGTTAGAATAGTAGATGGTCCTTTCAAAGAATTTGAAGGTAAGGTTGCAAGTATTGACCAAAATCATGGAAAAATCAAAGTTCTTGTTTCAATGTTTGGAAGAGAAACTCCTGTAGAATTAGATTTTTTACAAATCAAAAAAGGTTAATAATTTTTTACTTATCTACTCCCGCTTTGGTGGTGTAGGCTTCTTAGATAAGTATTATATAGTATAAAATAATTAAATTTAGGCTGAAAGTTAATCACTTCCTGAAAGCTGATAGCTGAAAGCTGATAGCTAATAGTATGGCAAAAAAAATAAAGACAACTCTGAAATTACAAATTATGGGTGGTAAAGCAAATCCAGCTCCACCAGTAGGACCAGCACTTGGTCAACACGGTGTAAATATTCAGGAATTCTGTACAAAATTTAATGATGCGACGCAAGATAAAATGGGAGAACTTACCCCAGTTGTAATAACTGTTTATCAAGACACATCATTTTCATTTGTTTTAAAAACCCCTCCTGCATCTGAGCTTATAAAAAAGGCAGCAGGAATTACAAAGGGTTCTTCAAATGCACTTACAACAAAAGTCGGAACACTTACCAAGGATCAATGTAGAGAAATAGCAACAAAAAAGATGGAAGATCTAAACGCATATGACGTAGAAGCAGCTGCAAAAATCATAGAAGGTACAGCAAGACAAATGGGTGTAAAAGTTGAGTAAACTCAACTTTAATTTTGAATGACGAATGTTGAATTTTGGATTAATTCAAAATTAGATAATTAGGTAATTTATTCATCATTAATCATTAATTATTCAAAATTTATGAGCAAGATACCTTGGGTTAGAATAGTTTATTTGTATCTTATGACAGCGATTGGTCTAATAGTTTTTATTATAGGGTCAGTGACTATTGTAAATACGGGTTTAAAGGCTTTTGTTTTTACAAAGGCCGATATGAATTATAATAGCCAGCCAAGTGAACTATATTTGGCAAAATCTGTAAATCAAATTGAAACACTTAAAACATGTGATCAATTAACAGAGACTGACAAAGAGAATATGACAATGTGGCTTGCTGATTATAAAAATTGGCAAGAAAATCAGAAAAATCAAAACCCAGCTGCATCAAATAGGCAAAGAGAGGCAGCAACAGCCATTGCTATGATATTAGTAGGATTTCCAGTATATTTTATACATTGGAGAATTATACAAAAAGAAAAACACGGTGAAGAAATAGTTTAATATAAATAATGAGGGACCGTTTATAAAAATGGGTTAATACCTCAAAAGAAAGGGCTCACGCCACGGCGGGGTAAAGAATTATATGGCAAAAGTGTCAAAAAGAATGAAAGCAATAAGAGAAAAAGTAGACAGTAAGAAAGTTTATTCTCTTGAAGAGGGTGTAAAAGTTTTAAAAGAAACATCAAGTGTAAAATTTGATTCTTCTGTTGAGGTTCATATTGCTCTTGGAATAGATCCAAAAAAAGGTGATCAAATTGTAAGATCTACAGTTGTTCTTCCAAACGGAAATGGAAAGACAAAAAGAGTCGCTGCTTTTACAACATTTGTTAAAGAGGCAAAGGAAGCTGGCGCAGACATAATTGGAGATGAAGAATTTATGGCTGAAATCAAAAAAACAGGTAAATGTGATTTTGATGTAGCGGTAGCAACGCCTGAAATAATGCCAAAACTTGCTGTTATTGCAAAAATTCTTGGTCAAAAGGGTCTTATGCCTAATCCAAAAAGTGGAACAATATCTCCTGATGTAAAGAAAATGATTGAAGAAATTAAAAAAGGAAAAGAAACTTTTAAAAATGATGATAGTGCAAATGTTCATTTATCAGTTGGAAAAATAAGCTTTGATGATGCTAAACTTATTGAAAATATCAATGTTTTCGTTGATGCAGTTAAAAAAGCAAAGCCAGTTGGATATAAAGGAACTTATATAAGAACTATCGCAATATCTTCAACAATGGGACCTGGACTTAAGGTTAGTGTGTAAATATTTCAAAAAAACGTATACAAAAGTACCTGAAAGGGGATTTTTGGTTTTAGGGGTTGATATATTCTTAAAAACCTGCTATATTCTGTTTAATAAAATAAAAAAGTGGAGGATACAATGCTCACATATCAAGAGATCAAAGACAAAATTTTACTGGAAGATGCTGATGATATCTGTTCTAGAGGTATGAAAGTGACTCAGTGTGCCGGGCTTGATAGCATTGAAGACATGGATGGTGACGAACTTGTTTATGTCTTAAAAAGAGAATATCAGGACTGTTTTTGTATGTCTGCCCGAGAAGCCTATTTTCTTTTGAAAGTGGGTGAAGAGACACAAAAACTTTACACGTATTACCAGATAATGCAGCTTTGCGACAAAAAAGTCGCATAACACAAATCTTCAATCTATAGGCCATAGCAACATGGCCTTTTTTGTTTGCCATAGTTTCAAATTATTGATAAAAT
>CAZWVD010000018.1:0-15675 GCA_964636855.1 uncultured Gammaproteobacteria bacterium | reverse complement strand
ACCACCTGACAGATTATAAAACTAATCACTTCTAAGTAACTCATTTCTTTAAACCATCTTCTACAGAACTATTTGCTATTTCTTTTATAAGATTCTGAAAATTACTTGAATACTTTTTTTCAATTAGTAAAATAGTCGCTTGTGATTTAACAAGAGAAATATTTTCTTTTGTATCATCTTTTATGTCCATAATATCATTTATATATTCTCTAGCACCTACATCATCTTTATAAAGAGCCGCCATCTTTTTTTCAAATAATAGCTTTTGTTGAATTTTTAAATCGTTAAAACCCTTATAAAAAATGCCTAAGCTCCCACTTCTAATTTTATCTGCATTTTCTTTTATGTATTCTGTCATTGTATTATTGTAGGAATCAAATAAATTTTCCACCAAACATTTTCCAGTTTCATAAATATTATTTATGGGATTTATAATTTGCTCATTCATAAAATTTGATAATTAATTTTTATAGATTTATACTAATACTATTAAACAAAAATTTCAACTCCTCATATTAAATGTTATATCACAACCCTGTAAACAAACCTATGAAAATAGCAATAATAGCAGACTCTCATGACAATATTCCACGCATAGATGGGATGTTTGGCATTTTAAAAGATGAAAAAATAGACACAATGATTCACTGTGGCGATGTGACGACACTTGAAACTATTAAATATCTATCAAAAAAGTTTAGTGGAAAAATATATCTTTCTCTTGGAAATGTAGATGAGATGCATGGACTAGAAAAAAAAGATATAAAACTTAAAAATGTAATTGTATTTGATAATTTTGGAGAAATACAAATTAATGATATCAAAATTGCCTTTGTCCACTTTCCGGAAGTAGCAAAAGAATTAGCGATCACAAAAAAATATGATTTTGTTTTTTATGGTCATACTCATAAACCATGGGAAGATATAATAGAAGAAGCCCACGTTGTAAATCCCGGAACTCTTGCTGGAATATTTAACAAAAGCACCTTCGCATTGCTTGATATAGAGACAAAAAATTTAGAACTTAAAATACTATAAATTATTTTCTATTTACTATTTTGCAATTTTTAATTAATTTGTTATTTGGTTATTACAAAATTTAAATAGCAAATAGTAAATACTAAATCAATTTCAAAATTGCCAAATTTTAAAAAGAAAAAATCTCCACGAATACAATTTCTTCACAAAAAATTCAATTACGTATAATAGTTTATTCCATATTCAAAATATCAAAAAACCAATTATCGAAAATTGGTTATTGGTCATTATCTTATTATTATGCATTATAATTTGACTATTGATTAGTAGAGCTTGCAGGAGCTGTAATTATTGCTGGTGTTGTACTACTAGTAATCTCTGATGAGCCACTTGTACTTGACGCAGTAGCTCCAATAAGACATACTGCTTGCCATGGCACATAATGAGACGAAAATCGTTGTTCTTTTGTTTCTCTTCCATCAGAATACTCTACCTTATAATCAAAAAATGCATCCGCACCAGCATGAGCTGATTCAGTGCATTGTTTTACTCCTGGCTTTAGATTTGTAGTTTCTATAATTTTTGTGGGTGCTGGTTTTTTGATATTATAAATAGTTGGTTTTGCTACAGTAATTTTTCTACCATCCTTTTTACCCCAAAAATCAAAATATAGTTTTGTACCTACGATTCTTGATTGAATCAAGATATAACCCCCTGTATCATTTTTAAATTTCAAATCTGGACTTGGATCATATATTGTTGCATCAGTACCCGCTGGTTCATAATAAGAAACTCTATAAGAATGATTTCTTCGCTGAGTGATGTCGAGTCCGCTATTTATTGCTGCCCTAAACATTGTTGTACCTACTTGACAAAGACCCCCACCATACTCCGGAATCGTTCTATTGTCTTTTATAACAAGCTCTTGCAAATAACCAGAGCTCGCATCAATCGGTAATAAATTTTGAATTGTAGCAAATTCTTCACCTGGAGCTATCAAAAGTCCATTTAACATATTTGCGCCAGTTTTAATATTATGAACTCTATTTTTTGGACTTCCTTTGAAATCTGATTCTCCCGTTCCTATTATTTCTTCAATCCCAAAATCGTTAATATTTTTTGTAGCCGTCTCTGCTATTGTCACATCTACTACAATTTCAATATCGCCCAAATTAAAATCATCTTTTTGTTCCTTTAACAAATTATCAAGCGTCTCATATGTTTTTTCTATATTTACCTTTTTTCCATCTTTTCCACCTTGAAATTCACTAACTTTTCCAACACTTATTCTAAATTTTGCATTTTGAACCTCTTCATCAATTTTACTTGATATGTTTTTTTCAAAATAAGTTTTAAACTTATCAAAATCAAATGTTATGTAAACATCTTTTTTGTTACCCGAAAAAACTATCCAATTTTTATAAGTGGAAGAAGCTATTTCAAAAGTTTTGTCTTCATATTTGAAAACTATTTTATTAGAATTTAAAAGACTATTAACATTTTCTAATTTTTTATTTGCTATATCAAGATCAATCGGAGACTGTACCTCTTTTAACGATAAATTAATGGGTGAAAAATCTAAATTATTTATCCTATGATTCGTTTCTTTGATAATTTTATCATAATCAAACTCCTTTCCTGCAACAGCATCATTTATAAGCATATGATCCCCGTCAAAAGCAAGTGATGGATATTTGAATTTACTTTCATATTGAGAAAAGTTTTTTTGTAGTATTGTTTTCAAATACTCTTCTTCTATTGTGTATTTCCAAGAAACATTATTGGTAAAAAAAAGTGTAGCAAATCGTTGAAAAATATTTTTTCTCCCTATAGAAAACGCCTGCTTGGCTGTATTTTCATTATCAAAAACTACAATTTCGGGTACTCCTACGTCAGGACTTGATTCGCTAAACTTTGCACTGATATTGAAGCTTGTTTCTTCATATTTATATTCTATTCCATTTTCATCAAAAATCTGATTCTGGGATTGTAAAAAATTATATAAGTCTGAATAACTCAAACCTGAGACATTTTTCTGATTTATATGAACTCCTATATATGTCTTGTTTGCATAATAAAAAGAATATACAAAAAATGAAATCAAAAATAGAACTATTATCAAACAAAAAACAACTAAAAACTTCTTAGTCGTAAATTTTTGTATTAAATTGTAATATTTTTTAAATTCCATAGTCAAACGCTTTCTAAAAAGAAAAACATGAAAAGCGTCTTACATAAAATTATATCTTTATGTCACCGAAAGCTTAACAGATCTTTCTTTCTGACTTCTTGGTAATACTATTTTTAAAACTCCATCCTTCAAAGATGCTTTTGCACGACTTGCATAAACCTCACACGGCAAAATAACTGATCTCGAAAAACTTCCCCAATAACACTCTTGATAAAAAAAATCTCCACTGTTTATATTATCGATTTGTTTTCTTTTTCCTCTTATTGTAATCATGTCATTGTTAATATCAATATCTAAATCTTCTGGTTTTACACCCGCAACAGTAGATCTTATAACTATATTTTCTCCTTCTTGATAAACATCAACGAGTAATTCTCCCTCCTCTTCCTCTTCTTCTATCCAATTTTTAGGCTCAACACTATTTACGGGAAGATTTTCTTTTTTATTGTCTTCTGTTGGAACACTTGGTGTTTGTTTTGATTGTTTTTGTTTTTTGAACATATTTTTTATATTCGCCCCTGTCGTGTATAAGCTTTATTTTCCCTAATAACAAAGGGTCTATTACTTTTTATAATATCTAAATTATACAATAAAAAAAGAAAAACATAAACAAGCATTTTGACTATTTATAAAAAATATAAAGTGATACTAGCAACAAATATCAAATTTAAAAAACATTAAAATCCCTTATTAGCATAAAAAATTAAAAGGGGCCATTTAAAAATGGTCCCCGTGTTCTTCATAAAATTCAGTTAATCCTTTTGCCCTACCTAATTTAGCAAAGCAAATGTTTGAAATAAGCTCTTCTTTTTCATTTTTTCCACAATAAGCAAGAATAAAAATATCTCCATCTCTATACCTTCCCGTTCTACCTATTCTCTGAATAACTCTTCTTGGATCAGTGATTGGCTCATAGAAAAATACCGCATCAACAGATGGAAAATTGAGTCCTTGTTCTCCGATAGAAGTTGCTACAAGAATATCTATTTCACCATTAGTATATTGATTCAGAATTTCAGCCTGTTTTTTTTGAGTCATACCCCTGCCGTTTAACTTGTTGGACTGACCAATAAATTGATCAATCTTTTTTTCCGGAAAAACAGTCCTGAGATATTTTATCACCTTATCTAAAGTATCTCTGTAGTGAACAAATATAAGTATTTGAGAAGACATATTCATTCTTATGACATCTTCTAATTTCTTAAGCTTTGCATCTTTATAAATGGGGTACCAATTATATGGAGTAATCATTGGATCATATTTTAAAGGGTGTTCCATTTTGGAGTTCCATAAATGTGCTTCACAAAGTTTTTTTATACTTTCCTTTATTACTTTATTTTCTTTAAAAGATGTTTGAGAGGGTTTTTTATTTATTTTCTCAAAATACTTTCTTTCCAAAAAAGCAGAAAACTCATATAGACCTTTATCAAGCATATTAATTGCCGTATGAAAAAGAACAAGAAGTCCCCAGTCTCTCATAGCCAGAGAACAGATTGATTTATCATGTTCTATCTCTCTAATTTGAGAAAGCATTTTTATTAGCTCATCAAATTTCTTAATATTAATCCCAACAATTAATCCATCGCCATTGATATATAAAGATTTCTCTAAAGAAGTCATAGGACTATATTTTTCTGACTCAAGATATCTCAATTTAGACTTCATGCTTTCTAACGTTACAAGAAATTCTTTATTAACAATACCTCTTAAATACTCTCGTAAAGCATCTGCTTGTCTTGTTATTTTGACAGCACGAATATTTTTTTTATAAGTATATGGGGCCACATCTGGACTATTTTCTGTTTTTACAATTACATTTGAATACTTAAGTTTCAAATACTGAAGTAGTTCATCAAGTTTCCTGTGATCTGAATCAATTGATGCGGTAAATCCAAGTAAACGAATTTCTTCATGCTCACTATATATATTTGCAAGATTAACATAGTCATAGTGACCAGTCATATTATGAACCTCGTCAAAAATCACAAGTTGAATATCTTTTGAATTACCTATTCCACTATTTTTTTTGATTTCTCTAAATATTGTTTGTGGAGTTGCGATAATTATTTGATTACTATCCCAAATTCCTTTGCGCTTATTTTGAGAAACATTACCAGTAAGAACTGCTATACTAATTCCTACAAAAACTTCTTCTGCCTTGTGTTTATGTTGTTCACAAAGTGGTTTTGTAGGGGCTAAAATCAAAATCTTTTTAATACAACTCCTGTATTTCAAAAAATAAAGCGCTATAAGAAGCTCTATATATGTTTTTCCAAGTCCAGTTGCAACGCAGACAAAAGAGTTTGACTTAATACATTCTTTGACAACTTGTAACATATAAAGACGTGCTTCAATTTTGTGGCTTGAGACATTACAATCAGAAACATAGTGTTTTTTTTCAAAATCTTCCTGTACAAAATCTGGCCCAAAACCAATATCACTCAAAAGTATTAAAATCTTTTTTAGTAATTCTTCTTTTGGGGTTCTCTGCGCATCTTTGTTGTTTTCGACTGATTTTAAAAGTCTATCCTCAAAAATATCTAGTTGATCAGGATTATTGGGATTTTTTCTCTTAGACATCATTCCTCCTATATGGAAATGCTATTTTGTATAAAGATTAATCCAATTAAATTAGGCTGTCAAATAAAAATATACTTGACAAATAAAGCGTATATTATAAGATGCTTTTAGATAAAAATTTACATGGAGGATAAAATGACAAGATTAACAGCCTATGAAATCTTGGGAAATCGAGAAGATCTCTGTTTTTATATAGCGGAAATGAAAGACAAGTCAGAAAAATTCGGCGTTTGGATAGGAAGATCTGAGGGTCACAGGTATAAACCACTGTTGACTGGCGGACCAGAAGAGGGGTGGACACGAGAAGAAGCTATTAACGCTATCCAAACTGTATTAGAAACATGTCTCGAGATCAGAGAAAAAGAATTGTCAAAACATCCTGATTTTAACCTTTATCTTGACGCTGAAGACGTTACCAACATAATCAACAAGATAAAAGAAGATGGTTCTTGCGACACGAAAGATTGGCCACCCAAAAATTAAAAACTGTATCGAATTAAAATCCTAAAAGCGCCTCGCAATGAGACGCTTTTTTATTTTTCATTGTGTAATAATGAGCGCATTTCCGTTCGATCGGGTCGAATGACCCGACGGAAATGCGCCCCTATATTATTTATTCTATCTCCAAAAATCTCCTCTTTCCTACTTGAACTAAATATTTTTCGCCACTCTTAAATACAAAATTCTGATCTTTTATTTTTTCATCATTTATTGTCACTGCGTTTTGTTCAATCATTTTTCTTGCCTCTGTTTTTGATAAAACGAGTTTGAAATTTACTAGCACATTAATAATATTTGCATCATTTGTTAAATTGACCTTCTCTATGTCTTTTGGTTTTTCTTTATTTTTGAAAACATTATCAAATTCTTCTTGTGCATTTTTTGCAAACTTTTCTCCATGATAAATACGCACAATTTCATACCCCAAACGAACTTTCATATTTCTTGGATTTTCACCATTTGCCATTTTGCTTTCTAATTCTTTTATTTCTTCAAGTGATAAATCTGTACAAAGCGTGAAATATTTTATAATCAAATCATCTGAAATTGACATTACTTTTCCAAACATATCATTTGGCAAATCATTAACAGCGATATAATTATCATATGACTTTGACATTTTTCTTCCATCAGTTCCCTCAAGAAGTTGAAAGGTCATCACAATCTTATTTTTGTTCTTCAGCTTTTGCATCAAGGTTCTACCACAAAGCATATTAAATAATTGATCATTTCCACCCACTTCCATATCTACATCCATTGATACGCTATCGTATGCTTGCATGAGAGGATAAAAAAACTCATGGAGTGAGATTGGCTTTCCTTCCTTCAATCTTTTCTGATACATATCTCGTTCTAAAAATTGAGAAACTGTAAATTTTGAACCTAACTCAATAAGATCTTGAAACTTCAATTTATTATTCCATTTAGAATTATATTTTAGCTCGGCCTTATTTTTTCCCTTAAAATCTAATAATTTTGAAATCTGATCTTTGTAAGTTTTTGCATTTTTCTTTACCTCGCTTGGAGAAAGCTGTTTTCTAGCCTCATCCTTTCCTGTTGGATCACCTATTTGTGCAGTAAAATCACCTATAAGAAAAATGATTTTGTGTCCCAATTCTTGAAATTGACGAAGCTTTCTAAGTCCAACCGCATGACCAATATGAATATCGGGTCTGCTTGGATCTGCTCCAATATATATTTTCATTTTCTCTCCGGACTCAAGCTTCTTCTCCAAATCTTCACGACCTATAATATCTTCTACTCCACGAGTTAAAAGTTCGTCTATATTAATTTGTTTTGACATATTCATTCCATTAGATATTTAATAAATTTAATATTTTAAATTATTATATCAACCTTTAATTATATTAGCCCCGACAGCATTTTTATTTTTATCTAACGGGATTAATAATGGTTATTTTTATAAAACTATTTAATATTATAACAATATTAAGGGCTTTTACAAAGACTTGACAAACATACTGTAATATTATAATATTTCATATAAAACTAAAATTTATAGGAGGATAAAATGAGAAAACTATTTCTAGCCATATTCCTATTGATAGTAATGGTAATATTAACAATATATTGGATTTATTTAGGAATTGGGGTTGTAAAATATATAGTCGAAAATATACCTCTGATTGTAAAAAATCCTGAGGCAAACTTCTCAATCAAAAATAACCAACTTTTAACTATTGTACTATTTTTAGTGATTGGTTCATTATTTAGAGAAATAAATAAAGTGTGGGATATGCTATTAAAAAAATCATAAACATGGGGTGTCTAAATTAGACACCTCATTTGATTTTAAATAAATTTTCTAAAAATCCCCAATCTTGCTATAATATAGTTAATTAACAATTTTCAATTTTTTATTTAACAATTGAATTACTATTTATTATTTTGCTATTTAAATTATGAATAACCAAATAATGAATCAATTACCCTCGGCCATGAGCTCGGGCCGAATGGAAAATTACAAAATAATAAATAGCAAATATCCATATGCCAATTGACTATTTCAACAAATCATCAAAGCCCGCTTGGTCCAGTCGTAGCGTTGGAAATAAACAAATAAGACGATCCAGTGTTCTAAGAATGAGAAAAATAAAAAGCTCCGCAAAAGACAGGGCTAAACAAGCAATCTCTAAAAAAGTTGATGTCCAATTTGGATACAATCACAACAACAAAAGACCAAAAAGACATAAAAAATTAAATATCAAAAATCTAATACCAAAATTTATTCTTCTAGTTATACTTGGATTAATTTTTGTTGTGGCGCTTTTTGCTTGGTATTCAAAAGATCTTCCCGATCCAAACAAAATTATAGATAGATCTGTAGTACAAAGCACAAAAATTTATGATCGTGAAGGAAAAAATCTTTTATATGATATTCATGGAAGTCAACAAAGAACTCTTATCGAATTAAAAGATTTACCATCATACGTAACTCAAGCTACAATTGCCATAGAAGATAAAAACTTTTATCAACATCAGGGATTTTCTGTCTGGGCAATGATAAGAACCACAATTACAAATGTTTTGACCGGAAAACTAGCTGGTGGATCAACAATTACACAACAGTTTGTAAAAAATGCAATTCTTACAAATGAAAAAAGCATTGCCAGAAAAGTCAAAGAGCTTATTCTTGCATATCGTATAGAACAAAAATACAACAAAGAAGAAATATTAAAAATGTATTTCAATGAAATCCCATATGGTTCTGTCGCTTATGGAATCGAATCTGCTTCAAACATTTATTTTGATAAAAGTGCAAAAGATCTTACAATTGCTGAATCAGCAACACTCGCTGCAATGACTCAAGCACCATCATATTATTCTCCATATGGAAAAAACCGTGAGGCATTACTTGAAAGACAAAAATATGTTCTAGGACTAATGCAAAAACAAGGATACATAAGCGAAGAACAATTAAATACAGCTAAAAATGAAAAAATAAACTTCAAAGCACCAAAAGAAAGTTTGATAGCACCTCATTTTGTTTTTTATGTAAAATCAGAGCTTGAAGAAATGCTTGGTCAAGATATGGTAGAAAAGGGTGGACTCAAAGTAATTACAACGCTAGATTTAGAAAAACAAAAAAAGGCAGAAGAAATTATAAAAGACAAAACAACTAATTATGAAGCAACTTATAATGCATCCAATGCAGCGCTTCTTGCTATTGATAATGCAAGTGGCGATATAATCTCAATGGTTGGTTCTCGTGACTTCTTTAATGATGATATAGATGGGCAGGTAAATGTAACACTAGCATCTCGTCAGCCAGGAAGCTCTATCAAACCATTTGTATATGAACTTAGTTTTGAAAAAGGTTATCAGCCAGAAACAACCGTTTTTGACTTACCAACCATATTCAAAACTGACTCTGCTGATTATGAACCACAAAATTACAATCTAAAAACAAATGGCCCCGTAACCTTAAGAAAGGCTCTTGCTGGATCACTAAACATACCCGCTGTAAAAGTACTTTATCTTGTTGGCATAGAAAATACACTTAATCACTTAAAGGGGCTTGGTTACTCAACAATAAGAGATGCCTCAGGTTATGGACTATCCCTTGTTCTTGGTGGACTTGAAGTAAAAATGATAGAACATACAAATGCTTTTGCAACTCTTGCTCGTGGTGGAATTTACAAGCCCACAAGATCAATACTTAGGGTCGAGGATGCAAATGGAAAAGTAATATTTGAAGCAAAAGAAGCGAACTCAAAAAAAGTTCTTGATGAAGAGTCCGTAAGAAAAATTTCTAGTATCTTATCAGACAACGGTGCAAGATCATTTGTATTTGGAGAAAAAAATTATCTTACTCTTGGCGTACCAGTAGCTGTAAAAACTGGAACTACAAATGATTTTAATGATGCATGGACAGTAGGATATACACCCGGCATTACAACAGGAGTTTGGATTGGAAATAATGACAATAGAAAAATGAAAAACTCTGCAGATGGCTCCAAGATTGCTGCCCCTATTTGGCAAGCATATATGCAAAATGCAGTTTCAAGTTATCAATCTTCTGGGTTTGCCTCATACGAAGTAAAACAAATCGACAAACAAATGTTGAATGGAAATTATCTTCAAATGATAAGCGTAAAAATTGACAATAGAACTGGCGAACTTGCAAATCCATACACCCCAGATGAATTTATTGCTGAAAAAAAGATTTCCAAAATACACAATATCCTTCATTACATAAACAGAGAAGATCCACTTGGACCAATTCCTGACAATCCCGACATTGATCCAAATTATTCTGCTTGGGAATTACCTATTGCAAAATGGGCAAATGATAATGGATTTATCATAGACAACTCATTTGAAATGGATAATAATGCTCCAAGCAATAAACCGGATCTAAAAATAACATCCCCCAGCGCAAATGAAACTATCAAAACTCCTGATTTAAATATTTCACTGGAAGCTACTGCAAAGCAGGGCAAATTAACTAGAGCAGTATATAAATTAGATGGCGATCAAATTGGATATCTTACGAATGAACCATTTAGCTATAGTTATAAAATTGCCAATGATATTACAAATGGAGAACACAAATTAAGTGTCACAATTTTTGATGAAAATCAAAACTTTAGAGAAGAAAGCATTCAGATTATTATAAATAGAGATTTATCCAATTAAAACACTCTAAAAAACAAAAAACCCAGTCCTATACAAGAAACTGAGTTAAAATAAAAATCCATATATTACTGCACCCAAGAAAATCGCTCTAAGAAACATTTGAGCAAATTACTAGGTAATAGCCTAAATCTATCTTATCAGTGATTTCCATGCTTGTCGTGGATGCAGAAATATACAGATTTTCAAACGAACGTCAACTGAGAACTATAGCATATCTAAATTTTCTTGTCAATAGCATATATTGCCATTGACTTTGGGCCTTTATTTCAATATAATAAACAATAATAATAAAAAGGAGGAACAAGTGGTATCAATACTATCTTGTGGAACAGTATTAGATTCAGATGGCTCTAAAGTGTCAAAATCCAATGTTGATTCTATAAAAAACAATACAAAAAACGATCTAACAGAAGAATTAGACATACCCATCAAAACAGAAGAACCTGAGGAATCTACATAAGTTCTCAAAAAACAATCCTTGAGTTAGGCCCTTGTGACCTAACTCTTTTTATTTATTTATGGTACCACTAGCTCTTTTTATCATAAATGCAATTTCTTTATTTGCATTGATAATTTCCAAATGAATCTGTGGATTTTTATTTTGAAATATTCTAAAAACTTCATCTGCAAATGCCTGTCCTATAATAGAAACTTTATCAAAATCAAAAATAATAGTTTTAAATTTTTCTAATCCTGATACAACTCTTCTCGCCTCGGATCTAGAAATATAAATGCTATCTAGCGTGTATAGCTTTATTTTTATAGACGTTTTATTGAAAGAATAATCATCCACTTCTGGCGCATAATATTTAAATACTTTTGATAAATCTCTATTTGATTTTAAGTCAATCTCAAAAATAACATTTGTACCAATAATATTCTTTTTATTCTTTTCAATAAAAACATCGTCAATATTATTATCAATAATTAATTTATATTCATAACTATCTAAAATAAACTTATCTGCAACCTTTGATGTAAAAAATATCCCCTCGCCTGTATGGCTATCTGGGATTGTTGTTGTCTTGCCTTTTAATAAATCTTGAATTGCTTCTACTTGATTTTGAAGTTTCCTTTTTTTCATAATATTATTGAAGACACCATTCCCAAAATCGTGAATATTAAAAAATAGTTTTTTATTGTCCAAAACAATCTCTATATTTATTTTTTGTGATTTTGAATGTTCTATGGCATTGTTTAGAATTTCAGAAAAAGAAAAATCAAATATGTACTTTATATTTTCTTTTAAATTAATAAGGGCTGGCAATTCTTTTTTTATATCTTGCAAAACAATATGCTCTTCTAAACCAATATTCTTTAAAAACTTTTTTATACTTGTATTTTTTAAGTACTTGTCTGCATCTTTTTTTAAAACATAAAAAGAATTCTTGGTACTTCCAATTTTTACAATTATATTATCCTTTATAAGTTCAGAAATCAAAACATTTATATATTGTCTAGATACACTATATTTCTTTGAAATCTCGGAAGATGTTATCTTGCCTCTTTCTCTAATAAATTTTATTATATCCTTTTGTGTAAGCATAATATTATTAATTAATCTATAAATTAATTATACATCAAATAATTTGATTGTCAACCGATTGTCAATTAAGCTAATTTAATTGTCAATTAAAAAATTATTAAAGTAAAAACCCCGATTGTATTATCAGGGCTTTTAATTGATTTCATTTTTCCTCCTTTTGCTTCTTAAAGAATGTTATTGTCCTCACCATACTCCAGATTACCCAGAGCATGACTATAAAAAGACACAATACTTCAATTCTAATAATGAAAGGCATTACCGCCTTCCATCCATCACAAATTTCGGCAAGTGGAATTCCCTGGATTAGTATAACCACGGGAAAAAGCACTGGGTAGGCTATCATGGCAATGATAGCATATCCCACTATCAGTGGGGCCTGAAAAAGCTGAAATCTCAGCTCTCCCAGAAATGTAAAAACTTTTTTCATTTTTCCTCCTAAATTGATTTTATTGTGAACATTGTATATTACAACATAACACAAAAAAAGCAAGTCCTCCCAGATAATTTTTTTCTTAATAATATCTATATGGCGTAGAAGCCTCTTATATTTAATAATGATTATACGACCAAGTATAAAAATTATTAGACACAAAAGTCCTATAAGCTCTGCATAATAAAACTATCCTAAAATAAATTAGAATTATTATTTATTTGCGCGAACAAAATAAACAATAAGTTCTGCGCCAAATAAATATTACTAAGATTTTTTGTTAAAGAGCCTATATTCAACCTTCTAGGTCGACGACCTCGAGGGTTGATTTTAATTCCTCAATATCAAACTATTATCTTTCAATAACAATTTGATTAAAGGAAAAAATTAAAAATATAAAAATCCACTTGGCTCCCACTTTGCCCTTAATCCCATTTTAAGATTTGGATATTTATTTTTTATCTTTTTTATCATTTTCAAAACTTTATCAATGTCTGGGGCTTTCCAAGAACATCCGATAACTGACTTGTATAATCTTAATGTCCAAAATTTATTTTTTAAACTTCCACATTCAACAATATCATTTGCTAGTTCAAGTAAATCTTCTAACTTGGTATCAGCAAAAATTGGTGTACGTATATCCAACAAAACTCCTGAATCTGATAATATTTTTTGTGTTTCAATTGATTTTTCATACATTTTTTTACCGCCTAATACTCTTAGTCCAGTTCTTTTGTTCATTTGTTTTTTTGTAGCCTTTAAATCAATAGCTGCGCTTTCCAAACCTATTTCAATAATTTTTTTCACAAATTCTGGAGATGAACCATTGTGTGCTATAGATAATTTACCATTATTTTTTTTAACATATCTTGCGATAGAAATACTTGCATCTTGAAAAGAAACAGGATCTCCGCCAGAAAGACGAATCACTTGCTTATTTTTTATCGCATCATCTACAACTTTATATAAATCTTTTATATTACAAAAGACTGACGAAACTATTGATCCATCTTGATTTCTAAAATGCCCATTGCGCTTACAATAGGGGCATGCAAAATTACAAGCACCAAAAGATATAATTCTTGCGTCAACAATTCTTTTTTTCATTGCCTTATAAAAATATAGTGGCCTAATTTCAGAACCAATAATTCCATTATGCAATAATACTTTTATTTGTCTTTTCATATATTTTGATTATTTACTATTTTCGCTATTTCTAGCTCATCAGACGAGACACACATCTCGTGAATAGTGGGGGCGTAGTTGAATTATTCAAACTACGCACCCCGTTAACCATTTTTGGTGTTAACCTTTTTCCTTTTACTAGCACACCATTTTACTAGTAGAGGGTCTTTTGGAGGAGAACTATTCCAGGCCGTGCTCTTTGATTAAGGCCTCTTTTTTTGAACGGATGGACATATCGTCCAACCCGTTTTCTAAAAAGAGTTCTTGGATCTTACGAGACTTTTCTTTCGCAAGATCCTCTGCCTCAACTTGGACATTTATCCAGCTCTCTATGCTGGACTCCTGCTCAATGGAGAGCATCCGGCCGGAGAAGTAGATATAATCCTTCCCCAGGGCCAAGCTACGGCTCATCGAGAATACGATGACCTTACGGCCATGTTTCTCAACAAGCCCGACGACACCAAAAGGATCGTCGTCGTCGTCAGTTGGGATTCTATCCCAACCGAAGATGGTGGCCAGGTCCTTATCAGCCTGGAGGTCGTAATCCTCCAAGTCAATTAAGACCTTTCCGAAGTCCGACAAGGACATGTCTCTGTCAGACTCGGTCCATGGGATGGATCGACGGAGGGCGGGGAGCACCTGCGTGTTCCAGATTTCCTCACTCACGTGGAGAAGGAAACTGGTGTTACTGATGATCCCGGCCTCCGGAGAGGATGTGAATCCCTTCGGAAGGAATTCCTGGAGATTGATATCTCCCTGGAACTCCTTTTTGACAGCCAGGGATATCTGACTGCCATAAACCTTGGCCACTGGACCATCTTTTTTCAGGATGGCCGTGACCTTGGTCCCGGCTTTGGCCTCGAGCAACCCGGACAAGGTACCGAGGTCAAACCTCGGAGCCTCCCGAACGTCCACAAATTGGACGCCAGGCATGACCTCGACCGAGGTCTCGGCCAGGCTTCGAGCAACAGAGACCTGTTGCTCGTAAACCTTGACCTTGTCGGTCAGAGTCTCGAGGGCACCCTGATCACCCGCAACTGCCGAAGCGATTGTGTCAAAGAGTTCATTTCTAAACTCCTCGAACTTGGGGTGGTCAAACCCCGGTAGGGTCGACATGGATCGCTCCATGAGTAATCCCATCGGGGTCAGGGTCTCGGCGTTACGGAGATTCCGAGGCCCGTCCAAGAAGGACGAGTCCTCGTCCAGACCTGGATAGATTATTCCGCGAGCCTTGAGGGCTGCGGTCAACCCATCCAAATCCGGGTCAGCGATGATGAATATTTCCTCATCGCTGAATTCTCCAACCTGTACCAAGGAGGCGCAGGCCGGGTTAGCCATCCGGTTGCTGATGACAGCTTCCGGAACTAGGCTCCGAAGAGCCTCAACTAAATTCCGGACTTCCTGATCACGTGGAGTACGAATACCCTCCACGTCATGGTGATCCCGGATAATCACCATGATACCAAGCTCGACCAATTCCTTGATGAATTGAACGAGAAGGGTAGTAGCGGGAGTGTCCACGAAAAGGACTCTCCCGAAATTTTTCGCGGCCTGGACTTTGTTCAAGTCCTCGGCCTTGAAAAACTTTGTGAAAATAATATTCTT
>CAZWVD010000017.1:11385-15717 GCA_964636855.1 uncultured Gammaproteobacteria bacterium | reverse complement strand
GGCTTTGCCGAGATGAGTAATAAAACAAAATGGATTATTCCAGCCTCTTTTGTTTTTTATTATGCTATAGTCGTGGTTCCTTTATTTTTTATGAAATCTATATTTCACCCATTTAATAATTTGTTAGGAATAAATAAATTGATATTAGGAATTATTTTTGGAAGCACAGTATTTTTATTGTCATCACGACTATATGAATATATGAAAGTAAAAAATGGCAGAGCACATTTCCCATTTGAAAAAGTCGTTATTCCAATATTTTCACTATCAATACTTAGTTTTTTATTTTATTTAATAACTAGATAAAAATATGAGCGAAGATCTATCAAAAAAAATTAGTGAATTTGTAGAGCGTGTTGATCATATGAAAAAGCAAGAAAAAATGGATTTATCTTCTGATCAGGATTTGACTATTGCAATAATGAATCTTATTAGTATTGAAGAGCATTTCTTTTTTTCTGGAGCAAAAACTGGAAACAATGATTATTATGACTTGATAAAAGATGTCCGGGAAATGCGAAAAGAGCTTCTTAAAAAAATTATCAAAGAATACGAAGGAGAGGTTTGGTGCATATCAAAGCATTTACTCGCAGCATCTATGAGGCTTATGGAGGTTGGTACAAAACAACTTGGAATGGATAAAAAAGAAGAAGCTTATGAGTTATTTGAAAAGGCTTATAATCTATATTCATTATTCTGGGGAATAAATATGAAGTTGTTAAATATAGGTGATGTAAAAAAAATTGATGATGTGTCACTTGATATAAACGACAAAGATAGTAGTCTTGTGTCACAAAAATTGGAGGCAAGTGAAAATACTAACAAAAGTTTTTTTGGTAAGCTCGGGGGATTGATTAAAAAGGCAATTGATTGCTGTATTGAGTAGATAACTTATGAATATTTTTATAATTCACGGTGTCTATGGAAATCCAGGAGAAAATTGGATTCCATGGCTAAGGATTAATCTAGAAAAACTTGGTCACAATGTTTTTTCTCCAAGTTTTCCTACTCCTGAAAATCAGAGTCTAGCAAATTGGCATAGAGTATTTGAAGGATATCGAAAATATTTAAAATGCGATTCAATATTAATAGGTCACAGCATTGGTGTGGCTTTTTTGTTAAACATTTTAGAAAATATTGATTTTCAAATTAGGGCTAGTTATTTGGTATCCGGATTTATAGAATTACTGGATAATCCAAATTTTGATAATATTAATAAAACATTTATAGATAATGGATTTGATTTCAATAAAATAAAAAACCACTCCAAAGATTTTATCATATTTCATGGAGACAACGATTCTTATGTTTCATTGGAAAAATCCCAAAATTTAGCTGATAACTTAGGATCGCGAGTTAATATAATTAGTGGCGCTGGACACTTTAATGTAGATAGTGGATACGATCATTTTGATTTATTATTACAAAATATAAAGCACCTTAAATAAGTTTTTTTATACTAAAAAAGAGAGCATGGTTTGCCCTCTTTTTAATTCCAATTTAATTTAGTATATATTCATCTCTTTTTTTGTCATCTCTTTTTGTGTGTATCTCTGGCTTTGAAATGGATTTTTTGTTAGGTATTTTTTCAAATTTATCTGTTCCTATGTGTAGATTTTCCTTTTTTGCAATACACTCATCACAAACCCCACAATCACAAGGCATTTCAAATTTATTCATATTATTTTCGTTTTAGTTTATTTAATTTATCAATACCTCTATTTTGAAAAGGTTGATTTTTTAGGTTTGCGCCATGGACAAGCATTTTATCGTGCGCAATATCTTTTTTTTCATCCTCAAATTGTTCTTCATAGCAATCTTCACATAGTCCATCTAGAAATACATTGTCCATTTGGCATTTTATACACAAATTGTCCATATTTTTTGAATAATTCTTATATTGTTATTATACAATGGATTTGTTGAGGTATTCAAGTATAAAAAAACGCCAAGTTTATTAACAAGGCGTTTGTAGATTTTTATAGTAGTTTAAACAATTTTGGGAGATATTTTTTGATAGTCTCTAGATCCGCTGAAAATGCAAATTCGTCATAATCAAACACCTTTAATTCAGCTTGATTCACCTGGTTAATATCAATCACGTTGTTATGGGCTTCGCCTTTATAAAAATTGACTCCACCCGTTGATATGTCTTCTTTGTGAGAATATTTTTTGAGATAGGGAATGCTATTTCTTGCAATACCCTCATGAATTGGATATATTTTTTCTGATCCAGGTATCTTGGCAACAAGAAAAGAGCAACTAAAACCTATTATATCGGAAGATATACAACATGGAAAATCATGGAAAATATATACTTTTTGATTTAATCCATTTTGTATGAAGAACTCTTTTTCTTTGGCAAGTACCTCAAGTAGGGTTGGGATTATCGCTTCATCGTGAATTACAAAGAGGATTTTTTCTTCAAGTGGACATGGATTCCACCTATGCAAGGACAATAAGGCTTTAGTATTTTTGCTATTGATTCCATCCCCACCGAGTATGTGTATCTTTTTTAAAGAGCCGTTATTGAATATTTTTATGCCATTACAACAAACTTGGTAATGTTTTTGTGTAAATATTTCTGGTTTAAGTAAAATTGCATTTAGGATGAGCTTTATTAACTCTTCGAATACGCTTTCTTCTTCTTTTTTTTGAATGCATGCTTTGCACATAGCATCCTCCTTACTTTTGTATATTTACAAATATATTAGGCTTAATTGAATTTTTTGTCAAACTCGTACTAACCCCGGGCTGGAATATGTGAAGCCAACTTGTTTTTTGCTATGTATAGATTAAACTTAAATAAGTTAATAATTTATCACCTCCATGACCCGCTTCGCAGGAGCAATAGCGAGGCGAGCGTGATAAGTAGTGCATATATGCAAAAAGCAATATTAGATTTTCATATTCACTCTAGATTTTCAAGAGCCTGCTCTAAGGAACTAACTTTTTTTAATATTGCAAAATGGTGCCAGATTAAAGGTGTTAATATAGTAGGAAGTGGAGACTTTACTCACTCTGCTTGGATAAAAGAGTTTGAGGATTCTATGAAAAGCAATGGCGATGGATTGTATAGTCTTAAAAGCGGAGAATATAGCGATGTATACTTTGTGCTTTCAACAGAGCTCTCATGTATATATAAAAAAAACGGAAAGGTAAGAAGAATACATGTTTGCATTTTAATGTCTAGCATTGATTCAGTAAAAAAGTTTAATCAAGAATTAGTAGGTAGAGGAAAAAATCTTAAATCAGATGGTAGACCAATTCTTGGAATGGATGTGATAGAGGTCTTACAAATTGCACTTGCCATAGATAACAAAAGTTTAATTATTCCAGCGCATATTTGGACACCATGGTTTTCTGCTTTAGGGTTAAAGTCTGGTTTTGATTCTATAGAAGAATGTTTTGAAGAATATTTAAGATATATTTTTGCTGTTGAAACTGGATTATCATCTGATCCAAAAATGAATTGGAGATTGTCGTCATTAGATAATTATTTGTGCGTTTCAAATTCAGATGCACATAGTTTGGAAAATATAGGAAGAGAAGCAAATGTTATCATGTTAGAAAAATTTTCTTATAATGAGATATATAATATTTTTAAAAATAAAGATAAAAATAAATTTTTATTCACTATTGAATTTTATCCACAGGAAGGAACTTATTATAATGATGGTCATAGAAAATGTAAAATAAATTTAGATCCTAAAAAATCCACAGAGCAAAAAAATATTTGCCCAGTTTGTAAAAAAGAATTAACACGCGGAGTTTTACACCGCATAGAAGAATTGAGCGATAGAAATGAAGAAGAAATAGAAAAATTAGAGAGAGATAATTACTTTATTCCCTTTATAAATCTAATTGGATTAAAAAAAATAATTTCAGAATCTTTTAGAGTAGGACGAAATAGTAAAAGGGTAGATAATCTTTATTTTGAAATGATAAAAAAATTTGGAAACGAATTTAATATTTTATTAAATGTTAGTTTTGATGAATTAAAATGTTTTGATTATAGAATTGCAGATGCAATTAAGCGAGTGAGAGAAAATAAAGTAAATTTAATTCCAGGATATGACGGTGAGTATGGAAAAATAAATATTTTTTCCGAATCGGAAATAAATAAATTTCAAAAAGAATAATCTAGTGTATTTTAAGTATATTAAATTTAAAGCCCTTATAATGGGCTTATATCAAACAAAAATCCCTACACGACAAGTTAAGGGATTTTTGTTTTGCGCAAGTTTGTTCACGCATGAGAAATCTTATTTCTTTGATTTCTTTGCAACTTTTTTTGTTGCTTTTTTTGCAACCTTTTTTACAGGTTTCTTT
>CAZWVD010000017.1:0-11285 GCA_964636855.1 uncultured Gammaproteobacteria bacterium | reverse complement strand
TTTCTTTGCAACTTTTTTTGTTGCTTTTTTTGCAACCTTTTTTACAGGTTTCTTTGCAACTTTCTTTTTTGCTGCCATTTGTTTTATACCTTTCTTTTTATTCCAGATCCTTAATTGGATTTTAGGAATAAATTTTTTTAAACGATTCGGCGTGAGAATTAACTCACATATTTATTATAGTTCTTTTTTTAAAAAAAAGAAATACTAAACTCCAATTTTATTTCCAAATATTCCAAAGATTACACCCTCCATCAATCCTGTCATAAGTAACGCTCCAAAAATCATTATTGAAATTCCAATTAACATATATACCAATCTACTACCACCCTCTGATCCCAATTTTTGTTCTGCCCAATCATTTCTTCCAAAATTTTCTACAATCCAATTTGTTTTCCATGTAATTAGGAATCCAAATATTATTATTAAGAGGCTTATAAAAAAGTTTTTCATAAAATTATTTTTCTTTAATATAATTTTAACAGAAAAATAAAAAAAAGAAAAGAGTTTTTTAAAAAAATAAACCTTTTATATTATTCCCATTGTGATAAAATTATACTATATAAATAATTTTATTTGTTTAATTTGTAATCTAATGCTCAATGATAAAAAAATAAAAAATATTCTTGAAAAGGTGAATCTGTTTTCATCTTTGGACTTAGAAAAATTTTCAAAAGAATCAATAAAAGAAAAAAAATCTTTAGCTGAATACTTAGTTGAGAAAAAATTATTAAGCCAGGAAGTTTTATACGAAAATATAGCAGCAAGTATTAAAATTCCATTTATTAATTTAAAAAATACTAATATTAGAAAAGATATATTGTATATGATACCAGAATCTGTTGCTATAGCGAATAATATTATTGCATTTGATGGAGATAGTAAGTTTATACATGTTGCACTAGTTGATCCAGAAAATTTGGAAATCATTGATTTTATTAAAAGAAAGACGGGGCTTAGTGTGAAAGTGTATCTTAGTACTCCCGAAAATATAAAAGAATCTTTCAAAAAGTATAGCAGAAGTTTAGAGGCAGAATTTAAGTATTTATCAGATGGGGAAGAGGAGGTAAGTAAATTAAAAGAAACAGGAAAAAAGAAATCTATCAAAGACTTACCAGTTGCAAAGGTTGTCGATGCAATACTTGAGCACGCTATAATGGAGGGTGCGTCAGATATCCATATAGAACCAGAAGAAAAAAATGTTTTAGTAAGATATAGGTTGGATGGAATACTTCATCATGCCATGACTCTACCAAAGGAAGTTCAGTCTGGAATTATAAGTCGTATTAAAATACTTTCTAATCTTAAGGTAGATGAACATCGTTTGCCACAAGATGGTCGTTTTAAGATGTATTCTGAAAAATACAAGGTCTCTTTTAGAGTATCTGTAATTCCTACATTTGATGGAGAAAAAATAGTAATGAGAATTTTAAACGAAAAAGCTCAGGTTCTTTCTCTTGATCAGCTAGGTTTTCATGCCAAGGCATATGGCGTTGTAAAAAGAAATATTGAAAAACCACATGGAATCATTCTTGTAACGGGGCCAACTGGATCTGGTAAGACAACTACGCTTTATACAATACTTAATATGTTAAATACTCCGGAAGTAAATATTTCAACTATTGAAGACCCTATTGAGTATAAGATGAAAAACGTTAATCAGTCTCAGGTTAATCCAAAAATAGGATTTACATTTGCATCAGGACTTAGGTCGCTTCTTAGACAGGATCCAGATATTATTATGGTGGGAGAAATTAGAGATCAAGAAACAGCAGAGATAGCAATTCATTCAGCTATGACAGGGCATTTGGTTTTGTCTACTATCCATACCAATGATGCTCCAACAACAATTCCAAGACTTACACAAATGAATGTACCAACATTTTTGATAGCATCTACATTTAATATTATTATAGCGCAAAGACTTGTAAGAAAAATATGCCCTAATTGTATTTATAGCTATAATCTTGAAAAGGCATATATAAAAGAATTAGAAAAACAAGTAGATATGGAATCCATCCTTAAGACATTAGAAGAAGAGAAGGTTATCGCAAAGAAAAAAAATAAATTAGAAGAACTATTGTTTTATAGAGGCAAGGGTTGTGATAAATGTGCCAATACTGGATATAAAGGTAGACTTGGAATTTATGAGGTTTTAGAGAATGATGAAAATATGTCAGAACTTATACTTAAAAATTCTGGAGCAGAAAAAATAAAAGAATATGCAATTTCCCATGGAATGCTCTCTATAGTAGAGGATGGTTTTATAAAAGCAAAAAATGGTATTACTACTATAGAAGAAATTTTAAGAGTTGCAAAAGAATAGGTTTATTAAAAATAAATAATTGGCACTTTTTAGGCCATGTGTTTATGTAGCTATAAAGCTAACCCTATGAAACAAAAACAAGAAAATAAAAATATTTTAGTCAGTAAAAGCGAGGCAACATCTTCTTTGCGACAAACAAAGGCGGTTGTTAAAAAACCATCTAAAATAAAAAAAGAAAATCAAGAAGTTGTAGTTGATGAATCTGTTCTTGTAAGTGACATAAGCAAAACTATTCCACAAAAAAACAATAACTCTACAAATAAAGCGATAGGGTTGTTTAGTGAGACCTCGAAAAGCTCAAGTGCGATGGATAAAATTAATAATTTTTTATTGAAATTAAAAAAAGTTCCATTAAAAGAGAAATTATTTTTTGTTCAACACTTGTCTTTGATGCTTAGGGTAGGCATTTCTCTTTCAAAGGCTCTTAATACTTTATCTATTCAAGCACAAAATAAATATTTTGCACTTATTTTATCTGAAATGGCAAAAAGAGTAGATTCGGGAGAAGGTTTTTCAGAGGTGCTAAAGAAATATCCAAAAGTTTTTAATAATCTTTTTATAAACATGATAGAGGCAGGAGAGGCGTCCGGAAAATTAGAAGAAGTTTTGAAGCAGCTTTTTGTACAAATGAAAAAAGAACATACTCTTATTGCAAAGGTGCGTGGTGCTATGACATATCCAACAGTAATTCTTATTGCTCTTGTCGGAATATCTATTTTTATGATGGTTGTTGTTGTTCCTGGAATGACAGCAAATTTTATAGAAATGAAGGTGGAGCTTCCACTTCCTACAAAAATACTTATAGGAATAAGTAATATCCTAAGGACACAAGGACCGCTAGCAGCTGCTATTATAGCGGGACTTATAATGCTGTCTGCGAGATTTGCAAAAACAAAAAAAGGCAAAAGATTTTTTGACTCTATTATTTTGAAGGCTCCAATAATAGGAACAATTGTAAAAAAAATTAATTTGGCAAGGTTTTCTAGAAATTTAAGTTCTCTTTTGAAAACAGATATAATGATAGTTAAAGCTTTTGAAATATCTGCAGGAGTACTTGGAAATTCTTTTTATAAAGAAGCATTATTAGACATAGGGAGTAAATTAAAAAAAGGTGAAACAATAACTGAGTCTATGAAAATCTATCCAAAATTGTTTCCACCAGTTGTCAGTCAAATGATAGCCATTGGAGAGGAAACTGGAGATCTAGATAATATATTAATAGAGTTAGCGGAGTTTTATGAGGAAGAGGTTAATCAAATTATGACTGATTTACCAGCGCTTATTGAGCCAATATTAATTTTAGTACTTGGTCTTGGAGTTGGAGGAATAGCAATTTCAATTATAATGCCTATGTATAAAATTACTTCCGCTGTATAATATGACAAATAATTTTAATAAGAAAAATAAGCGGGGTGCTTTTACTTTGATAGAAGTGCTAGTTTCTTTATTTGTGTTAAGTATTGTAATGACTGGGATATATCAACTTATTTTGTATTCTCTTGCAATAACATCGGATAACCAACACTACGTTGAAGCCATAGCAATAGCAAATCAAAAAATGGAACAAATTAGAAATATGCCATATGATGATGTCGGCACTGTTTCTGGTAGTCCACACGGTGATATTAATGATTATGAAACAATCATAAGAAATGGGTCATATACTATTCACACGGTAATACAATTTTTTGATGATCCATATGATGGAACTCTTGATCTCGGTACGGACGATGTATTTACGGATTATAAAAGGGTCGCAATAAACGTTTCTTGGAATACTAGAATGAGTGCTAAGAGTATCGATGTGTTTTCAAGGGTCATTCCGCCAACAGAAGAAAATTTGTCTGGATATGGACTTTTGAAATTGTTTGTAGTTGATTCAAATGGCGTTCCTGTTGGTGGTGCAACGGTGCACGTTGAAAATAATGAAATAAATCCACCAATAAACGTAGATTATATTTCTGATTCAGTTGGGAAAATATCTGTTCCAGTTTTGCCAGCATTCCAGTCTTACAAAATTATTGTTTCAAAAAGTGGTTATAGCACGGACGAGACCTATAGTATAAGTGAGTTAAATCCAAACCCAATTAAGAAAAATTTGAGTGTTGTTGAAAATAGAAAAACAGAAGATAGTTTTTCAATAGATTTGATGAGCCATTTAAATGTAAGAGTCGTATCGGCAGATTTGCCGGATAATTTTAAGATTAATTCGGGTAGTGATTCTAACCCACAAACAAATCCTAGCATCGTATCTGATTCAAGTGGTAACTTATATGTTGTTTGGGGTAGTGTTAGTACAACGCTTGGTGCATATATACAAAAATATAATGAATTAGGAGAAAAACAATATTCATCAGATATTTTAATAAGTTCTGATATATATGGGGAGTCAGATATATCGATAGCACAAAATGATGATATTTATGTTTCTTGGTGTTTGGGATCTAGTGATTATGACTGTTATTTTAAAAAAATTAATAAAGATAATGGTGCTAATCTTTGGGTGGCAGATAAAAAAATACAAGATTTAAATAATTCAAATCAGCTAAACTTAAAGATATTTGCATCACCAACAAGTACAGATTTTTTTGGAGTATGGCAGGACAATAGCGATGGAGATTATGATGTATATTTGCAAAAATTTGACGAATCTGGAAATTCTTTATGGTCAAATCCTATACAGGTTAACTCAAACAATGAATCATCTAGTTCTAGTGATCAATACGATCCCAATATATATGTAGATAATAGTGACAATGTTTATGTAGAGTGGACTGATACAAGAAATTCCGCCTCTTCTATATATATGCAAAAAATAGATAAAGATGGATCTAAGCTTTTCTCTAGCGATGTAATTGCAAATACACAATCATCAGATAATAGTTATTCGGGAGACATTTGTTTAGATGGCGATAGTAATATTTATATTACGTGGATTTATGATAGTGGTTTTAATAAAAAAGTATTTATTCAAAAATTTAATGATGTGGGAGCAAAACAAACAAGTAATGATATATATGTAAATACAGAAAGTATTTTTGCAAATAGATATTCTCCTAGTATTTTGTGTAACAATGATTCTAATATTTATGTATCTTGGACAGACGACAAAAACACAAATAAAGATATATACACACAGAAGATCTCTTCCTCTTTGGAGAAATCTTGGTTTTATGAATTAAGAACAAATGTAAACATTGGTACATCTCCACAAGATAATTCCAATATGTGTGTTAGTAAAACAAGTGGTAAAATATTTGTATCTTGGGACGATGATAGAAATGGAAATCTAGATGTTTATTTTGGGGAAGTAAAAGAATACGGAGCTATAACTAATTTAAATGCAATTCCTATAAGACTAATAAGTTCTAATAAAATAGGTAATCCAGATGTTTTTAAATATAATAATGTATATAATAGCAATTCTTTGGGTGTAATTAATTTAGATCTTCCACGGGATGATGGATATTCTCTTTCTGTTGATGAGTCATCTTCGTATCATTTAATTATGTCTGAACCATCTGAAAATATTGGACTTGACGCAGGACAAACAAAAGAAATTATTTTATATTTAAATAGATAAATGAGCAACAATAAAAAACATGCATTTACGTTAATTGAGATTCTTGTAGCAATGGCAATTACTTCTATTATTATTTTGATATTTAATCAATTTTTGATAACTGGATTTAAATCAACAACATTTAACATGGAACAAGAAGAGGCGATAAGTGAGGCAAGAAATGGGTTGGATGTAATTACAAAAGAAATAAGAGGGGCGAATTCATCAGACAATGGAAGTTATGCAATATCAGAAATAAGCACGAGTAGTTTTGTATTTTATAATGATATAAATAAAGATAGTAAAAGAGAAAAAATAAGATATTATTTAGATGGTTATGATCTTAAGAAAGAGGTTACTCAACCAGGTATTGATAATAGCTACATGAGTACGTCAACAGTTAGTGTGTTGTCAAAGTATATTAATAATCGTGGAGCAGATATATTTAAATATTATGATGGTTCTAATGTGGAGACAAATTCAATAGATAGAATAAAATTGATTTCTATTACACTATATGTGAACGTAACACCAGAAAGAGCTCCAGACGATTATATTTTAGAGACGGATGTTACGTTTAGAAATTTAATTAATTTATGAGATATAAAAATAGAAAAGGAAGTGCATTGTTTTTATCACTTGTTTTAACGGGTATATTTTTTATTATTCTTTCTTCTTCTATTGGGCTTGGTCTTACTCAACAAAAGTTTAACAAGACAAAAGTTTCAAGCACACAAGCTCTTAATATCGCAGAAGCGGGAATAAATTATTATAAATGGGTGTTGTATCACGATAAAGAAGAATATTGTAATAATGAATCTTGTTTGCCAGGACCAAATTATGGTCCATATGGTCCATATGAATATAGTGAAAATGGAGTAGGTGGATTTTATGAGTTATACATAACTCCACCAGCAGCAGATGGAGCAAAAATAATAAAAATTAAATCAGTTGCTTGGACAGAGGCATATCCAAATATAAAGAGAACAATCGAGGTTACTTGTGGTGCCCCTTCTTGGTCATCTTATGCAATACTTTCTAATTCAGATATAAGATTTGGAGAGGGAACAGAGACTTGGGGACCGATTCATTCAAATGGCGGAATTAGATTTGATGGTATTGCTCACAATATCATATCTTCAGGTATCTTAAGTTATGACGATCCAGATCATGAGGGTGAAAATGAGTTTGGTGTTCATACCCACTTTCCAATATTAGATCCATTACCGGATTCAAATAATCCACCTCAAAACGTTCCTAGTCGCCCAGCAACTTTTATATCAGGAAGAACTTTTCCAGTTACAACGGTAAGTTTTGATCTTTTAGATAATTATGTGAGTGACGTTTTACAAATTGCAAGTACAACGGGTGGTCTTATATTAAACTCATCTGGTGAAAAAGGGTACCATATAAAATTTAATACAAATAATACTATTGATATCAAGATCGTTACTAGAATAAGTGATCCATGCTCTAGATGTGTTGAGACTGGGTGTACAAGATATAAATGGGGGGTTTGTATTTCTTGGGGTTGTATAGATTATGTAAGTACGGAAACTTATGGCATAGAAAGAGAAACAAATCTTTATTTGGCAAGGGCAATTCCCGCAAATGGAGTTATATTTGTAAAAGACAATGTTTGGGTAGATGGATCTGTCGATGGAACAAGAGCAACTATTTTAGCCTTCAAGGAGCCACTTACTGGAAGTAACACCAATATCATAATAAACGGAGATATAATATATACACATTATGACGGAACAGATTCAATAGGTCTTATAGCTCAAAAAGATATTTTGATTGGATTAGATGCTTTAAATCAACTAAAAATAGATGCAGGAATGATCGCAAAGGAGGGCATGGTTGGGAGAGAATATTATATACAAGATTGTGGTGGTCATTATCAAAGGCATAGTTTGGATATATATGGTTCAATTGCTTCAAACCTACGATACGGCTTTTCCTATACTGATGGATCAGGATATGATATAAGAAATATTAGCTTTGATAATAATTTAAAGTTTTTTCCACCACCACATTTTCCAACAGTTGGGGAATATGTATTTTTATCCTGGGAGGAAAAATAGTTTTTGCTATTAAAAGTTTAAATTATGTAGTTATAATGTTATAATTTATTTATCAAGTTAGATAATTGTATAAAATTGTTAATAATTTTTTATGATAGAAGTAAATAATTATCCAATAGGAATAGATATTTCAGATCTTTCTCTGAAACTTGTTCAGCTTGCAAAATCAGGAGACAAAATTATTCTCAAGGCTTTTTCTAGTAAAAAAATTAAAAAAGGAATTATAGAAAACGGAGAGATAAGAGATAGAGAGCTATTTATATCAAATATTAAAGAAATGCTGGATAAACCAATTTACGGCAAGGTGTCTGGTGATGAAGCTGTTATTTGTCTCCCAGAGCCACAGACATTTATAAAGCTATTAAAAATAGAAAATACTCAAAACAAAATAAGAGACGAGATAAAGTTACAATTAGAAAATTTTTTCCCCGTTGCATTAGAAGATGTTTATTTTGATTGGCAGGAAATTACAAGTGAATTTGAGAATAAATTAGTGCTTGTTGGTGCATCTCCAAAAAACTTTGTTGATGATTATATAAACGTTTTAAAAGATGCAAAATTATCAGTAATAGCTTGTGATATAGAGTCTGTTGCAATTAGTCGCGCTATTCTTCAAGAAGAATCACCACGTTTTAAAACGCCAGAGAATAGAAAAACATATGGCATCATAGACATAGGGGCAAGTAGGAGTAGTTTTTTTGCATATTCAAAAAATACTATACTTTTTGATATAAGTATACCAATTTCAGGAGAAGAAATTACAAGGAGAATAGCAAAATCTTTAGAGCTTGATATGAGCAAGGCAGAGCTTGCTAAGATAAGCATTGGCTTTGACAGTAAGAAAGCAAATGGTCTCGTAAACAAAGCACTTACAGATATGGTCGATAAATTAATTAGAAAAATAGAGGGTGTGTTTGATTTTCATGCAAGCTATTTTTCTGAGTTTGGAAATATTGAGCAAATTTATTTGTGTGGAGGTGTAGCAAATATTAAAAACATAGATAAATTAATAGAACAACAAATAAAGGTTCCTACAAAAATAGCAGACCCACTTATTAATATTAAAAAGGGCGAAGATATATTAAAAGAATTTGAAGAAGTCTATGAATTTAAAATAGAATCAAAAGATAAAAAATCCAAAGAAGATAGTTTAATTTATAAACAAAGTTCTACAGCAAATTATACGACAGCAATAGGACTTGCGCTTCGATCTATTTTTTTAGAATAATAGTTATGATAGAAATAAATATATTACCAGAAGAATCTAAGAGAAGAATAAAAGCAGACAATGTTTATTCTTCTGCCAAAAAGATGTTTTTGGTTTTGACATTGATGGTTTTATTTGTGTCTACTATATTACTTTTGGCACGAATAGCTCTTAAATATCAAGTGGATGCCTTTAAAAGTTTTTCGGGAATTTATGAAATATCAGGTAATACGACCCCAACTACTAAGAACATAGAAGATGAGGTTATAATGATAAAAAAAATACAAGCAGATCATATAGACTGGTATGAAACGATAACCAATCTAACGGCTGTATTAGACGGAGATGTTTTAGTAGAATCAATTTCAATCGATAAAGACACAGCATCTCTTTCTATAAGTGGAGTTGCAAAAACAAGAGAGGCTCTTTTGAAATTAAAGGCAAATTTAGAGAGTGCTGGTAAATATTCAGGAATAGATTTTCCAGTTAAAACATTGTTGGAAAAAGAAAATATTAAGTTTGATATTAAAATGAATATAAAGTTTATATGAAAATAGGAAATATAAAAATAAATTCAAATTTAAAAACAATTATATCAATAATGATTTATATTTTCTTCTTTATTTTTGTATTATATTTTTTTCTTATAGGGTCTATTAAGGAAATCAAAAAAACAAGTTTAGACATAATGGACAAAAAATCAAAAACAGAGTTTTATTTTGAATCAATGAAGTCTAATCAAGACTTTGGTAAGAAAATGGAAATTTTAGACTATAAACTTATTATAATAGAGAATTCTTTTATAGGAATAGATAAGCAAGTAGATTTTATAAGGGCTATGGAAGATCTAGCAACAAAATACAATATTAAACAAAATATTTCTATAGACAGCATTGCTTTAAATAGCGTGGAGAAGTATAAAAAGGTGCCAATGGATTTAGCTATTTCTGGAAACTTTGGGGATGTAATGAATTATATATCGGCCATTGAATCACTTAATTATTATATAAATATTAAATTTATAAATCTTTCAGCTGGATCTATAAGTACTGATTTCAGCGATCCACAAGCCCCACAAAAAAAGGGAATTAGTGGAATAATTAAAACAGATACATATTGGAAATAAAATGAAAAAAACATTTCAAAATAGAGGATTTACAAGAAAAAGAATAATTAGATATTTTTATTCTATTTCTATTGTAATATTTTTAGTATCTCTATTGTTTTTATTTGTTTTTATAAAGAAAAATGTTTATGAAATTATAGAAAATGGGCAGGTTTTGGCAGAGATGAAAATAAAAACAGATTTTGTGTCTTTGAATATGAGTCAAGAAAAATTTGATAAATTAGTAAATGACATAGATAGTGCAGTTAGTAAAATAGAGGAAAAGGGAGTTATTCAGAAATCAAGCAATGTCAAAAATCCTTTTTATTGATAAAATTTGATAAATGTATTAAATTTAATAGATAAGAATTAATATTCCTAGTTGTGCTGGGACAAAAAAGTTATGAAAATAAGTTGGTATGGACATTCTTGTTTTAGAATTAAATGTAAAGAAGCAGATCTTGTAATAGATCCATTTTCAGATTCAATAGGTATTAAGATGCCAAAGGTGAAGGCCGATGCTGTTTTAATAACCCATGATCATAGCGATCACAACAACGCTTCTGCTATAAGTGGTGAACCTATTATAATAAATGGTCCAGGAGAATATGAATTAAAAAATGTTTTTGTATATGGTAAACGTGCATATCATGACGATAAAAACGGTTTAGAAAAAGGATCGGTAACTATTTATTTAATAGAGGACGAGGGAATTAAGCTCGTACATTTGGGAGATTTGGGTCAAAAAAAATTAACAGAAGATCAATTAGAATTTTTAGACGATGTCGATATACTCCTTGTTCCCGTTGGTGGACCATACTCACTTAAATCGGAAGATGCTATCAATATAATAAATGAAATTGAGCCACGTGCTATTATTCCAATGCATTATAAAATAGATGGGGTTAATATAGATTTGGAGAGCGTAGATAAGTTTGTTAAAGAAATAGGTTTGATCCCAGAGAAAATGGATGAATTTAAGGCTAGCAAAGAATCTTTTT
>CAZWVD010000016.1:13650-17111 GCA_964636855.1 uncultured Gammaproteobacteria bacterium | reverse complement strand
TGTTTTCGGAATTATTTAATTCTTTAAAAAAATATTATGCCAATAACATTTATGTTTAGTCAGCCAATGGTTTTTGTTGCCTGGCTACTTGCAGTTTTAATAGCTCTTACAATTCATGAGTTTTCTCACGGCCTTTTTGCTTTTAGACAAGGCGATCCAACTGCAAAAATTATGGGAAGAATATCTCTTAACCCACTTAGACATATTGATATTTTTGGATTTTTAGCAATGTTATTTTTGGGATTTGGTTGGGCAAAACCAGTTCCAATAAACCCTATTTATTTCAAAAACAAAAAGTGGGGAAATGCAATTGTTTCTATTGCAGGACCAATGAGTAATTTATTCGTAGCACTATTTTTTGGTATTATTTTGAAGATATTATATTCTTACACAGGAATTTCAGGAGATAATTTAATGGTAAATTTTTTGTATTTTATAGTTCTTATTAATTTAATTTTTTGTATATTTAATCTTATTCCAATTCCACCACTTGATGGTTCTCACGTATTATTTTCTATTTTGGGAGAAAAATTTTCTGAAGTAAAATATTTTTTATCAAAAAATGGGCCCATATTTCTTTTTGGAATTATCATGTTGGATCTTGTTATGAACGTAGGAATATTTAGCCATTTATTTAGTTTTTTCTTTAATATTAGCAAAAACCTTATTTTTGGTTAGATATGAAAGATTGTTATTATTTGTTCATAGCGCTTGCATTTTTTTCTCTTTATGATAAAATATTGACTAATCACAAGACTTGTGATAACCTTTTTTAGTATTATAAAATAGGTTTTAAATTTAATAATCTTTTTAATCAGTCTTATTGATAAATAGGACAAGTAAATAAATGCCAACAATAAATCAATTAACAAAAAATCCAAGAAAAAATCCAAGAAAAAAGTTGAAAATGATAGGACTTAAAGTTACTTCAAATTCTCTAAGAAGAACAAAGAAAACAAGTAATGTAGGATCTTCTTTCAAAAGAGGGGTTTGTGTTAAGGTTACTACAGTAACTCCAAAAAAACCTAATTCAGCTCTTAGAAAAATAGCTAGAGTAAGACTTTCAAATGGATCAGAAGTAACAGCATACATTCCAGGAATGGGTCATAATTTACAAGAGCATTCAATCGTTTTAATAAGAGGTGGAAGAGTAAAAGATTTATCAGGTGTTTCTTATCATATAGTAAGAGGTGTTTATGATGCACAGGGTGTCCAAAATAGAGCTCAGGGAAGATCTATTTATGGAGCAAAAAAACCAAAAGAAAAGAAGGTATAGTTAATTTCTCAGCCAAAGGCTGATCTCCTCCATAGGCGGACAGGCGCCTCGGGCGGAAAATTTCAAATGTCAAATTTCAAAAGTAAATGTATTTGACTTAAAACTTAAAACTTTAAACTTAAACAGCATGAGAGGAAAAAAATCACCAAAAAGAAAAATTGAAGCAGACAAAAAGTTTGCTAATATTGTTATTGCAAAGCTTATTAATTATGTAATGAAAGATGGCAAGAAATCAATTGCAGAAGGTATCGTTTATGATGCCATTGATATAGTATCTCAAAAAACCAAACAAGACGGATTATCAGTATTCACTCAAGCAATGAAAAATATTCAACCATCTGTAGAAGTCAAGGGAAGAAGAGTTGGTGGTGCAAATTATCAAGTTCCTGTGATTGTTTCGGGGGATAGAAAAAATACACTTGCATTTAGATGGCTTCTTGAAGCAAGTAGATCCAAAAAAGGCAAAAGAATGGCAGAGAAATTAGCCGATGAAATAATTTTAGCCACAAACAATGAAGGTGATGCTATAAAGAAGAAAATCAATGTCAACAAAATGGCCGAATCCAATAAAGCTTTTGCACATTTCGGTTAATTGTTTAATTTGGTAGTTGCGTAGTTACGTAGCTATTGGTTTGCGTTTTAATAGGCGAAGTGAACGGCAATCTTAAAACCCATGCTCTATAGCGGGGTAAGCTTCCGCCTTTCCACTTACGCCTTTTTATTTTATATCTAAATACTTTAAACTTAATATTTTAAACTTTAAATTTAACATTATGCCAAGACAATATCCATTAGAAAAAACAAGAAATATAGGAATTATAGCTCACATAGACGCTGGAAAAACAACAGTAAGCGAGCGCGTTTTATATTACACGGGTAAAAAACATAAAATCGGAGAAGTTCACAATGGTGAAGCTGAAATGGATTGGATGGAACAAGAAAAAGAAAGAGGAATTACAATTACATCAGCAGCAACAACTTGTTTTTGGCATGATTATAGAATAAACCTTATTGATACCCCGGGGCACGTTGATTTTACTGCAGAGGTAAAAAGATCTTTGAGAATATTAGATGGTGCTGTCATTATTTTTGATGGCGTTGCAGGAGTAGAACCACAATCTGAAACAAACTGGAGATATGCTGAAGATTATCAAGTTCCAAGACTTGCTTTCATAAATAAAATGGATAGAATGGGAGCTAATTTCTTTTTCGATCTTGATTCTATTCACGATAGACTTACCAAAAGAGCATTTCCTATTCAATTGCCAATCGGAGCTGCAGAAACATTTAAAGGTATTGTAGATTTATTAGAAGAAAAAGCATATATCTACGAAGGAGAACAAGGAGACACTATCAACATAACAGAGATACCAGAAGACATGAAAGAATTATGTGCTGAATATAGAGGAAAATTATTAGAGGCAATAGTTGAAAATGATGAAGTTTTGATGGAAAAATATTTAGCAGGAGAAGTTATTTCACTAGCGGATTTGAAAAGAGTTTTGAGAATCGCTGTTATAGAAAATAAAATTGTTCCTGTTCTTGCAGGAAGCGCACTCAAAAATAAAGGTGTTCAAAAAATGCTTGATTGTGTTGTTGATTATTTACCATCACCACTTGATATTCCTCCAATAAAGGCAATAGACAAGGATACCGGAGAAGAAGTTGCAAGAAATACTGATGACAACGAAAAACTTACTGCACTTGCATTCAAGATAGCGGTAGATCCATTTGTTGGAAGACTTATTTTCGTTAGAGTATATTCAGGAGTATTAAAATCAGGTTCTTATGTTTATAACTCTTCAACTGATACAAAAGAAAGAATTGGAAGAATTGTAAGACTTCATGCAAATTCACGTGAAGATGTTGATGAAATATATGCTGGTGAAATAGCGGGTGTTATTGGTTTAAAAGATACAAAAACAGGAAATACATTGTGTTCTGAAGATGATAATATTTTACTTGAATCAATTACATTTCCAGAACCAGTTATTCATATGTCTGTTGAACCAAAAACAAAACAAGACCAAGAAAAGATGGGTATGGCTCTTTCGAAGCTTGGTGAAGAAGATCCAACTTTCAAAATTAGAACAGACGAAGAGACACAGCAAACTATTATTGCTGGAATGGGAGAATTACATTTAGAAGTTCTTGTTGAAAGAATGAGAAGAGAATTTAAAGTAGA
>CAZWVD010000016.1:2128-13550 GCA_964636855.1 uncultured Gammaproteobacteria bacterium | reverse complement strand
TTTAGAAATGCAAAACCAATAATATTAGAACCTATTATGAAAGTACAGGTTACAACACCTGAAAATTATATGGGAGATGTAATTGGAGATCTCAATTCAAAAAGAGGTCAAATTGATGAAATGGTTGATAAGGGAAATGTAAAGGTTATAAATTCAAGAGTTCCATTATCAGAATTATTTGGTTATGCAACAACTCTTCGCGGTATGACCCAAGGTCGTGCAGCTTATTCAATGGAGTTTAGTCATTATCAAGAAGCACCTTCAAAAATAGCACAAGAAATTGTTGAAGGAACTAGAAAATAAACTTGATTTTATTTATAAAATATAGTAACCTTATTTATTGTTAAAAAAATATGTTTGATTTAGATAAAATATTCCAAATAGCAGATAGTGGCAAAGAAGTATTTATTGCAAGAGACGCTAAGCCCATGCTTGTTGTAATGCCCCTAGAACAGTACGATAGACTTACATCTTTAGAGAAAAAAGATGTTTCAGAAAACAGAATTAAAGATACGGGATTAAATGAGGATTATGCGTCAAGAGTTAGAAGGTCTATTATAGAATAAAGATAGGTGTCTGACTTGCGTTTTTATAATTTTTTTGATAGAATTAATACACATTAATTTAAAATTTGCTTTAAAAAGCAAAAAAACGAGTTTAACTCGTTAATAAAGGAAAAAAAATATGGCAGAAAATTTTAATAGAAACAAAACCCATGTAAACGTAGGTACTATCGGACACGTTGATCATGGAAAAACAACCCTTACAGCTGCTATTTTACAAGTTCTAATGGCATCTGGTGGAGTCGCTCAAAATAAATCAGTAGATCAAATTGATAATGCCCCAGAAGAAAAAGAAAGAGGTATTACAATTGCTACTGCTCACGTAGAATATGAAACAGAAAAAAGACATTATGCTCACGTAGATTGTCCAGGACATGCTGACTATGTAAAAAATATGATTACAGGAGCAGCTCAAATGGATGGAGCAGTACTTGTTGTTTCAGCTACAGACGGTGCTATGCCTCAGACAAGAGAACATATTCTTTTAGCAAAACAAGTTGGTGTTCCTTATATCATAGTATTTTTGAATAAAACCGATCAAGTAAGCGATCCAGAACTTATTGACCTTGTAGAAGAAGATATAAGAGATTTACTCAAAAAATATGAATTCCCTGGAGATACAACACCCGTTATTAGAGGATCAGCTCTTAAAGCATTAGAAGATCCAACAGGAGAAGCTTCAAAACCAATTTTAGAACTTATGAAAGCATTAGATGAATATATTCCAGATCCAGTAAGAGATCTAGACAAGCCATTTTTGATGCCTATTGAAGACGTTTTCTCAATTGAAGGAAGAGGAACGGTTGTTACAGGAAGAATTGAAAGAGGTATTGTTAAAATCAATGAAGAAGTTGAAATCATCGGAATGAAAGATACTACAAAGACTGTAGTTACTGGAATTGAAATGTTTAATAAATCATTGAATCAAGGACAAGCAGGAGATAATGCAGGACTTCTTTTAAGAGGTACAAAGAAAGATGATGTTGAAAGAGGACAAGTTTTGGCAAAACCAGGATCTGTTACTCCTCATTCAGAATTTGAAGCTCAAATTTATATCCTGTCTAAAGATGAAGGTGGAAGACATACACCATTTTTCAAAGGATACAAACCACAATTTTATATCAGAACATGTGACGTTACAGGTGATATTGAATTACCAGAAGGAACAGAGATGGTTATGCCTGGAGATACAGTAAATCTAAAGGTAAAACTTATCACACCAGTTGCTTTAGAAGAAAAACAAAGATTTGCTATTAGAGAAGGTGGTAAAACAGTTGGAGCAGGAGCTGTTGTTAAAATCATGAAATAAATTTTTTTACCCCCCACTTTGCTAGTCAGGGTGGGGGGGTAATTGTTATTTAATAATCTAGTTAAATATGGAAAAAAAGAATACAAGTAAAGCTAGTGCTGTAAAGTCTCAAGGTGATGCCCAAGAAGGTGCTGAAAAAGCAACTAATAGAATTAGAATAAAGATAAAGGCATATGACCATATGTTGATTGATCAATCTACAAAGACTATTATTGATGTTGCCGTAAGAAATGGAGCAAGTATTATCGGACCTATTCCACTTCCAACAAATATCAAAAAGTATACAGTTTTGAAGTCAACTTTTGTTCATAAGGATTCAAGAGATCAATACGAAATGAGGGTTCATAAAAGACTTATTGATATACTAGAGCCAAACAAAAAAGTTATTGATTCTTTGATGAGTCTGGACTTGCCAAATGGTGTTGACATTGAAATTAAGATGTGATATTCTATTTGAGAATAAGATTTAAAAATTATTACTATGCTCATTGAGTAGAATAACCCAGTAGGAAGTGTTCTATAAGATGAATTAAGTAAGGAGATTGAAATTCCATTTATTAAATTCTGCAAAATATATTAATTTTAAAAGCAGAATCGCAACTTTAGATCTTGATGTTTTTGAAGATTTAAGGTTACGATTTTTTGTTATAAAAGATATGAATTTTATACTAGGTAAAAAAATTAGAATGACTCAAATCTTTCGAGAAGACGGAAGATTTATTCCAGTTACAGAAATTAGTGTTACACCAAGTACTGTAATAGGGACAAGAACAAAGGAAAAGGACGGATATTCTGCCCTTATTTTGGCTTATGGAAACAAGAATAAGGTGTCAAAATCTATCGCCGGATTTTTTAAGAAGTTAGGAAATTTTAGAACTATTAAAGAATTCAGAACGGATAATATGACAATAGACTTAAAAGTCGGTGATAAAATAGGTATAAATAGTTTTAGTGTGGGTGATAAAGTAAAAATATCATCACTTTCTAAGGGAAGAGGATTTCAGGGTGTTGTTAAAAGACATGGATTTGCTGGAGCCATATCTACTCATGGTACAAAAGATCAAGTAAGAATGCCTGGAAGTATAGGAGCAACTGCACCAGCTCGTGTTTTTAAAGGACTTAGAATGCCTGGACATATGGGTAACGCAAGAGTAACAATTGATAATTTAGAAATAGTAAAAATAGATTTAGAACACAATCTAATATATATAAAAGGAGCTGTTAGTGGATCAAGAAATGCACTTTTATACATTTATGGAAAAAATGATTTTAAGGTATTTGAAGAAGTTAAACCAGTAGAGGCTGAAATAGAGGCAAAAATAGAAGACACCTTAACACCAGAAGAACCAAAAATAGAAATCAAAGAAGAAGATATAAACATAGAAAGTGTCGCAGCTCCAGAAAAGGTAGAGGAAGTAAAAGTAGAAGAAACAAAAGATTCTGAACCAGTAGAGGAAATAAAATCAGTAGAAGAAGTAAAAACGGAAGAAGTTAAAGAAGAAAAGTAAATTAGGTTTCAGATTATAGGTTGCAGATTTCAGGAAATAACTGAAAACTGAAAACTGAAAACTGAGCAGTTAAAAATATGATAAAAGAAAAAATTTACAATTTAGAAGGCAAAGAAACTGGAGAAATAGAATTAGATTCAAAGATTTTTGATATAAAAATAAAACCATGTGTTATCCAACAGGTTGTAGAAGCTTATCTTGCAAATAGAAGAAGTACTATATCACACACAAAAACAATTTCAGAAGTTCGTGGTGGTGGTAGAAAACCTTGGAAACAAAAGGGTACAGGACGTGCAAGACAGGGTTCTATTAGAGCAAATCAATGGAAAGGTGGAGGAGTTGTGTTTGGACCTTCGAAGGATCAAAATTTTGAAAAGAAAATCAATCAAAAAGTTAAGACAAAGGCCTTGTTTATGGTTTTGACAGATAAATTACAAAATCAAAAACTAAGAATTGTAGAAAATTTAGATTTAGCAGATCAAAAAACAAAGAGCATCCTTTCAATATTTAAAAAATTGGAATTGGATAATAAAAAATCACTTATAGCAAAAGATGTTACTGATGAAAATCTAAAAAATGCAACAAAGAATTTGAAAACTATCAAATTTGTATCAGCAGATAGTTTGAATGTTTATACAATGTTAAAATATGAATATTTGATTTTGACAAAAGAAGCAGTAAACAAGATAAGCAAACATTTTCTAAAATAAAACTATGGGAATATTTACTAAGAAAAAATTAGACACTGATATAGATAAAGACAATTTGCCAAAAGAAAGTGCAAAGGAGCTTACAGTTGAAGAAATCACAAACTCTAAGAAAGAAAAAAAACATGTTGCAAAAGCAGGTGTTGTAAAATCAGACACAAAGAACGCTTATAAAGTTTTAGTTAAACCAATTATTTCAGAAAAAGCAGCACATCTAAAAATACAAAATAAATATTTATTTCAAGTAAGTTTGGATACAACAAAGAATGAAATCAAAAAAGCTATTTTTCATGTTTATGGAGTATGGCCAATAGAAATTAATGTAATAAATACAAAGGGTAAGAAAGTTAGATACGGAAAATCTCACGGTGTTACAAAAGATAAGAAAAAAGCAATTGTAACTCTTAAAAAGGGAGATAGTATGGAAGTTTATGAAGGAGTATAAATAATTACAAATTTCAAATTTCAAATAATGATATGCCAATAAAATTATACAAACCAACAACATCAGCAAGAAGACACACATCAGTATCAGTTAGTTTTGTTGCACCAAAAAAAAATAAATTAGTAAAAAAATTATCTGTTATAAAGAAAAAGCACGGTGGTAGAAATAATCAAGGAAAAATAACTGTAAGACATCAAGGTGGTGGAGCAAAAAGATATATTAGAATTGTTGATTTTAAGATGGATAAATATGATATTCCTGCAAAAGTAGAGCAAATAGAATATGATCCAAATAGAAATGCATATATCGCTCTTATCTGTTATAGAGACGGAGAAAGAAGATATATTTTAGCATGTGAAAATCTGAAGAAAGATCAAGTTGTTGTAAGTTCAGAAACAAAACTCACGTTGTCAGATGGAAATAGATTTCCGCTACATCTTATACCAGCAGGAACTCCAATATGTAATTTAGAATTACAGCCTAAAAAAGGTGGAAAGCTTGTTCGTAGTGCTGGAAACAGTGCAACGCTCATGGGTATAGATGGAAATAATGCTCAAATCAAACTTCCTTCTGGAGAAATGAGATTAGTATCAAAAGATTGTTTTGCAACCATAGGAGCTGTATCAAATTCAGAATTTAGAAATATTAGATGGGGTAAGGCAGGAAGAACAAGACATCGTGGAATAAGACCTACGGTTCGTGGAAAAGTAATGAACCCATGTGATCATCCTCATGGTGGTGGAGAAGGTAAGCATCCTATTGGACTTAAATATCCAAAGACACCTTGGGGTAAGCATGCAATAGGTGTAAAGACAAGAAAGAAAAAGAAATACAGTAATAATAGAATCATAAAACGCAGAGCTAAGAGAAAATAATTTAAATAGCTATCAGCTATTAGCTATCAGCCATTAGGGTTAATATCTAATAGCTAAATTAAATAAGGTGCTGACAGCTGACAGCTGAAAGCCGAAAGCTAAAAAATATGTCAAGAAGTTTAAAAAAATTACCATTTACATGCCCTAAACTATTAAAGAGGGTAGCTAATTCCAAGCCAGGAGATAATGCAATGATAAAGACATGGTCAAGAAGATCTACTATTATTCCAGAAATGGTTGGATATACTATTTATGTACACAATGGAAAAAGTCATTTGCCAGTATTTGTTGTAGAAAACATGGTAGGACATAAACTAGGAGAATTTTCTCTTACAAAGAAATTTATTTCTCATGGTGGTAAGATGGCAAAAACACAAAAGAAATAATTAATAAGCAGTTACGTGGTTACGTAGCTATTAAGCTAACAAGCTAAATAATATGGAAGTAAAAGCACAATTAAAATATTATAGAGTAGCACCAAGAAAAGTAAGACTAGTTACTGACGTTATTAGGGGTATTGGTGTAAAATCTGCAATAGGTCAACTCAAAAATCTTAGTAAAAAATCTGCTACAGATATTTTGAAGCTTTTAGATTCAGCAATAGCAAATGCTACAAATAATTTTTCTTTAGACAAAGACAATCTATTTATAAAGAAAATATTTGTAAATCAGGGACCAGCACTAAAAAGATGGATGCCAAGAGCACATGGAAGAGCAGGAAGAATTTTGAAATTTACTAGCCATATTACTATTATTTTAGATGAATATAAGCCAAGTGATGAAAGTAGGGCTAAAAAATTAGTTAAAAAATCAGTAAAGAAATCGGATAAAAAAGAAACAAAAACAGAAGCAAAAAATATAGACAAGATTGTCAAAACACCAAAACTTAGAGCAAATAAAGTCGATGCAAAATTAAATAGAAGAGGCGTTAAAACCAATTTAAAAACCTTTGTAAGAAAGGCAGGAGATAAATAACATGGGACAAAAAGTAAATCCAATATCTTTTAGACTAGGAAACCTACAGACTTGGAAGTCTAGATGGTTTAGTGATAAAAATTACGCACAATTTCTTAAAGAAGATATTACAATTAGAAGATTTTTGAAAGTTAAATTAAGAGAAGCATCTGTTGCAAGATTGGAAATAAATAGATCAGGTAATGGTATAGAATTGGTAATTCATTCAGCAAGACCAGGTATTATTATAGGTCGTGGTGGAACAGGCGTAGATGAATTAAAAAAAGAGATACTTGTAAAATGTTTTAAAAATAAAAAACAGAACTTGAAGATTTCTATAGAAGAAGTAAGAAGACCAGGAATGTGCGCAGAAATAGTTTTACAAAATATGATAGATCAAACAGAAAAAAGATTGCCATATAGAAAAATTATGAAAAAGGCAATTGAAAAAGCATTAGAGGCGGGATGTCGTGGAGTAAAAGTTATGATGTCGGGAAGATTAAATGGAGTAGAAATTGCAAGAAGAGAAATGTTGAGAGATGGTAGATTACCACTTCATACATTACGTGCAGATATTGACTATGCAAGAGGAGTAGCAAGAACTACTTATGGAGCAATAGGAATAAAGGTATGGTTGTATAAAGAATCAGAATCAAACACTAAAACAAAGGTAGCATCAGTTGAAGAATCTCAAGAAAAGAAGATGCCTCCAAGAAGAGCCCCATTTAGCAAAGACGCAAAGAGACCATATAATAAAAAATAATTTTAAATAGCTGTCAGCTTTTAAAAGCTGAGAGCCATCTATCTAAGGGTAGATTAAGAAAGCTAAAGATATGTTAGCACCAAAAAAAGAAAAACACAGAAAATGGCATAGAGGTGACCAAATCAAAGGAGTTGCTACACAATGCAATAAAGTTAGCTTTGGAAGTTTTGGATTAAAATCAAAAGAAGCTGGCTGGATTACTGCAAGACAAATTGAATCAGCTAGACGTGCGATAGTCCATCATTTACAAAGAGGTGCAAAATATTGGATTAGAATATTTCCACACAAACCAATTACATCAAAAAGTGGAGAAATGCCTATGGGAAAAGGAAAGGGACCAGTTGACCATTATGTAGCAGTAGTAAAACCAGGAACCATTCTATTCGAGTTAGAGGGAATAAAAGAAAATGATGCAAAAGAAGCTTTTAGATTAGCATCACATAAATTATCAGTAAAATGTACCTTTGTTTCAAAGGAATAAATATATGGAATTTAAAGAATTAAAAGAAAGTAAAGTAGAGGATTTACAAAAAACATTGAAATCTGAAAGAGAAAAAGTTAGAGCTTTGAGATTTAGTGTAAATTCAAAACAAGAAAAAAATGTAAGAAAAATGAGACAAGCAAGAAAAACAATAGCCCAAGTTCTTACTATTCTAAATATAAAAAAAGAAGATACAAAATAATATAATTAGGCTTTAGATTACAGCTTGCAGATTTCAGGAAATAGCTGAAAACTGAAAACTGAAAGCCGAGAGCTAAAATAATATGGAAAATAAGCAAAAAAAACAATCTAGAGAATTAAGTGGTGTAGTTGTAAGCAATAAAATGATGAAAACCGTTGTTGTTAAAGTTGATACTACAAAAACTCATAAGATATATAAGAAAAAATATGTTGTCAGCAAAAAATATAAAGCTCACGATCAAACTAATGCATATAAAAGAGGAGACAAGGTTTTACTGAGAGAAACAAAGCCCGTGTCAAAAGATAAAAAATGGGCAGTAATAAAAAAGATAAAGTAAATTAGATTTCAGCTTGCAGATGTCAGGAAATACCTGAAAACTGAAAACTGAAAACTAAACAGTTAAATATATGATACAAATGCAAACAATGTTAAATGTCGCTGACAATACTGGAGCAAAAAAAGTCCAGTGTATTAAGGTACTTGGTGGAACCAAAAGAAGATATGCAAGAATAGGCGATATTATAATAGTTGCAGTAAAATCAGCACAGCCACATAGTATGGTTAAAAAAAGTGATGTTCTAAAGGCTGTAATAGTAAGACAAAGAAAAGAATTTAGAAGACCTAGTGGAATGTATGTAAGATTTGATGATAATGCTGTTGTAATAATGGATAAAGATGCAAAAGAGCCTAGAGGCACAAGAATATTTGGACCAGTCGCAAGAGAATTAAGGGCCGCTGGATATAATAAAATAATTTCACTTGCACCAGAAGTATTATAACTAATAGCAATCAGCTATGAGCTCCAAGGAGCTAAATGTTGAAAGCTGAAAGTCTAAAGCTAAATATATGAATACAATTAAAATAAAAAAGAACGATCAAGTAAAAATTCTTTCAGGAAAAGATAAGGGTAAAATAGGAAAGGTTAATCAGATTTTTGCTAAAGAAGAAAAAATTGTTGTAGAGGGTGTAAATAAAAAATTCAAGAATTTAAAACCAAGAAAAGAAAACGAAAAAGGTCAAAGAATTGAATTTTTTGGACCAATAGGCATGTCAAAAGCTGTGCTTATTTGTAAGAAGTGTGGAAGAACAACAAGAATATCTTATAAAATTTCAGAAGCAAAAAAATACAGAGTTTGTAAAAAATGTAATGAAGTAATTGATTAGTTTATAATACCCGGTTAAGCTCGCCGTACTAAAATTTTAGCGAGTCAAATAACTGGACAATCAAAATTATGATAAGTATAAAAGAAAAATACACAAAAGAGGTTATTTCAAAAATGAAAACTGATTTTGGATACAAAAATTCTTTATCTGTTCCAAAAATTGAAAAAATTACTTTTAACGTAGGATTGGGTAGGGCTATAAATAATAAAGAGTATATTGCTATTGCAGAAAATACATTATCTAGAATCACTGGTCAAAAATCAATTCAAACAAAAGCAAAAAAATCTATTTCAGCTTTCAAAATAAGAGAAGGAATGATTATCGGAGCAAAGGTTACAATCAGAGGTAGTAAAATGTATGATTTTTTAGATAAATTAATTAATATTACATTTCCTAGAGTAAGAGATTTCCACGGTATTGATGTAAAAAACAAACATCTGGATTCAAAAGGGAATTTTTCTTACGGGTTTAAAGAATACACTGTTTTTCCAGAAATAAAGGCTGATGAAGTTGAACATGTTCATGGACTTGAAATTGCTATTACAACAACAGCAAAAACAAAAGCAGAGTGTTACTTTTTGTTAAAATATATGGGATTCCCATTTATTATAGATAAAGAATTTGAAGAAAAATTAAAGAATAGTTTCAAAAAATAATATGGCAACACAAGGACAAATAGCAAAATCAAATAAAAAACCAAAGTTTTCAACTAGAATTGTAAGAAGATGTTGGAAGTGCGGTAGAAAAAGATCATACATGAGAGATTTTAAGCTTTGTAGAATTTGTTTTAGAGAACTAGCAAGTAAAGGTGAGATGCCAGGAGTCAAAAAGAGTAGTTGGTAATAAAATAAATAATTAATATAAGTTGATATTACAATAAAATTATGATGACAGATCCAATAGCTGATATGCTAACTAGAATAAGGAACGCTCAGGCTGTTAAAAAGCAAGAGGTCATTATTCCATTTTCAAAAATTAAATATGAAATTGCTAAGCTGTTAGTAAGAGAGAGCTATCTTAATTCTGCTGAAAAAGTAAAGGAGAAATTTGATGTAATTAAAATAGAATTAAAATATAGTCCTACAGGAGTATCAGCAATAGAACATATAAAAAGAATATCAAAGCCAGGGCAGAGAATTTATGTAGCAAGTGATAAATTACCAAAAGTTTTGAATGATATAGGTCTTGCTATTATATCTACATCAAGTGGAATAATAACTAACAAAAAGGCAAGAAGAATGAAGGTTGGTGGAGAATTTTTATTTGAAATATGGTAAGAATAGCTACTGGCAATTGGTTTTCAGTAATCAGCAATTCTTTAAATGAGGTTAATAAAATACAATAAATAATTATAAAAATTAGCAAGTTAGAGAGTCAGAGGGTTGGGGTATAAATCCTAACTCACTAACTCCACTAACTCACTGATCAAATAAATATATGTCAAGAATAGGAAAATTACCAGTTGTTATACCAGAAAAAGTTGATGTAAAAATCAGCGATGTTTCTATTGAAGTTTCTGGACCAAAGGGAAAGTTAACAGAACTATTGGTTCCTGATACAAAAACAGAGATAGTTGAAGAAAATGGTCAAAAACAAATTATAGTAAGTATTGATGATGATACCGACAAAAACAAGAGATCAAAATGGGGTTTACAAAGAAGCCTTATAAATAATATGGTAGTCGGTGTTGTAAGTGGATATGAAAAAAAGTTAGAAATAAATGGAGTAGGTTTTAAAGCAGAAGCAAAGCCAGGAATGGTGCTTTTAAATGTTGGTTTTTCTCATCAAGTTGAATATAAATTACCAGAAGGCGTTGGCGCAGTTGTAGAAAAAAATGTTATCACACTTACTGGGATAAGTAAGCAATTAGTTGGTCAAACAGCAGCTGAAATAAGAGCAATCAAAAAACCAGAACCATACAAAGGAAAAGGTATTAAATATTCAGATGAAATAATTAGAAGAAAAGTAGGAAAAGTTGCTAAATCAGGTTAATAATTTAATTAGCCATCAGCCGTCAGCCATCAGCCATCAGGAGCTAACAGCTGAAAGCTGAAAGCCGAAAACTATAACAATATGGATAAAAATAAATTAAAAAATAGCACAAAAGAAAGAAAGACTAATAGGGTAAGAAAAACTATAAAAAGTAGTTCAAAAAGACCAAGATTGTCAGTATTCTTTAGCTTGCTCCATTCTTATGCTCAGATTATAGATGATTCAAAGGGTGTGACTATGGTAAGTGCAAGTGATAAAGAATTAAAGAATAAAGGAAAAAATATTGAAATAGCAAAAGAACTTGGCAAACTTATAGCAACAAAAGCAAAAGAGAAAAAAATAGAAACAGTTGTTTTCGATAGAGGATTTAAGAAATATCATGGCAAGGTCAAAGCACTTGCAGATGGTGCAAGAGAAGAAGGATTAAAATTTTAATATATTTATATGGAAGACAAAAAA
>CAZWVD010000016.1:0-2028 GCA_964636855.1 uncultured Gammaproteobacteria bacterium | reverse complement strand
ATCAAAGATGTTATTGCAAAAATTTATGGTGCTAAAAATAAAATGAATAATGTAAAAGCTGTTTTTGAAGCACTAGATCAATTAAAAGACATACAAGAAGAAGTAGTTGTAGAGGCTAAGGCAACTGAAGAAATCAAAAAAGAGGAAATTAAAGAAGAAGATAAAAAATAATTATAATAGCTATTAGCTATCAGCCATCAGCTCTCAGGAGCTAACAGCTGAAAGCTGAAAGCTGAAAGCTAAATATATGTTAACACTCAGTAATTTAAAAGTTCAAAAAGGAGCTAAACAAAAGAAACAAAGACTAGGTCGTGGAGATGCTTCTGGTCGCGGTAATTATTCTGGACATGGAATGAAGGGGCAAAAAGCAAGAGCTGGTGTTTCAGGACTTAAAAGATTGGGTATGAAGAAAAATATAGCTCAACTTCCAAAGCATCGTGGATTTAATAGACAATCTACAATATTTAATATAGTAAATATTAATATACTTGAGAAATATTTTAAATCAGGTGAAGAGGTTAATGTAAATAGTCTTCTAAAATTAGGATTTATTAATGATATCAAAAACCCTTTGAAAATTTTATCAAAAGGAAGTTTGACCAAAAAACTTACAGTAAAAGCTCATCATTTTTCAAAAACAGCAAAAGATGCAATAATAAAAGCTGGAGGAAGTGTTGTTGAAACCCCAAGAATAAAAAGAAACAACCCAGTAAGAAAAGTACCTATAATCAAAAAATAAGATGTTTTTAGATAAAATAAAACAAATATATAAAATAAGAGACTTGAGAAACAGTATTGTATTTGTTTTAGTGATGCTTTTGGTAAGTAGAATTGTTTATCATATTCCAATTCCTGGACTTGATATTGTAACTCTTAGAAACTTGTTTCAATCAAATCAATTTTTGGGACTGATGGATTTGTTCTCCGGTGGAGGACTTACCAATTTTTCTATAGCAATGTTGGGCGTTGGTCCTTATATTACAGCTTCTATTATCATTCAACTTCTTTCAATGATCGTTCCTCAATTAGAGGCTCTTACAAAGGAAGGTGAAGAGGGTCAAAGAAAAATAAATGCTTATACAAAATATCTTACCATTCCACTTGGAGCTATGCAGGCCTATGGATTTTTGACATTACTTCAGAAATCTGCAAACACACCAATTCTATCAAATCTTAGTGGGCTTCAATATGCAGCAGTAATTATTACAATTACAGCAGGAACATTTTTCTTGGTTTGGATAGGAGATCTTATTACTGAAAAGAAAATTGGAAATGGCGTATCGTTGCTTATTTTTGCTGGAATTGTTGCAAAACTTATTTCCACAACAAAAAATATTTTCGTAGTATATGATGCAAGTAAAATATTTAGTTTATTGGTATTTGTTGCAACAGCAATACTGACAATAGTTGTTGTTGTAATGGTAAATGAAGGTCAGAGAAATATTCCTGTGTCATATGCAAGAAGAGTAAGGGGAAATAAAGTTTTTGGAGGTGTAAATACTCATTTACCACTCAAGGTAAATCAATCAGGAGTTATTCCAATTATTTTTGCTATTTCTCTTATTATGTTTCCTACAATGATAGCAAGGTTTTTTGCAGCTGCCGGAAATCACACAATAGCCTCTATTTCAAATTGGGTTATTAATTTATTTCAAAACCAAGTTTTCTATGGCGTGATATATTTTTTACTTGTATTTGCGTTTACATATTTTTATACTGCCGTTATATTTCATCCAGACAAAATTGCAGAAAATCTACAAAAGCAAGGTGGATTTGTACCAGGCATTAGACCAGGGAATCATACAGCGCAGTATTTGCAAAATATTGTATCACGTATCAATTTAGCGGGAGCACTTTTTCTTGGCGTTGTAGCTGTACTTCCAGTGGTTTTGCAAGGCCTTACAAGGGGTATTGGATCCACTGTTATTGGTGGAACAAGTATTTTGATTGTTGTGTCAGTCGTAATTGAAACAGTAAAACAAATAGATTCTCAGCTTACAATGAGAAATTATGATAAGTTGTAGGAAG
>CAZWVD010000015.1:0-17367 GCA_964636855.1 uncultured Gammaproteobacteria bacterium | reverse complement strand
TTTTCTTTTTCTATTATTTTGATTATTTATAAGCTTGGATTTGGATACGATCCATTTTTACATATTGCGTCAGAGAAATTGATGTTTGCTAGTGGAACATTTTTGCCAAAGCCACCTTACTATATAGGACAATACTCTATTGTTGTGATTTTGGCCAAACTATTCCAAGTCTCAGTAATGTTTTTTGATAGGGTTTTCTTGGTGTTTTGTGCACCACTATTTTTGCCAATTTCTATTCATATGTTTTTAAAAGATAAGCTTTCTTATAAAAAGTTTATTATTTTTATATGTATTTTATTATTTTTATTATTTAATTATTCTAATTTTACCTATACAACTCCCCAGGGATTAGCAAATTTATTTTTGATAATACTTATATTTTTATCAACATTATTTAGCGAATATAAAAATATTTATGTTGCGATGATTGTTTTGGTATCTTCAATATTCATGCTTCATCCGATATCTGGTATTCCAGCATTTTTGTTTTTGATACTTTTCTTTTTATGGAATTATAAAATTAAAAAAGCTTTTTTCTATTTTTTGTCAGCAATCTCATGTTTTATGATGCCAATTGCTTTTTTGGTATTTAATTATTTTAAGAAATTTAACTTGAATACATTAGGACAAGAAACAGGGGTGAATTTATTAGCTTCCATAAATCCATTAAATATATTTTATGTAAGATTTATAAATATTTATGACTTTGTGTATTTTTATGAGAAAAATATAAACTTATTGATTATTTTGTGCGCTATTTTAGGAACAATTATTATAATAACAAAAAAAGTCTTAAGGGAATATTTTGTTTATATTATGATGTTTGTTATTTTGTTGATAAATTATTTTGTAATGATAAATTATCTTAGATTTCCATTTTTGTATGAATTTTCTTTGAGAATATTTAACATGGCGTTTTATTTTTTATTACCCATTATTTTTGTTTTATTTGGAGCGCTGGTTAATCGTGCTTTTTATTATAAAAATAGTTTTAAAATATTTGTGCTTGTACTTTTTGCAATTTTGATGAGCGTAAGTTTTTACCTAAGCTATCCAAGATCTGACAAGTATGAGAATTTCAAAGGATATAGCATATCAACATCAAGTCAAAAAGTAGTTGATTATATAGAAACTAATTTTGATAAATTTGATTATGTCGTTTTATCAGATCAGAGCGTTGGAGCAAGTTTAATAGGTAAATATGGGTTTAGAAAATATTACAATCAAGAATTTTATTATTCTCTTCCAACTAATATAAAAGATAATACATATTCTGATTTTTTAGATATTTTGCAAGATGACTCTGATAAAATACAAATAATAAATAATGTAATAAACAAAACAGGAGTAGTTAAAGTTTTTGTGGTTATAAATAATTATTGGAATCCAAGTGAAAAAGTTTTGGAGGATTTAAAAAAATCAGCCAAATCCTGGACTGATTTTGATAATAAAAAAGTTTATATTTTTGAATATTAATTTAGGTTTGTAATTTTTTTAATATAGTTTTTTATGTCAAATTGTTTTACGAAAGTCGAACAATTTTTTTGTAACTCCTCTATCCCCTCTTTATTTTCATATATTTCTAATATTTTTGACTTTAAGTTATTGATATTTCCAGAATTAAATAACCATCCAGTTACATTGTCTTCAATGAGCTCTGGTATGCCACCAATATTTGAGGCCAATACTGGAGTTCCGCTTAGAAATGCTTCATAAATTGTCATTGGAGAGTTTTCGAAACATGTTGAAGGAACGACAACGATGTCATTTTTTTGCAATAGGTTTATTCTTTTTTCTTTATCAAACTCACCAACAAAGTCAATATTGTTTACTATATATATCATGTCTTGTATTTTTTGACTTAGACTTCCACGGCCAGCTATTGTAAGATGAAATTTTTCAGCATCGATTTGTCGGAAAGTTTTTATTAACTCCATAATTCCCTTATGCTCTTCTAATTGTCCTAAGTATAAAAATCTTAATTTTTCACTAGATGTTTTTTTGTTGTTATGGGATTCTAATTCAACAGGATTTGCTATTATATGTAAACTTGATTTTCTGAAAAATTTATATTTATTATAAAATTTTAATAATGCATTTGATGGAAAAACTACAAACTTGCAGGATGAATACATTTTTTTTGTAAAAAAGATATACAATTTTAATAAGGTTTTAGAATAATTATCTCCAGATTTTAATATTCCAGATGGATAAATAAGCTGAACGTCATGAATTGTTGTAATGTGTTTTTTCTTGTTTATGGTGGCATATTTATTGATTGTTTGTATTGTGTTATAACCAAGTGCCAGTACATTGTGAGACAATATTAAATCAGGTTTTTCTTTGTCAAGAAGTTGGTAGATCATCGATGAGGAATATTTATTTTTGAATTGATGTATTCTCCAAAGGAATCTTTTTAATACGCTCTGCTCATTTATTTTTGAAAATGGAAAATATTTTTCATAACCTATTCTATATACGGTGGTTTTTTCTATTTTTTCTTGTGTCGTTTTTTTGTACTCTGAAGAAGAACAAATTACAAAAATATCATGCTTTTGTTTTTTTAATTCATTTACAAGAAGATAAACCATTTCTTCGGCACCACCACGCTTATCTGGATGATATAGATTGTTAATTAAGCAAATCTTCATATATATTTTGTAATTTTTTTGATATTATTTCTTCACTAAAATTTTCTACGACTCTTTTTCTGGAATCACTTTTCATTTGATTATATTTTTCTTCACCAGAAAATAGCATCTCTATTTTTGATGTAAGGTCGGCTGTGTTTTTATTTTCAAATATGAATCCAGTTTTTTCATTTTCTAAAACTTTTCTTACTCCGGGTAAATCAGATACGATAACGGGAATTCCCGAAGCCATTGCTTCTATTTGAACTATTCCAAAGGCTTCACCCTTGTTTATTGATGGAAGAATAAGGGCATCTGCTAAATTATAGTAGTTTGGAAGAGTGTCATTCCTTATGTCATCTAAAAACAAAACGTTTGAATCAATATTTAATTGTTTTGATAGTTTGCTGTAGTCTTCTTTGAGATCACCACCCCCTATTATTAATAATTTATATTCATTCTGATTTAATTTACTAAATGCATGAAGTAAAACATCAACCCCCTTAAAGTAGTGCCCCTTATCTAATCCACCTACGAAAAGTAATATTTTTTTGTTTTCTAAGTGATGTTTTTTGATAAGTTCTAAATTTTTTTCTCTGGGTTGAAATTTTTCAATATCAACAGAAAATGGAAGCTCTTGAATTTTGTTTTTAAATTTAATAAATGATTTTGCACTTGTTCCATTCTCAAAATAGTCATGAGTTGATACAAGAATTCTATCAGATAATTTTAATATGATTGGCAAAATAATTTTTTCACAAAACTTGAAAAACAATCCTTTTAATCCCCTATCCTCAGGGTTCATGTGCCAATAAAGAATAATTTTTTTATGGTATATTTTTGCACTCAAAATGGTGGGTAAAATACTAAAGTAAAATGGATAATGAATGTGAATTATATCGCTTTCTGACACAAATCTTGATGTGTTTATAAAACCCGCTTTTCCTAGTGTAAATAAGGGTTTTTTTCTAACAACATGAATATTTTCTAATAAATTATTGGAATCATGTTTTTTCTCATAATTTGGTGTGATTACTGTGATGTGATACCCTATTTTTTGGCCTATTTTGGCTTGTTTTAGAGCAGAAAAACCCATTCCGCTAATGTAAGGCGGAAAAGTACAAACAACGTGTAAAATGGCTTTATTTGTAGAGGTGTTCATTATTGTTTTTTGAAAGAATTTACAACGTCATTAAATATATTTGCATCTACATTTTTGTTTTCCCAAAGATATATATATTTATCATCGCTTAGCATATAAACATCTTTTGAATCATTGGTGGTAAATCTAATTCCATCAATATTATTTATTTTAACACTTAATTCATTTTTTGAACCCAAGGATTGTTTTATTGGTCCCTCTGCAATTAGGTCTAATATTGTAAAAGATATTTTATCATTATTATCCTTATCTATGATTTGGAATTTATCTTCGCTTTGAAATTGTCCAGTTTTGGATTTTTTGATTGTCAAATCTTCTGGATAAGAAAATGAATACTTTATATTTTCAAAAGTAAATTCTTCATTTTTGAAAGTTGTTTGAATAGTAATTGGTTCTTTTATCGTCTCTTCTGTGTTTTGTTTATCCAATTGGTTTTTGGATATATAAAAATACAGAGTACCAATAACAAGAACAATGAAAATCAATGCTATTATTTTTTTTACCATTTTATTATTTTGTTTATTATATTAAAATATATTTTCATAATTGGGTTTCCAATGTGATCAAGTAGTGGATTTGATACTTCTTGAAAATTTATGACAGGAGTAAATGTTTTAATGATGTCTTTATCTTTTACCGTTCTAAGTGATTGAATTTTTTTCTTAGCTCTTCTTAGATAAATCCAGTTTTTTGGATTAAAGAAATATAAATAGCTTTGTAGTTTATATTTGAGCCATTTATTTTTTATAGCAAATAATAGTAACCCTAGTTCCATAACAATGGACATCGGTAATAATAAAAGTCTAGTTGCTGTTTTGTAGTTTTTATAAAAAACAATAAGTCTATTTCTTTCAGTAAAATACATTCTCCACCCTCCCCCCCCAAATTTATATTTGTGATATATTACAGCACGCGGATTTATTACGTTTTTATATCCTAATAATTTTGCTTTCCAACCAAGATCTAAATCTTCTAGATCAAAGAACATTTCGTCATCAAAAAGACCAACTTTTTTTATAAAATCTATTCTTACTAAAACTGCTGCCCCAGAACAGTAATTGATTTCATCGAGATATTTAATTTGGTTTTCATCTTTTACTCCATTGAGAGTGCTATATCCAAATCCTAGATAATTAATTTTGTTACCAGCGGTATTTATTTTGTCGGTTTCTGGGTGTAATAGTAATTTTGGCTGTAAGCATGCAATAGTAGGGTCTGATTCCATTGTTTCTACCAATATATTTAGCCACTCTGGAGTTACGATAGTATCCTGATTTAACAAAAATATATAGTCATAATTGTTTTCAATTGCCCATTTTGCTCCACGATTATTTCCGCCAGTAAAACCTAGGTTGACTTTGTTTTCAATAAAAATGGCATCTGGCATGTGTTCTTTAGCATATGTCAATGATTCGTCTTTAGAATTGTCATCTACAAAAATAAGTTTCCAGAAATCAGATGGATAGGTAGTTGTTTTTAGAGATGTAAATAAATCTTCTAAATATTTTAGACTATTATAACTCGGTACAATTACTGCTACTTTTTTGGGCATATTGGTTATGGTTTGGTTATTAGTGTTTAGAGTTTAGTTTTTTTTATTTTTATTGTCATCTGCTGTGATGAGAGCTATTTCTCTAGCTATTTTTGTAATTTGAGTTTCTATTTTATTGATGTGAGAAAATATTTTAAACAGCATATAAAATATTGTAATAATAGATATATAAATCATCAAGTCAGATCCGCGGCCGATTCCAAGATAATGAGCCAATGTTGTTGAAATATCTGGTTTCCAAAAAACTATTCCGACAGAGATCCAAATGATTAGCCACATTATAAATGTAGAAAAATTTATTTTATCATTCTTCTTTTGATTTATTAGATTAACAATGGCAAACAAAATAAAAATTGTTATTATAATTTTTAAAAATATCATCTTAATATTTTTTTAATAATTAGATCTTTTAATATTGTAACTCCCCCAGAGAAATTTTGACCAAATTTATTATAGATTACAGTCATTGGAACTTCTTTTATTTTCAATTTATTTTTAAATGATTTATGTAATATTTCACTACAGTGAGCCATTTGATCGTGTTCTATATTGATTTTTTTTGCAGTATTTTTTGTCATTGCACGAAAACCAGATTGGGGGTCGGTTGTTTTTATATCGAAAAGTATTTTATTTACAATCTTTCCAACTTTAAATAACACATTCTTTTTTAGCCAAGGAATTTTTGATTCTTTTCCCATAAATCTAGATCCAAATACAATGTCATAACCCTCGTTTATGATTGGATTTATCAAATCATTTATTTCTTCTATTAAAAATTGACCATCAGCATCAAAATGAACTATTATTTCAGCATCTTTAGAGATAGCATATTCATTTCCTGTTTGAAGTGCTGCGCCCTGCCCCCTATTTATAATGTGTTTTAATATTGTGACTGGAAATTGTTTTGCAATTTCAATTGTCTTATCATTTGATCCATCATCAACTATGATAACGTTTTGATATTTTTCTATAAGTGAAGACAAAACATTTGTAATATTTTTTTCCTCATTCCATGCCGGGATTATTATAAATATTTTTTCATTTTCTAACATATCAGTATTTTTTTATAAGTTTTTGAAATAATTAATTGTTTTCTTTATGCCATCTTCTAAACTATGTTGAGGATTCCAATTTAAATCGTTTTTTATTTTTTGATATGATAGTTGACTTTTGAATACTTCTCCAATAATAGAAGGTTTTAATTCTGCTTCTATATCTGATTCCAAAATAGTTTTTATTTTTTCGTATAAGTTTTTTATAGAAATATCATTTTCTGTAGATATATTATAAATTTCATTTTTTGCATTTAGTGCTTTAATTAAAGAATTTACTACATCTTCTACAAATATAAAATCCCTTGTTTGATCCCCGCCATTTATAAAACATTGTTTTTTTTGTAGTAAATTATTGATAAAAATAGCAATGACACCCGCTTCACCCATTGGATCTTGACGTGGTCCATAAATATTTGCAGGTCTTATTATTGTATAATTTAAGCCATGAACTTTGTTGTAAAAATTTAGATATTTTTCTATTGTAAATTTTGCTACTGCATATGGGCTAAGTGGTCTTGCTTCTTCTATTTCGCTTGTTGGGAAATTATTTGCCTCGTCGTATATAGCACCTCCGCTTGATGTAAATATAACTCGCTTTACTTTGTATTTTACACAATTATCAAATAGATTGATACTTCCTAAAATATTGATATTTGCATCATCAGCAGGATTTTTTATAGAATATGGAACGCTTTTTTGAGCGGCTAAATGATATACGATATCAAAATTATATTTTTTGAATATTTTATTTATTTTTGTGGATCTTATGTCAAGCTTAAAAAAATTTGCACTTTTGTTTATAAATTCTTTTTTGCCACAAGATAAATTATCAATTATAAAAACATCATGATTTATTTTTATGAGCTCATCTACCAAATGAGATCCTACGAATCCTGCACCTCCGGTTACTAAAATTTTCATATATTTATTTTTTTTCTCGCTTGCCTCGTTATCGTTTCTATGAAGCGGGCTATAGCGATATTAAATATTAAAATTTAAGATTATTTGGAGAAAGAAGATTTTTAGTTCTTTCAACGTGTTCTATTGTTTTTTTGAGTCCTGAATCAAGATCAGTCATTGGCATCCAATCTAGGGTTTCTTTTGCTATTTTTATGTCTGGTATTAATCTTCTTTGGATGTTTTTAAAATTTTCCTTAAATATAATTTTTGATTTTGACTTTGTAATATCTATGATTTTTTGAGCAACATCTTTTATAAGTACTTCTTCGGGATTTCCAATATTAATTGGGTGATGTAATGGATTATTCATTAATTTCATAAGCGCATCTATCATGTCTTCTATATAACAAAAAGAACTAGTTTTGTTTTCATCCCCGTTTATTATAATATCTTTATTTTTTGTAGCTGATTCTATAAAATCAGGAATTAATCTTCCATCGTTTAGTATCATTTTTGGACCATAAGTTGCAAAAATTCTTGCAATACTAGTGTCTAAATCATATTTTTCACAATAATTATAGACAACCATTTCTGCAAATCTTTTTCCTTCATTGTATGAAGAGCGAAGCTCTATATGATTATTTTTTCCTATGTATGTTTCTGAAATTGCTCCATTTGCATCGTTTGCATTTCCGTATACAGCAGAAGATGATGCAAATAGAAATCTTGCTTTGTATTTTACTGCAAGATCTAGTGCATTTTGAAGAGCAATGGAATTTGCTTTTATTGTTTCGATTGAGTATTGTTGTGGATGTCTATATGATGTTGGGCATGCAAGATAAATAATGTCTTGAATGCCTTGCCATTTAACTCGAAATTTTTCAAGTTCTTTGGAGTTTTCTAAATCTATGGACTCACTCATATCGTGTTTTATGAAAGTGAAGTCTGGAAATTGTAATAAGTGATTGATATTTTCTATATTTCCAGTTATAAAATTATCTATACAGATTACTTTATTTTCGCCTAACAAATGTTCTACCAAGTTTGACCCTATGAATCCTGCACCACCAATAACAAGAATATTTTTTTTATCAAATATTATATTTTTTTGCACATTTTTTTCGGACTTTTTTTTGAAAATGTTTAGCATATTTTTATTGCTTCGCCGTAGGCGTAGGTTGTTTCCGTTGTATGCGGAATAGTTAAATTATTTATTATGTTATTAATTTTATTTAAACGACTTGCTTTGGTTTGAAAATTATTAGCTTATATATTATAAAATTCCACATAGCCCCTAGTATGATGCCAGTAATCTTTCCATAGACATCTAATATATGTAAATGTTGAACGGAAATATATAGACATAGCTGAACTATAAGAAAAGATATTATGGTTGTTGTTAGAAATTTAATATATTTAACAAAAGAATTTTTATTATCTGCATCTTTGAAGGAAAACTTTTTGTTCATAAAAAAACTATAAATACTTGCTATTAAAAACGAGATTGTATTAGCTACTAAATAATATTTTAACCAAAAAGATGAATTTCTAGTTAAAAGTATGTAAACCAAAAAATCTATTAGAGCATTTGAGACACCTATTATTCCAAATACAAATATTTGTTTTATTATAGGGTATTTTTTAATTATTTGAAACATTTTCTTTTTTTATAAATTCTGTAACAGAGGCACCATTCTTTGGTTTTTGATTAAATGCGAAAAATTGATCCATAAGATTACCCCACATATCAAAAATTCTTACATGAGAATTTACACCTTGATTTGTGCTAACCATTACTTCTTTTTTGTAGTCATTGTTTATATCAATAAGAGTAATGTTGGCCTCTTTGTTAAATTTGGAATCATAATTCCAAAAACTAGATATTAGATTTTTATCAGTATTATAAATAAGTGTATATGAAGATCCTCCAGATTCAGGAGTTAAAATTATTTCATTTGTATCATCACCATTTATATCTCCACATGTAATATTCAATCCACCTCTAAAATCTTTGTTTCCTGCAAAAAAACTATCTTTTATTTTTCCTTCAATTGTATAATAGATAACATGTGGTCCCCCACCTTTTTTTGGAACGGTGATTATTTCATCTTTGTAGTCATTATCAATATCACATTTTGCAATAGATAATCCAAATTTTGCTTTTGAATTGTACGTTTTAAAATAGTTTAAAAGAGTTCCATCTTGATCATAAATAGAGATTTGTGGGCTATAGTTGTTTGGAGACCCTATTATAATTTTTTCTCTTCCAGAAGAATATGCATCTACTATTTCCATAGAAACCGGATTTTTGTAGTCTATTTTGAAATTATTTATCATTAATAAGTCTTGGTTATATATGCTTATATATGTGCCAGAGCTATTTGTAGAGGCTAGGATTATCTCTTCATTATTATCACCATTGATATCTCCACTTTTTATAGTATAAAAATTATTTATATTTTTAGCACCAATGGGTAAATCAATTTTTTTCTCTATTTCTTTCCCATTTTTTCTATCAAAAAATTTTATAGAATTTATTTTTCCATATCTTGGAACAGTCAATATATTTAGACTCTTGCTATTTTTTAGTTGCCTTGCCTTTATAAGGGCATTATTTACATCTAATAATCCAGCTCCTATTTTTTTTCTGTGATCAAAATTTATAAATGCTATATCTTTGGCACTATTTTTTAATATTTGATAGATTTCTTGATTTGTAAAATTTTTATCTATAGACTTGATAAGAGCTATAGCACCAGATACAAGCGGAGCTGATAATGATGTGCCAGAAAGATTTTCCCCATATTTTGTCTTGAAATCAAAAAGACTTGGATAATAAGCTTGTGTGCTTATGAAGTTTTCTCCAGGAGCAACTATATCTATGCAATTTGTTCCATAATTTGAAAAAGCTGATAATATGTTTTTAGCATTGACAGATCCAACTCCAAAAACAGTATTCTTATTGAGATCATAACAAACGGGATATTTTGGATAATCATCTAAATCTATTCCAGGATTTAGTTCATTTCCAGCAGAAGCAACAATGGATATATTGGCATCACTTGCTTTTCTTATTGCATCTTGAAGTATAGGATCGTTTTCATCTCCAATAAAACTAAGATTTATAACATCAGCTTTGTTTTTTATGGCATAATATATGGCTCTTGATATGTCATAAGTATTTCCCTCACCCTGGCTATTTATAGCTCTTATAGACATCAATTTTACATTCCAAGCAACCCCACTAATACCCTCATTATTATTGCCAACTGCACCTATAATTCCAGCAACAACAGTTCCATGGTTTACTGCAAATGTTTTATATCCTCTACTGATTTTAATACCAACATCATTTGTGTTATTTACAAAGTCCCATCCATAGATATCGTCAACATATCCATTTCCATCATTGTCTATGTTGTCGTTTTCAATTTCTTTTTCATTTTTCCACACACTTTCTTTTAATTCGGAATGATTTAGGTCTATGCCAGTATCAATAACCGCAACAATAACGTTTTTTGCATCATGAGCAAATGTCCAGGCAAGATCAGCATTTATTTGTCGAAGATAGTTTTGAGAAGAAAAACTAGGATCATTTGGAATAGCTGTTATGTGGTATTTATTGTTTTTAGAGAATGTTTCTATATCATTATTTTGTGTTAGGGATTGTTTTAAATTTACAAGATCTTTTTTCTTTACAGTATTTAATAATTCAATTTTATCAGAGTTTTTATATTTTATAACTATTTGATTATTGTCATCTTTTTTTTGTAAATAAAAAATTGTTAGCAGTGTTAATGCTAAAAAAATCCCAATTTTTAAATTAAAAACAGGTTTCATATATGTAATTATATGATATATTTAAACATAAAGCAAAAAAGAAGCTATTGTTTAAAGCCTCTTTTTAGGAGTACAAAGTCCTCTTTTGTAACTGTTTTAAGTAGTATGGAGCAAAATATATACATAGCCCCACCAGAAGCTATTTTTAAAAGCCAATTAATGTGATTATTCAACAGTATTATCATAAAAACCATAATTAAGCAAGCTATCAGAGTCTTTAAAGAGACTAATGTTAGATTTTTGTAGGATATTCTTATTATTTTACTACAGGTTATGAAGTTTAAAGATACATAAACTATAGATGATATTACAGAGGCAATCGCAGCTCCGTTTTGTTTGTATAAAGGAATGAGTATAATATTTAAAATTATACTAAAAATCATCGCAACTGCAATATTTTTTGTATGTTTTTTTTGCATATTTGCAGAGTTTAGAAGTGCTCCCGTAGGAAAACTTAAGAATATAAATGGTAAATTTATTATCAAAATTTGTAGAGTTGTTGTGGATGGTAAAAAATCAATTCCATAGATTTTTAAAGTAACTTCACGTGCAATAACTATAATACCGATTGTAATCGGAAGAGAAATTAATATTAGATAAGATATGCTTTTTTCGAGTATGTTTTTGAGTTTTTCTTTTTGATAATTGAATAAATGAGTAAATGCTGGATAAAGAGATGCTGAAAATGCCATAGGAATAAATTGGAAAGCAAATGTTATTTTATATGGGATGCTGTAGTATCCAAGAGATTTTTCATCGGATAGCTTGGATAAAAGCACCGAATCAGCGCTTCCAAAGATCTTGGTAAATATAGCCATTACTGCAAATGGCCAGGCCATTATAAGTAGTTTTTTGATAAATTTAGTGTCTATTTTTGGAATAATGGATAATTTATAAACAAAATTTACTATAATCAAAGAAAATAATACATTAAATGAGCTTGCTAGTATTAGTACTAATACGAGATAATATGGATCATGGGTTTTTTGTAGAGTAATATAGCCCACAACCATTACTATTATTTGAAATAATATAGAAGCAATGCTTTCATATTTTAGGTTATGTTTTCCTCTGATTGTAGAGAAAAATATTAAAGTAAAATTATCTAATATTATAGCTATGCTAGATAAGTATATTAATGTTTTTGTTGCTTCGGGATAATTTAAAACATTACTAAAAATATAAATTACTAAAAATACAAATATAGACGTAATTAGTTTTATTGATATGGCGTTGCTAAGTAGTTTTTGTGAATTTTCTTGTTTGGCAGATTCTCTTACGATTAGATTGCCAAGGCCAAGATCTATAAAAACAGAAAACATGGCTGTAAAAGAAAGTGCAAAAAAGTATTTGCCAGTACTTTCTGAACCTAATTGAGTTGCTAGATATGAAAAATATACAAAAGAAACTATTTTTTGCATTATTAAAGCAAGGGTAAAATAGCTAGTATTTTTGATAATACGATTTTCTATATTTGTTTGTATTTCTTCTTCCATGTGTATATTTATTTTTTATATATAAATTATATCATGAATTATTTTTATAAATAAATAAATCCCAAGTTCCAATAATCAAGATAATTTTTTTTGGAATTTGGGATTTAATAATATGTAATAATTGAAACTTGATACTTATTTCATTTATTTGGTGTCGCTCATTAACGTTTGCTCCACTGTGGGGCTCTTCTTGCCTTTTTAAGACCTGGTTTCTTTCTTTCTTTTGATCTTGGATCTCTTGTAAGGAATCCTTTGCTTCTTAGAGTTTTTTTGTATTCCTCACTTATTTTTATAAGACCTCTAGATATTCCAAGTCTTATTGCTTCTGCTTGAGAAGCTTTGCCGCCACCTTTTGTAACTATAGTTATTGTGTAGTCTTTTACTAGGTTTAATAGGGTTAATGCTTCGATAGCTACGTCAATTTTTTTTGCTTCATCTTTAAAATATTTAGCCAATGTTTCATCATTTACTGTGATTCCATCTTTTCCACCAGCATACATTCTAACGGTAGCAACGGCAGTTTTCCTTTTACCAACAGCGTATATGTAAGTTTCTAGTTTTTTTTCCATATTTATTTATTTATCGTTAATCTTTTTAACATTTCTGCTTGTAGTTTATTTTTTGGTAGCATGTTTGTTACAGCCTTTTTTAATACCCAGTCTGCTTTTTCTGGCATAAGACTTTTTAATTGAGTTGATTTTAAATTTCCAGTATAACCACTGTGACTGTGATAATATTTTGTTTCTAATTTTTTACCAGTAAGTTTTATTTTAGAAATATTTTCTACAATAACATAGTCTCCACCATCAATATGTGGAAAGTAACCAGTTTTTGTTTTACCCATAAGAATCATTGCTATTTTACTAGCCAATCTTCCCATTGGAATGTCTGTTGCGTCTAATGTAATTTTTTCTCTTGTTATCTTTGTCATATTATTTAGCTTTTAGCTGTTAGCGTTCAGCTTTCAGCAGATTGATATTTTATTAATTGTTGATTGTATTTCTGATAGCTGATAGCTAATCACTTATAGCTATTTGATAATTTCTAAATAAACCATTTCTGCGCCATCTCCTTTTCTTTTGTCGTCATTGATTATTCTCATATATCCGCCACTTTTTTCTTTAAATTGAGGCCCATAAACTTCAAGAAGTTTTTTTATAGCTGTTTTGTGGTTTAGTTTGGTTTTTAGATATCTCATTGTAGCAAGGTCATTTTTGGCAGATTTTGTTATCAATTTTTCTAAATAAGATTTTATAAGCTTTGCCTTTGTTCTTCCGGTTCTTATTTTTTCATAAATAATAGCCTGACCAGCTAAATTTTTAATTAAAGCTGTTCTTGGCGCTTTTTTTCTATCCAAAACTTTTGTGTTTTTTTGATGTCTCATATTATTAGCTTTCAGCTTTTAGCTTTCAGCATTCAGCTTCTGATTTTTGACGGCTGATAGCTGATGGCTATTATTACTTTTTAACTTTTTTACTTACTTTCTTTTCTTTTTTCTCTGCGGGAATAGATTTTTCTTTCTTTTCTTTTTTTTCTTTTTTTATTTCTTTTTCTTCTGTTTCTACTTCTTCTATCGTTGTTGGTATTTCTTCTATTTCTTCTTTTTCGTCTTCACCATTTTTTATAAATGTAAAATGATCTAATATAATTTTGAGAGATTTTTCAAGGGCTTCTTTTGGATCTATCGTTCCATCAGTTTCTATTTTCATTGCTAGTTTTTCATAATCTGTAATTTTTCCAACACGAATTTCTTCTATTCCGAAACTTACATTAACCATTGGCGTGAAAAGTGAGTCTATGCTTATTTCCCCTGGTTCTATAATACTTTTATCTCCACGGTCTTCTACAGAAACATAACCCATTCCTTTTTCTATTGTAAATTCTATATCAAGCTCTGCCTTTTTATCCGTAAGGGTTGCTATTACAAGATCTTTATTTACTACTTCGGCATTTGCATTTTTTTCTATATCTCCAGCGTGTACAACTTTTTCCCCTTTTACTGAAAGAGATAGTTTAACAGGTTCTTCGCCGAATGTTTTTACTCTAAGTCTTTTTATATTTAAAATCATCTCTACTAAATCTTCTTTTACATGTGGTAGTGTAGAAAATTCATGATTTGCTCCCTTGATTTTGATCTTTGTTACAGCTGAACCAGGAAGTGAAGACAACAATACCCTTCTTAATGGATTTGCAATTGTAATACCGTAACCAGGAAACAATGGTTCAATTGTGATTTGAGCCTTATTTTCATTTATCTTTTTGAATGCGATTTTTTTTGGTAAAGGTATGTTTTCCATTTTGTTTTTTCCGCTTGCAACATATTTTTTATGTAACAATGCGGGCAAGTTATTTTATTAAAATAATTGTTATCTTGAATAAAACTCAATAATTAAAGCTGTATTGATTGATTGATCTAGATCTTCTACATCTGGCAATGCAACGACTTGAGCGCTGATAGCCTTAGTATCTAAACTTAACCAATTAGACATGTTTTTGGAATTTGCAACTATTGATTGTTTGACTTTTTCCCAATATTTATCATTTATTTTGTTTGCTTTAATTTCTATTTTGTCACCAACTTTCAATATACAAGATGAGATATTTACAGATCTTCCATTAACTTTAAAATGACCATGACTTATTAGTTGTTTTGCTTGATTTCTTGAATCTGCTAAGTGTAATTTGTAAATAATGTTATCGAATCTTAACTCTAGTAAAGAAAGAACCATTTTTCCTGAATCCCCTTTGAATTTTAGAGCTTTTTTTACTAAATTTGAGAATTGTTTTTCAAGCATTCCGTAGATTCTCTTTGCCTTTTGTTTTTCTCTAAGTTGTTTACCGTATGTAGATGTTTTTGTCATAGATTTTTTTGGTCCATGAACCCCTGGCAAATAATTTCTTTTTACCATAGCGCATTTAGGTCCTTTACATCTTTCACCTTTTAGAAAAAGTTTTACGGCTTCTCTTCTACATTTTTTACATTGTGAATTAATTTTTCTCATTGTATTTGAAAATAAGATTAATGATTATACTCTTCTTGGCTTTTTAGCACGGCATCCATTGTGTGGAATAGGAGTAACGTCTTTTATTGAAATAATATTTAATCCTGCAGAGTGAAGTGATCTTACAGAACCTTCTCTTCCAGAACCAACGCCCTTTACGAAAACATCAACTTCTTCTAGGCCATATGCCTTTGATTTTGCAACTGCATCTCTTGCTATTGTTTCAGCAGCATAAGGAGTAGATTTTTTTGGACCCTTAAATCCCATAATTCCAGCTGATGAATACGCTATTACATTACCATTTGCATCTGTAAGGGTTATTATTGTGTTATTGTATGTTGCATTAATATAAGCACGTCCTTTTTTTACAAGAACCTTCTTTTTTTTCTTTGCCGTTGCTTTTTTGTCTTTTTTTATTGTTGCCATAGTTTTTAGCTTTTAGCTTTCAGCTTTCAGCTGTTAGCTAGTTGAATTATTGTATTGGCTATAGCTTAGTGCTCCTAAGAGCTGATTGCTAATAGCTGATAGCTGTTTAGGTTTTTTGTGCGGATACTTTTCTTCCAGATCCAGCAGATACCCTTTTATTTCCTCTTACTGTACGAGAGTTTGTTTTTGTTCTTTGTCCTCTTGCTGGTAGATGTTTTGTATGTCTTGTTCCTCTATATGCCTTGATGTCTTTTAATCTTTTTATATTTAATAGAATTTCTCTTCTTAAATCTCCTTCAACCTTGTAATTTTTTTCTATATATGTTCTTAAAATATTTATTTCATCTTGAGTAAGATCTTTTGTTCTTTTTTCTGGATCAATTTTTGTTTGTTTTAAAATTTCACGAGATTTTGTAAGACCTACGCCAAAGATATAAGGTAATGATGCCTCTACTCTTTTGTTATCTGGAATGTTTGTTCCTGCTATTCTAGCCATAATATTTTAATTTTGAATTATTAATTTCAAATTTTGAATAAATTATTTAATTTTGAATTTTGAAATTAGTATTCATCATTCAAAATTCATCATTCATTATTGTATTATCCTTGTCTTTGTTTGTGTTTTGGATTCTTGCAAATACAAGTTAAGCGACCTTTTCTTCTGATCACTTTACAATCTCTGCACATTGGTTTTACTGATGGTCTAACTTTCATATAATGATTTTTTAAGTTTGAAGGACAAAGGATAAAGTATCTACTTTATACTTCAGACTTTAAATTTAATTACTTAAATTAATAGCGGTATGTAATTCTACCCTTATTTAAATCATAGGGTGTCATTTCAACTTTTACCTTATCCCCTGGCAATAATTTGATTTTAAACATTCTCATTTTACCGGATAAATAAGCTAAAATAGTATGGCCATTTTCAAGCTCTACTTTGAAATTAGTTGCTGGCATTGCTTCAAGAATTGTACCGTTTATTTCTACAAAATCTTTGTTTATTTTTTGTTCTTTGTTTTTTTTCATCAAAAAAATATAAAATAAAATGTAACATTTTATTTTTTAGTATTATAAATCCAATTGTGTGCTTAAATTAAGCAAAACCTTAACAATTTATAAATACTTATTAATTATGTAAATTATAGCTGTTTTGAAAAATTTGTCAAGAGTAAAATGGGGTTAGAATTTAGGGTTTAGATTTTAGAAATTAAGGATAAATGAAATTACTCTAAAATAGCTTTTATTCTTCTAATCCCCGCAGAACATGCTTCTTCTTTTATGATTTTAAAGCATCCTAATTT
>CAZWVD010000014.1:0-18695 GCA_964636855.1 uncultured Gammaproteobacteria bacterium | reverse complement strand
AATGTTTACAAGAAAAACTGTTTTTATTACGATTGAGTTTGCAGATGTACCGGGGCTATTTGATTATCCAAAACATTTGCCTTTGCCTAAAATTGGCGAAAGAGTAATATTTAATGGAAAATTCGGCAGAGTTTCAGAAGTTAGCCATGTAACTGAAGGTTCAGTCACAGAAATAAAGATTACGTGTTCCCGTCTTTAATTGGCGGTAACTACTATATGTGGGATTTCTTTATAATTAATTAAAAATTAAACAATTATACTATGGATATTTCAAAGCACTCAAAACAGTTTGAAAAAGATATGACTCTAAAAAGATACGATCTTGATGATACTATTCCTAATTATGTGAGCCAAATAAAACAATTTTTAGCTCATTTTGAAAAGGATTATACACATCCTAACCGGATTCCTGCCGAAGCAATTAAAGACTATTTAATATCGAAACAAGTTGTTAATACTCAAAGACATGCTCACTCTGCAATTAAGCTATTTTATAGATTAACAGCTCACCAGGAATTTAAATTTAGGTATATAGAATATGCGAAAAAAGAAAAGAAATTACCACAACCATTAGAGGAACATGAAATACAATTGTTGGTGAATAAATGTGATAACTTAAAGCATAAAACTATTATTTGTTTACTTTATGCTTGTGGACTAAGAATCAGTGAATTAATTAATCTGCAAATAGAGCATTTAGAGCCTTTAAATGGTACAATAAACATTATTTGTGCCAAGGGTAAAAAAGACAGAATTGTACCTTATCCAGATGATCTTATGTGTTTGATTAATGAATACATTGAACAATATAAGCCTATAAAATGGCTATTTAACGGTCAATTTTCTACTTCCGAAAATCCAACACCTTATACTGATCGTTCGGTTAATTCGTTTTTAAAGCAAATAGCCACAAAAGCCGGAATAACAAAAGATATTCATGCTCATTTACTTCGACATTCTTATGCCACTCATAACCTAGAACAAGGGGTTGATATTCGATATATTCAAGAAATACTTGGTCATTCAAGTAGTAAAACAACCGAAATATACACACACGTTTCTAAGAAAAGAATAGCTAAAATACCTTCTCCACTTCAAAACATCCAATTTAGCCATTAATTACTTTTAACCCACAAAACACCCCGACGATAATTAAAAACGCTTTAAAAAGGGCTTACAAGTCAAAAATAAGGGTATAGGATACGGGAGAATAGGGTATGTAAATAGGGTAAAAACAGGTAAAATGACCGACATATACTTAATACATTGATTTAATGAAAGTTACAAATTTAACATATTTATATAACGATTTAACAATCACAATAATTAACTTTGAATTACTTTACAAACTGTGACAACTTTGTCATATAAGATTTTTTAACAATTTAACTATAACTGGAATAATATGAATAATCGAGAAATTAAGTTTCGGGTTTGGGATGGGGAAGAAATGATATATCCTAAACTTCCGTTTCAAATATGCACAGGCAATGAATTGCTTATTCTTAATCCACATATCGAAGATAGTAATTATCAAATAAAACAGGGTGAACATACATTCATGCAATTCACTGGACTACTCGATAAGAACGGCAAAGAAATTTATAAATGGGACATTATTAAAGTAACAACCGAATTTTATGGAACATTCAAATGTAAAGTTGAATTTTTTCAAGGTGTTTTTGGGTATATGAATATTTGCTGCGTATGTATTGAAAACAAAAAAGATTGGGATAAAGAACATGACATGGTTAATAGTGGTTGGTTCTTAGGTGGGTTTTCGCCTTTAAATGGTGATGGATATGCTAAACATAAATCTATGGATCAAATTGAAATAATTGGTAATATTCACCAACACCCCGAACTACTGAAATAATGGGAACTAATTGGCTAGGCAATACAGAGGTAGTATCTCGAACAAAGGTTTCGAGTTTATGGGAATTTCCCGAACTAAAGCAAAGAAAAGCCGGAAGGGTGGTAACTAAGCATTTTGCTAATCTTACTTATTGTCTCGAACATAAGTATTTATCATTTTTATCGTTCTTAATATACCAGGCAGGAGCCGACAATAGTATTCAATATACGAGTAAAATACACGAACAGTATGGAAAGGCTATTGAACTTGCTCGGAAGAGATTCGGTGGTGGAGATCCGAAACTAGCAACAAGCCACCCGAAAGTAAGAAACATAATGGTTTACTTAATAGAGCATGGGTTATTACTACCGACAGTCGATAAAGCTAAATACTTGATTAACCCGAACTTAAGTTATAATCGGACATTCATAAGTAAGGTCTATTTCGATGAGTTTATAGTGAAGTATGAGTATATCAGGGAACAACCGAAAGAGCTAATAGACAGCTTAATACAGGATTTAACCTCCGACTATATTAAGCACGTAGAACAGGAGTTCGGAAGGCATCACAAATCAGCAACTAAAGAACAATAATATGGAAAATGAATTAACCGAATTACAGCGAATGTTAAAACAAACAAAGGAGAGCGAAAGACTTCTGATCCAAATAGCATATATGGACGGAATTAAAGCAGCGACTAACTTTATGCAAAAGGGTGTTACAATTCCTTCGCCTATCGAATATGGTAAACAAAAATACCCCGAACTATATGAGCCGGAGAGTTAAGCCGACAGATAAACCCAAGGATCCGAAAGAAGGGGATATATGGGTGGACATCTCAGGCCGAAAGAAATACAAGTTCAGTAAGGGAAGGTGGACCAACACAATAACAGGAGAAGAATATAAACCAATAACATTAGTAAAATGACGGAATTAACAGTAATATTAAGCATAGTTTTAACAGTAATCGGCTATCATTTATTAGTTCGATATGCAATTAAAGAGATTAAAAAGGCTCATCAAAAAGAGATTGATCTATATGCCGAACAAGCCCAAAGGCGGAATAATCAAGTAAATGGTAGAATACAAGACCTAACACATGACATTCGAATATTAACTACAATGTCCAAAAGACACAGTTTAGCTGATGCAGACTTGGTCCGAAAGAAATGGCAAGAGTATTTCGAGAGAGATGCAAGACTGTTTGACCGAATAAAAGACTTTAAGTAATGAAGGAAATAATAGTGATAGATAGTGAGGGAAGATCCCACAACATTACCGAAACAGCCCTTATTGCTGATTATCTGAAACTTAACACTATACCTACTATTGATAAACTATTAGACTGGAGACTACGATTATCCGAAGAACTAACTAAAAAGTCATACCCTAAAGGATTTATTGATCTCGAAATAAAAGCTACCGACTATCTATTAACCGAAAAACTAAAAGAATGGAAAAAGAAAACCGAATAAAGGGAATACTCACTACTTTCTACAGGGAAGCAAGAGAGGGAGACTATATGATTGCTCTAACTAAGGCTATATACGAACTATCGAATGAAACGGACAAACCGAAACAAGCAATCGAAGTTAAATGGGTGGAGGAAAACCCCGAAGAAGAAGAGCACATGGCTAAGAAATACTACTACAAAATAAACCACCGAAATAACACCGAGAACCCATGACCGACAACAATAACCACCAAGAGGGCGAAGCCCACAGCACCGAACATAAAGAACCCCACGACACTAATTGGAAAGACAAAGCAGCCAGAGGCGAAGCATTCTACTATAACGGTAAACATTACACCACTAAATTTACTCAAACTACAATAACTACCACAAAATCAAATACTTTAACACAACAAACACCAAACTTTACACCTAAACACACATACGTTACATACTATGACCAAATTGTACTAATAACAACTAACTAATAATCACACTATTAAGACTTATAACTCTACCACAATACTCTAAACAAACAACATAATTAATTCACGCCATAATACCCTCTCAAACAAACAAACAACGCTAAAAATCAGTGACTTATGGAAAAATTGGGATTCTCATATAAATTTTACAAGCGCACCCATACATACACCATTTGTCTCGAAAAACACCGAGAAAACACAAATTAAAGTTGCATTAAATCGTAATTATCAACATTAAATCGTATATTTGCATAAAAACTTATGGCAAGATTAGTAAAAAAGGACGGGAAATGGGTAGAAGAATCAGAATTGGTGGCTAAAGATCATGATTTACCCTCAATGGATTTTGTTAATCATTTTGTTCGTCCTAAGATTGTCGATATAACCGGAACAATCAAGTCAGACATTAAATGGTTTAGCTCTATTAAGTCTTCGAATGATGTTCGGGCAGTTATTAAGACTAAAAGAAAGGATCTCGGTATTAGCCAGGATGATCTATCTAAAGTTTTAGGTATAAATAAGCAGCAATATTCGAGAATAGAATCAGGATCGAGTGTAATGAATATTAACCAAATGATGGTGATATTCGATAAACTATCAATAACTATTAATATATCGTAACAATGAAACAGGAGATAATATTAGCCGAAGATGTAATAAAGATCATTAAATCTAAGAGGGTATCAATTGGCATGTCTCAGCAAGGGATGGCCGATTACCTGGATATAAAGCGAGGTCGGTATATTTATATCGAGAATGGCTATACATCGGTTAGATTGGATCTTATGATACGCATTATAGATAGATTAGGTATTCGGATGTACTTGGGTTAGCCTGTGTAACCGAAACCTCTGCAAAACTTACACTTGTGCCAACCTGGTAGCCGGATAAGCTGTCCATTGATTATCGGCAGATGAGGCTTGAATACATATCCTTTGCCATTACAGTTAGTACACATGATGTCGGCACAGTCCTTGTGCTGATCGTTGTGATTCTCGATATTCGGCCATAATACAGTCATAATCATTATTTTACGGTTATTACTTGGTATTTCTTACGTATGTTAGTAGCGTAGTATTTAAGTATATCGGTGGGTGATTCGAGATAGAATAGTCCGACAGCTACCTTACTAGGCACATCGGCATAGGTTCTAACCTGAGTTCCGGCTAATAGTTTAGGCTTTCGGAACGTAACCGATAGAGAGCCATTACTATAGTTCATATCAATTAAAGTCGGGTTATATGGGAATGCTCTATTCATAAATACAAATTTGTCACAGTTTTAATTATTGTCATCACATAACGATAATGCCTTCTTTCGACAAGCCGAAGATAAAGCAAGGTTAAAGGCTTGTAGTTCATCCACCGATAATTCAATAAGCATATTGAACACATAACCAGGGTCCGACAATACAACACCATAACCTTCGACTCCGAAGTTAGCAAGCTGTCTTTGATAGTTAATACAATCCCGAATAAGATCAAAGCGATCTGTTCCGGTCATCTCGTCTATTATGTGGCCGACAGTCTTACTACCGAACTCACGTGCTATTCTATTTATCATAACGCTAATTTACTACTTATACGGCACACCGACTATAATAGTTACATAAAACTGTAACATATATACTAACAGTCGATTCTTAATAACATGTGCATTACTCCAAACATAAACACCGAAACAACCAATCACAACCCAAACCCGATAAATCCAAATTAAGAGATTCCTTACCATGACCTTATTCTCAGATAACATGCCCCCCTGCAAGGTTCCTTAATCGTAAACGAAAATACCCCTATATGATGTCCCAATTAAATTCATAAAATATTTTTTTTGTTGTTACGTAAAAGTGTAATAAAGTAGTATTAATTAGAATAGTCCCCCATCAATTTATATGTGTGATGGATAAATAGTTAGGTGTTTGGGTAAAAAAATTCTGAAAAAAAATTTTGAGGTTTGGGATAATGGTTTGAAATTCATATATTTACATTATGATAAGTAATAGTATAAAAAACATGAATTGTTTAAATTGCAATAATAAGTTATCAAAAAAACAGATAAAATATTGTTGTAAATCGTGTAAACAAAATTCTTGGCAAATAAAAAAAAGATCAGAATATAAATCTAAAACTGGATTATCTTTACAGTCAAGTAAGGGTGTATTACGAAAAATAGTTTTTATTAATGAATTGGGTGGGATGTGTGGATCTTGTGGTTATAATAAGAATATTTCAGCGTTAGAATTTCACCACGTTAATCCAAAAACAAAAAATTTTAATATTGATGCGAGGACAATATCTAATTTAAGTATGGATAAAATAAGAATAGAACTAGCAAAGTGTGTTCTTATATGCTCAAACTGTCATAGAGAATTACACAATCCTTTATTAAACTTTGAAAATTTAAAATAAATTTTGTTTTATTACATTTAATTGTAACTTTGTATCAATATGAATGATTTTGAATGCAGATATTTTTGGGTTGAGAGTCCTGCTGAAAGGGTAATGAATTTATTGAATAAGGAGCTTACTAAGATTAGTAGTACTGTTTATTACACTATTCGGATACAGGAACCGATAGATAATAATATGAGTTTAACAGTTGGATTTAAAAGAGATGAGCAAGTACGGAAATAAGCATACTCGGTTATATGAGCTCAGGATACGTCACTTAAATGGGTTGTGGAGGGAGAAATATCTAAGGGGTGAGATTAGTTTTTACAACTTAGAATTTAAGCATATCCATAAGCCTTATCGGAATAGTTATTTAGGGTTACGAAATAAGGAGTATAGTTTAGTGCTTCGGGATGTGGAAAAGAGTATAATTTTAATCTATAATAGTTAATTAATAAATCGTTATATTTACTTAAAATAAAAAAACCTATGAAAATCATTGCAATTAAGTTATTACACGGAGGAAACTCTGGGATGGAAGTTAAGTTCTTAGAGGAACAGGTTAAGGATGGTTATACATTCTTTATCGAGAATACAAAGAAACCAAAGTATCCGATTCATATTGGACTTGAGAAAGGAATATTAGAATTACGTAAACATGCTTTAGAGTTTGCCGGATTCTTTAAGATTGCTTCGAACGAGGTAGAAAAGAAGTTTTTAGCTGAGAATGCTAGTATCACAAATATTATCTTTGTAGAGGATGGATTTAAGTTTAAATTTAACTTCGATGTTAATGGTAAACAAGTAAAGATTGAAACTGATGAGATCACTTCTGCCGATGGATATTCTCAATTTGATTCGATAGTTAGTATACTAGATTCGATAAAAGAAGAAACTGAAAGCTATTTAAAGGGTAACAAGAAAGTATCGGATAAGGAAATGGCTATTATGTTTGCTAAACAGGATAAACAGATCACTATGGACTTTATCGAAGGAATGGACGATGCTGAATTAAAGGAGTTTTGTACTAAGACTTTGATTGGTATGAAATGTGTGGTAGCTAGTATCGAAGAAGAGGAAGAAGAATTAAACGAAGCAATGTAATGGGAGTTACTTGCGAATAACATTAATATCGGGACATAAACTATGAGAACCCACAATTGAGGTTTACAGAAATGTAAACCTTTTTTGTTACCTTTGAACAATGGCTAAAGTACATATACCATATAAATGTTTGTCGGGATCTAAATTTACCAGGCAAGAACAACAAAATGTTATATCGACATTCTTATCCTGTATTAATAGACCTATATCTCGGTCCCGACTTGTATATGTAAAGGTAAAAGGACTCGGTGAGATATTCACCCATGCTAATAAGAAGAATGAACGTAAAAAGAAATACTTTCGGAAATATCAGCAGAAAAAGAATAAGGCTAAGATGCTCGAAAAAATGATGAGTGAAGAACATTTATTATTTTAATTTGTAAATTAGTAACAAACTTCTTATACTTGCATAATAATTACAAATTATATGAGCAAAAACCAACAACAACCATTAGTATCTTATACCGAGTTTCTTACTCTTGAAAACGGTGACAACATTGAAATTATCGGGGAATCATTCGAACAGCCTATCTTTAAGCATGGAGAACCGGATTTATACACACAAATAAAGTTTATAAATTCTAAGAATCGGACGTTAATTGATATTTCGAAAGGAATTATTTACATCCAAAAACAAATGACTGAGGCCGAACTTGCTAAAGAGGTGGGTATTTATAAGGCCGAATGTGCTAAGTACAAAACCTTGTTAGAATTAATAGCAGCAGCATAATGGACGTAATTAAAAGTAGCTCTAAAATCAAACAATCCCTCTTAGATAGATGGAAAGAGCAAGATGTATCCCTTATGTTTGTTTGCCAGGATGCTCGGGAACGAGGGATGAAAGGAATCTGTATTGAGAAGATTTCTCGATGGAAGAAAGACCCCGAATCAAAAGGAGCATTAAACCAAATACAAGTTATATTCCTTTGTGAGCGTTGGGGAATTGAATTACAACTAACAGTCGGATCCCCTAGTAAAAAGGATGTAATATACAAAGTAGGCCGATTTAACGAAAAGAAAGCATTATTAAGATTATCTAAACTATTTCCAGCATTATGACACAAGAAGAATACAGACTATTTAAGTTAGACGAAATTGCTAAATTACCAACAGTTCAAGGATTTAAGATCCCTGAAGGTATGTATATCCCGTTCGGGTACGATGTTTTAGTAAAAGAGGTTACTCAGGAAGAAATTGTAACCGATACAGGCATTATTCTATCGACAGGAACACGTAGAACAGTAGGAGCAAGTATTGGCACGATTTATGCTATAGGCGAACTTTGTCAAAAACCATTACACTTAGGAATGAAGATTTATTTCGATCCTGGTGTTCAGTTATGTGTATTCCATAAAGGAACCCCATACTTACAAATGAATGAAGGATTGGTTTTAGGGGCTGTAACTCCGGCAACATACTTAACTCCTTATGTAGCTGATTCGAATGCTAAACGTAGAGAAAAAAGGAATGATGGGGTAGCAGCAGCCGACAAAAGGGATAATGATAAGCTCGAAACTTCATTCGAACAAAGAGAAACAATGCTTAAAAAAGAAGACTATATCCCTAAAAAAGAACGAGTAATAACAATTAAAACTAAATAATAATGGAACGTGAATTAACACAAAAAGTATTAGACAAAGCAATTGAGCTTTTCAAAGTAGACAATCCCGATTATAATTGGGAAGATGTAAAACAAGAAGATCGTTGGCATTATATCAATATTGCTCATGGTTCGAGTGATAAAGTAGTAAAGGCTGAAGTAGTTGAATCGGAACCAGCACCGAAAAAGAAGAGTTTGTTAAAGAAACTAACAGGAAAATAAACCTCAAAAAACAAAACCAATGGCAAATTAAGCTCTCAGAAATGGGGGCTTTTTTTATGAATTGAACCGAAAACAAACTTGATCGACCGTATCAATATCGGCAAATACCGGATTTAAGCAATAATTCTTACCATCGACCTTCCGAATTAAACCTTTCTTAATTAACCTGGATATGGACTGATTAAAAGCCGATAATGATATATCTGAACCACAAAGAATCATTCTATTTTCTTTCGATAGGTGAAAAGAAGCGTTTTTATGCGTTTTAAAGAGCTTAAATAGAGTTTGGCACTCTGATTCGGATGTTACCCTAAAATACCCTAAAATAACCTCTATTTTAGAATTTAGAGGGTTAATTGTATCGACTGTTATTATTTTAGATCTTATTTTCACTATTCTCTCTCTAAAACAACCTTAATCCATTTTTTAACAGTTCTAATGTATTCAAATTCGGCTATTTCAGCACCTACTTTATTCCGAGCGTACTTAATACTAAACTCAATAGCATCCTCAAATGGTAGGGATTCGAATATTACTCTGTATGGATTGTTTGTCATAATCTAAGTTTTTCTATTTCGTTTTTGTCTTTACATTTTCCGGCCTTAGTGATTGCTATGTTAAATACAGTTTTCATGGCTTCTAGAATTGACTTATGAGTTCCTTCATAATATCCAGTTTCTATTTCATAATAAGGACGATCCATTGGATGCCCTTTATCTGTTTCTTCATCTAATATTTTAATTAGATACTGTTCGTCGATAAGGCTCATAATAATTTATATTCTTCTTTAAGTTCTGCTTCAAGTTTAAATAATTTATCGAATAAAGGGTTTTGTTTTGTTACACTCCGAGCTATAAAATCCCATTGATAATGAATCTCATCCGAAGCTAATACAATATTCGGTTTATGAAGTTTCATTTTAGGATACTTGTTTAATGCTTTAGGTAAAACGTGCATGAATGAAGTTGCTGATAGATAAGGTAGTTTTAATCCCGTTACAAAGCATTTCCATTCCCTTTCTGAGGCTATTTCCTCAAATATGGTACTTTCTCCTGTTTTAGTGAATTTCTTCTTTATAGGGGTTCTTTTTAATGGTTTGCGTTCCTTTTTAGGTGGCATTCCTTTTTTTGGTTGTGGGTTAAACATTATTCTTATTGTTTATATTTTTAGAGATTATTTTTTATTCAGCGGTAATGAGTTAAGGGGGTGTGTGGGTTGTTAAACGTACAACAAATGTAACCCCTGTCCCCTTAAACACAGAGGTCACATTCATTGTACAAAATTCATTCATCGTATAATTGAGATCAGAGATGTTTTTCCAACTTCACTATTTGCTGTCGGTGGAATAATGTAACCATCCGTTCCGACATTTAAACTTTTTTATTTTCGTGGGAACTTATAGTGTTCTTGCCAGTACTATTATTAAACCCACATCTGTTTGTCACAGAGGAGCTATTATAAAGTTTAGCAAACCCATTAAAACAAAAAACCCCCTCATTTTCCGTGAGAGGGTTTAATTGTTGGGGGGTTTTTTGCTCGGCATTACCCGAATATCCTAAATAAGTAACGTTTTTTGTTTTAAGTTTCCTCTCACGGAAATATATAACATTACAAATGTACGACTGAAAACATTCAAAGAACAAAAAAACTTTTTAACAATTACTATGTTTAACGTAGTTTTTGTAATTAAGTTACAAATCTAATACAAATTTGTCACAGAATAAAATTTATTTTAACGTATGTTAATTATGATTTTATAAATTATTCAGTAACAAGGGTATAAAATACGTACTTTTAACAAGCCATGACAAAGAAACAAATCCAGGATACAATATTAAACATTTTAACTAAGTTCGAGTTATCGGACGATAGCCGATTTGCTTACATAGCTCCACAGTTGTCATATTTAATCGACCAAGTTAGGGAAACCCTTATTGTTGCTCAATTTAGAACTACAAAGGTAATTGATAGAGCTTGGTTAACTGACTTAGGGTTAGTGGATTTTCACCAAGTAAATTTTGCCGACGATGCACACACGACTTATTGTAATTGCGATATTAGCAAAACATTCATACCGCCTGTTATTTCTCTATATGGGGATGCCGGAAATGCTGATTTGGGTTTATATTCAATATTATCTTCATGTGGCAAAACAGAGTATTATCCTTTTCCTATGTCGACTTGGCGCAACATTCCGAGCGAACACATAAGATCTAAATTTCACTATTACGATAGAAAGAATACTGAACTTTATGTAAATAAGAAGATAGAACAATTATTAATGTCGGTTATATTACAAAACCCTGCCGATGGTTATATAATTAGTTCGAATCCTATTGTTAGTGGATACATTACGGCAGGCACAGTTTACTTAGTAAAATTCAACCAAATAGTGTATAACGGAGTAGTTTATAACAAAGACACAACCTTTACGGGAGTGGTAGGTAAAACAACGTATACAGGTTCGGGTAAAGTAGTATTGAATAGTCAATATACAGCACTCGACGAAAACGAACCTTATCCTTGCACTGGAGATATGGCAAGAGCAATAGTGCTTGAAATATTAGTTAAAGAATTTGGATTGGAAGAGAAACTTGTAACCGACATGGAGAATGATAGCACAGATGAACAAACTAAACCGCAAGTTGCATAATCAATTCGATAAAGAATTTTTTAACAAACAAGCGAAGAAGAAGTTTAAGAGAGGGTTTAAGAAAAGAATTTCGGTTACCGAGATAAATGAGATAGTAAAAAATTGGATTGAATATGGAGTTATTGAAGACGTTCTTAAAGGTAATTGTACTAAGTTAGATAAAAACAGTTCTATTCAGGTGATCGGAACTCCGATTATGAATGATGGAAGAATGGTAGAATTACTGAGTAATGGAAAGTGTTTAACAAGAAAAGGCAATTATAAAAAGGCCGACAACATAAATAGTAAAAGAAAAGATTTTAAATACAAAATAGTGTACACAAATAGATTGGCAGAGGATAAATTAATAATGTTTAAAGCCTGTCCAAAGTTTGCTAAGAAGGTACACTTACAACTTATAAATACGAATACATATTTTAAATTAGTAGTGTAAATGTCAATCAATAAACTCATATCCTCAAAGAACGTATTAGTCGATTTGCTTGACAATTTAGGACTCGACCATACTAAATATACTCCAATGTTTACACGTTGGATAGAGAAAGCCGAAACTAAAATTGGTAGTCGATACCAATATAAAAAGAAAAAAGCTGTATTAGACATTAAAGGTTGCCATGCAGACCTTCCTTCCGATGCCCAGGCTTTACAGCTTGCCATTATCGGGAACCAAGGCTGTGATTGTACAGATCTATTCCAAACTTGCTTTAATCAATTTGCATCCGCTACAACAACTTCTACCGATACTATTAGGGGATTTAATAACTTTTCATTCTTGATTGTCGATGTTCGACAAGGAGATACAGGCCCTTGGAATTTTATCGAGTATGAAGTTCAGGATAACAAGTTAATATTTAAGCAGAATTACGATGGATCACAAGTTACAATCCAATACTTAGGACTGTCAACCGATTGTGATGGAATCTTAGAAATAGGAGAAAATCATGTGGATGCCATTACTGAGTATTGCATGTGGCAATACCGAAGAAGAAATATAAAGTCAGGTATAGATTTAGGATTAGCCCGTGACCACCAAATGAATTGGGAGCGTCAGTGTTGCAATGCCAGAGCTATAGATGCCGGAAAATCATTCACCGAATCCGAAAGAAGATTAGTTTTAGAATTATTACACGATGCCCGAGCAGGGTGGGGATTACCACTTACTCCAACTATGGGTACTTGGGTTGATACTACTTGGTTTTAATGGAAGAATTTGTAAATACTTTTAGATTAGGAATGAATAGTGATTTTAGCACTATTTATCAACCTGATGGCACATATAGATATATGAAGAATTGCCAGTTAATGTCTGTTAACGGTAATAACTATACAATCACTGATTGTATGGGTAACGTTCGAGTATTTAATATAAATATTCCTTATTCTACATTCACAGCAGGGACTCCAAACACATATACCTATCAAACACCACCGATGCCAATTGGCTTCATTTCATTTCCTGATAAACTTATAGTTTTGTCTACAAATTGGGATACCGATGCTGTAGGTGGATATGGAGAAATAGGAATGATTACCTATAAAACTTATGGAGAAGGTATTCAGCCATCCGACACGCTAACTAATAACTTAAATGAAGGATATACACCATTATACCACCATGCAAGTTTAAATTTTACTCGACAACATAAAGTAGAAGGGTTTGCATTCCCTGAGAACGAAATTACTCAAAGTATTTATTGGACTGATTATTTTAATGAACCGAGAACATTTAATGTAGCGAATCCTATTTTTACTACTTATATTACTAACGGAACCGTTTCTTTAACAGCAGGAGTTCAATATATGGTTCTTGAGGGAGTGGTAGAATATCCACCTGCTTCAGCAACATATTACGGACCTGGATTAGCGACAGGGAATATATTTACAAGTAATGGTGTAAATGCAGGGTGGACAAACAAATCAGGAACGGCACCAGCTCCGTTAATTATAGATTATTTTCCGTATCAATTATTATCATTTACACCAAGTAGAAGTTTAAGTAATATTAGATTCGATTCTTATGGTTCGGGAACATTATATTGCGGAAACAAAATATATTTTTACCGATTAGGAAGAAGTAGCGACAATTATTTTACAAGTTGGTCTTATGGAAGTTCACCTATTCATGTAGGAACAACAAATAGTCCGACAGCAATTGTAGGTAACGTTTACGAGAATTGGTCGGGTGCAGGAACTTCAACAGCATTAGCATTAAGCACATTGTCGGTAAAAACAACCTACGATAATATTGATACAAATTTTGATATTATTGAGGGTGCAGTAGCCGAATACGATCAAAGCCAAACAACACCGAGACAAATTATTAAGTTTATTAGTACTACCATAACAGGCAGTTCAATGACTTTAGAACATACAGGATCTACTAATTTAGGAACCATTACTTTATCTGAATTAAGTTTATTTCCGGCATGGGTTTTAAAATGTAAAACATTAGCAACCGATAAGAATTATATATTAGCAGGAAATTTAACCGAAAGAACCGAAGTAAGTTACACAAGTAAAGGCACAGTTACTCAGATACAACACAATATGCCAGTTCATGAATACCCTGATTTAGCGGTATCAGGAAGTGCATTAAATTGTGCTAATACATTCTTGATGACTACGGTAGGCCCTGTTTCGACAATAGCAAATCCGGCATTAGCTGGGGCTATTTGGCCTTATACACAATGGTATGTATCAGTCGGAGTAGCTACTTATAATGGGGTTGCTTATGGTCCTGGTCAAGTTGGTGGACAGGTATTTCAAGGAGTTCCAGGTACTTTTGCTTGGGTTAATACCTCAGGAACAGCAGTAGTTAGACCTTGTGTATCCCGAAATAAATACACAGCCTTAAATGGTGGAGCACCGACAAACAGACCCGATTATATCCTATTAAAAGGAACTAATGGGGCAAATGACTTTTGGGACTATAAAAGCACAGCAGTAGCATCTCATGTTCAGGGTTTATGGAATGGAGAGAAATATCGTTATGGTATTATGGCTTATGACTTAAAAGGAAATCCTTTTTATGTACAACATATTGGAGACTTAGATACAGCTTATCAAGATAATATTTCGGGAGGAATAATGTTCGACTTACCTTATAATGTAGCTGGAGATCGAGTAAGTTATTTAAGCCAAACAGGAGCTTCTATTAGTGGAATTAAGATTCCGAAAGAAGTTGTAGAACAAATGAGTGGTTTTAGTATCGTAAGAGCCGAAAGAGATAAAAGAATTATTACTCAAGGAATGATTTGTGAGACAGGTAATGATGGTGGAACAAATACTATTAGACCTTGTCCTTATGTAGATATTCAAGATGGTGCCGGAAATCCCGTAGACAGATATGGTGCAGTTAATAACTCACCAACATACTACTCATATATTTGTCCCGATTCACTTGTAAATTACAATTCGACATTAGATACAATTGCAGGTGCAAAATTAGAGGAAGCAAGTTGGGTTGGTCCGATTCAGTACAATACAGGTGGAGCACCAGCTACGGCAAGAGCAAAGTCAGCTAATTATATATGGGCAGCCGAAAGTAAGTATTTTTATAGTTATGTAAGAGATGTATCTCAAAGCCGACAAACAGTTACTATTGAAGATTTAGGTGTTTTAAATGAAAAAGAATCTAAAACTAACTTTGGTGGTGCGGGTATTACATTCGACAACAACGATCTTAAATTAGATTTTGCTACAGGAACTTATTTTGATAATACTTGTAATGGTGGTGCAGCAGGAAACATGGCAACCGCAGGTGGTTCAAGTGCCGTAGGAGGAAGAAGAGTAGCCATTAAGGTTACTTCAGCTTTACAGTTTACTCGTTATGGTTTCCCAGCATTAGATTATAATAAAAGAAACGATGCTAATACAAATAGCAGTAAAATCCTTGCTAATTTTGTAGTAACAAATCCAACACAATACGGAGGAACTGGAGCAAGTGCATTAGCGAATACTTTATATGTACAATGTGGTCATTTTCAACCGATTAATGCACAAGTTATAGCCGATTGTAATGATACAAATAACTCAGCAGCATACAACTATTTACAGTTTGATAATGTAGAAGTATGGGGCGGAGATGCTTTTACTTGTTTGGTAGATTACGGACATAGTTTATATGACGTAACTGTAGCAGCACAAAGTTATTCGTGGGGTTTTAAATTCCCTTGTCAATCCGAAGTAAACTACGCTATGCGTAGGGGTGCCACAATAATGAACCAAAGAATGTACGATGGAACCAATGGTATTTCGTACAATCCGGTTTTACTTGAAGGGTTTAGTTATAATCCAGGATATTCAAGCGACAATACTTTACTTCAATATCCGGCATTACCCGTAAATTATGTTTCTTCAGGAGTATTTAAGCAACGTATTAGATATGCAGGACCGAAAATAATCGGAGAACTTGAAAACTCATTTAGAACGTTTTTAACGAACAATTACCACGACTTGAACAGTCCTTATGGCGAGATTAATAACATTCGAGAGAGAGATGCTAGAGTAATTGTATGGCAAAATAAGGCTGTAGTTACAGTTCCGATTCTCGAAAGACAGTTATTATCAGCACAAACAGGAGCCGACACGGTAATTGGTACAGGTGGAGTAGTAGATAGATACGATCCATTAAATTCAGCATTTGGTAACCAACACCAACACGGACTTACTGAAACCGATTTTGGTTTTGTGTGGTTTGATATGAGAAAGAAAGCCTTTATGGTTTTCGACATTAGCCAAGGGATAATCGAAGAAAGTAAAATAGGTGGAATGAAAGGTTTCTTCGACGAAATATTCTTAGAAAACTTAGGCGTTAACACGCTTAGTATTGTACTTAATTCACCGACTTATGATAATACGAGCGATAGACCACTTGTAGGAACAGGAATAATAGGAGTATATGACCCGAAACTTAAAATGACTTATTTGACGTTTAAGTTTGATAAAACAGGGGACTATTTAGTAATAGTAGACGGACAAGAAGTTCCGGTTCATATAGCACAGGATTTTACTATCGGATATTATCATATAGATAAAATGTTCATTGGATTTTTTGATATGAACGGATGCTTGTATCACAACCATAATCAAAGTGTATTAATGGTCAATGATCCGAAAGACCCGAATAAACATTATGGCCCTCAAATGACATCCACAGACTTTGTAGTAGGTGATGTTGTGGGGGACTTTAACATCGAATATGTATGTATTAAGGACGTTACTATCCCTACTTATGACCCAACTCAGATAACCGACCCTGCTTATCCAGGTTCTATTTATTGGACTGCCGTAAATCAAACAAATGAAATTTGGGTTCTTAATCAGCCGACTACCTTAAGCCAAACAACAGCTCCCGACTATCAATTTAATAAGTTTTTCGGAAAAGTAGTAGACAACGAAGTAAAATTTGTAGTTAATCCGAAAAACATTCCTGATCCATTCTCTGTAGAATATGTAGAAATGAACGGAAACGATGTTCGATATACCGATGTAACCTATACAGGTTCTCGACAAACAGCTTCCGACAACGATATTCAAGATTGGGACCGAAACTACTTCTTTATTGACAGCCAAATAACCGCTAACGTGCCGTTAAGCACTACGGGACGAATTGTAGACAATTACCTTGAGGTAACATTAACAAAAAAGAATTATGACGGAAATCCTACAATATTAACAAAAGCCAATAAGATACTTCAATGGTTTAGTTCATTCTTTGAGTTTAAAAGATAATTACATTTATTTGTAACCTTTTGTCAAACCCGAACGTATAAGTATACAAACCCTTTAAACTTAGAAATCATGCGTAGAACTAACGAAGATCCCAAAGAAAAAAGTAACCGAGTATTAGTATTAATCCTTTGTTTAGCATTCTTATTGTTTGCCAGAATATTTAGTTGTAAAGGACAGGCTTTGACAATTAAGGACCTTCCAAAGCTATTAAAACAATCTGAAACCGATTCTATATTAAAAATAGAGAGACTTGCAGCGTTAAAATTTCATAAATTAATTAATGAGTTTAGGATTAGAAACCATAAACAACCACTAGATTGGAGTGATGTTTTATGGCTTGCAGCTAGAAATCACGATGTTTGGATGTGGACAAATGACGTTATAGGACATGAAGAAGATCTTGGCACTAAATACTTTAATGGGGAAGATACCAAGGACAGAATACGATATGTTCTTAAAAACAAAGGTAAATATTATGCTGGAGAAAACGCATATTGCACATACCAAGTTTTGGGAAAAAACATAAATGAAATTTCCGAAAATATAGCAAAAGATAGTTTTAAAGCATGGAACGAATCAAAAGATCACAATGAAAACATGTTGGAAAACGATTATACTACACACGCTGTTGCGTTTAGAATAACAGGAATTGGGTTAAAAAAATGGGAACACGCAGCATGGGCAACAGATGTTTTTTTAACCAACTATTCACAGTCGGTTGCTAAACAATAACGGTTCATAACATATTAATATTTAATACGTTGGTTTTTAGCTTATTATTTATATATTTGAGCATACTAAATATATTGCTATGCCAGATGATAAAAATAAATACGATTTTACAAAAAGTAAGAAAGTAACAGGAAAAACAGAAGCAGATTTATTAAATGAGGGTTATGAAAAAGTAATTGGACCAGATGGAAAAATCCATTACGGAAAACGTTCTCAACAAAGAACACCAACTCCATCAAGACCCACACCCCCAGTAGGAACACAGGCAATAAAAATAACTCCTAAAAAAGCCCCTGGAATACCAAGAGCATCAACACCCACAAGGCAGAAATCTCAGGAATTATTATATTTAGAACCAGAACAAACACAAACACCAAAAGCATTAAACACTGATGTACAATTACGTGGAGAAGAAAAAAGAAACTTTGTAACTCCCGATGTATATTCTATTTCGTATCCCGACAC
>CAZWVD010000013.1:0-19968 GCA_964636855.1 uncultured Gammaproteobacteria bacterium | reverse complement strand
AAATGTTATTATTTTATCAATTAGAGAAACCGACAAATGTATGTGCCTAAAGCAAGTTATCCACAGCCCTATATTGGGTCCAAGATTCTATAGTTCCTAAACTTGGGGTAGTAATTTAACTCAAAATTTGCTATTCTTAAAAATATGGAAAAAGAAGACAGCCAAAACATGAATTGGCCTATTTTAGGACATAAAAACATAGTCAAATATCTAGAAAGACTTATAGAAAAACAAGACTTTTTGCATACATATTTATTTACTGGACCTCGTGATATTGGAAAGAAAACAATGGCCGACCTTTTTGTAAAATCTATCTTTTGTTCGGACAAAAACTCTGTTCCATGCAACCATTGCAATGATTGTATTGAAATATCCAAGTTTTCTCATCCAGATTATATATTTGTAGATAGAGAAGAGGGAAAGAAAAATATTTCTATAGAGCAGGTAAGAGATTTTCAAAGTAGAATGTCCAGAACTCCTATGAGATCAAAATACAAAATTGGCCTCATAAATAACGCCGACTCACTAAACAAAGAATCTGCTAATGCACTGCTTAAGACAATAGAGGAGCCAAGTAAGAGTTCTATGGTGATATTGATGGCAGAAAAAATAGAAAATATTTTGCCAACTATTAGATCCCGTAGTCAGAATATTATTTTTAATAATGTCTCAGATGATGAAATTTATGAAAATCTGAAATCGCTTGGATCTGGTGGTGATATGGCACAAGAATTATCAAAGTTTGCTGGAGGATCTCCAGGGATAGCGCTTCATTATTTCAAGAATCAAGAGAATTGGAATGCTCAGAAGATTTTTTTGAATCAAATGCTTGAAATAATAGACAATCCTTTGAATGAAAAATTCTTTTGGGTAGAGAGTATGACAAAAAAAATTGGAAGCAAAGACAATCAGTATTCTTATTTTGAAAATTTGTTGGATAATTATTTAAAGATTGCTAGAGATCTAATTATTTTTAAGGTAGATCCAGAGCTTGACCTTATACATAGCTTTTTACAAAGCTCTATTTCCAAGATTTCTAGAAAATATAGCTATGATGAACTCATCTCTTTTTATAAAAATATTTTAAGTGCGAAAAAAATGATTTTTCAAAATGTAAATCCCAGGATTCTTTTGGAAAATATTTTAATAATATAAATATCTTGCCTAGGGCGGGACAAAAAAATATGAACCATAAAAAAATTATAAACGTATTAGTGCTGTTATTTATAGTATTTTTTATTTCGGGTTGTAGTTTTAATTTATCTTTAAAAAAGAGTCAGCCAGTTGGAATATTTGCAAGCTATGACAAGGGATCAAAGTGGGTTTCAAAAACAGAGCTTTTAAATGTTGGAGAAACGAGATCATTTTTCAACGGTTCTCAGATTACATTTTTGAAGGTAGATCCAAATGATCCAAAAATTATCTATGCGGGCACGATTGAAGATGGGTTGTTTTATTCACTAGACAAGGCAAATTCTTGGCAAAGAACTCTTGCTTCAAAGGGTGTTATAAATGATATTGCAATAGATCCAAAGGACTCATGTACTATTTATGCTCTTGTTAGCAATACTTTATACAAAACAACAGACTGCGCAAGAAAATGGAAGGATATTTATTCTGAATCTGGTAAAAGTTTGAAATCTATAGATTTAGATCCATTTAATACACAAACGGTTTATATAGGAATTATAGATGGAAGACTTTTGAGAAGTAGTGATGGAGGATATCAATGGAGCGTTTTAAAGAGTTTTGATTCTTCTATAAATGAAATTTTGATAAATCCAAAAGATTCAAAGAAAATATATTTAGGATTAAAAAATAATGGTATTTATAAATCGGATGACAATGGAGAGTCGTGGAGAGATATAACAGAGACCATCAAAGAGGTTGAAAAAGATGTAGAAATTGTTCCAAAGGGTGTTAAGTCTTTTAGATCTTTGGTTCTCGATCCATCCAAAGAAGATTCACTTTTTTATGCAAGTCAATATGGAATATTTGTTTCTGAGAATGGAGGAAATTCTTGGACGCGCATTAAGCTTTTGACAAAAGCAAAGGCAGTAGACATTTATGCATTTGCCATTAATCCAAACAATTCAAAAGAAATTTATTACTCTACTCCAACTGCCTTCTTAAAAAGTGTAGATGGAGGAAAAGAGTGGATGAATGTAAAGTCTCCAAGTCAAAATCTGATCTATAGTATTTTGGTTGATAAAGAAAATGGAAATAATGTATTTATAGGACTAAGAAGTCTAAAATAATAAAATATAATTAAATAATAAAAAAATATGTCACCAATATTAGAAATTTTTAAAGAAGAGTACGATAGAGCCGTTAATCATTACAAGGAAGAAATAGATAAGGTTAGGGCTGGAAAAGCAATTCCTGCAATGGTTGAAGATGTTATGATAGAGTCATATGGAACAAAAACCCCGATTAAGCAACTTGCCTCTATTTCTGTTCCAGAATCAACAATGCTAGTAATAGAGCCATGGGATAAGTCTATTTTAAAAGATATAGAAAGAGGTCTTTCTAAAGCAGATTTAGACATGAGTATTTCTGTTTCGGATAACGTTGTAAGAGCAAAAGTTCAAGCATTAACAGAAGAAAAAAGAAAATCGCTCATTAAGATTTTGCATGATAAAAGAGAGGACTCCAGGGTTTCAATAAGACAAATTAGAGATAAAGCAAGAAAAGATATAGAACAAAGAGAAACAAACAAAGAAATGTCAGAAGATGAAAAGTTCGATTTATTTAAAAAGATTGATGATTTTACAAAAGAAAAAAATCAGGTCATAGAAGATATGACAGACAAAAAAGAAAAAGAGATAATGACAGTCTAATTAGCTATTAGTTGTTAGCCTTTAGTATTTAGTTATTAAAGGTTTTAACTGAATACTAATTACTAAACACTAAACACTAAATATGATATTAACAATAATAGTTTTTTTTATAGTTTTGGGGGTTTTGGTTTTTGTTCATGAGTTAGGCCATTTTTATAGTGCAAGAAAATTGGGAGTTGGAGTTGAAGAATTTGGCTTTGGTTTTCCCCCTAAAATTTTTGGTATCAAGAAAAATGGAATTATATATTCTCTTAACCTTATTCCAATAGGTGGTTTTGTAAAAATTAAGGGAGAGTCTGGAGACAATGAGGATGATTCAGATAGTTTTATAAATGCGCCAATCTGGAAGAGAATTATTATTCTTTCTGCAGGTGTATTTATGAATTTTGTATTAGCCTTTGTTTTACTTAGTGTCGGATTTGGAATTGGTATTCCTTCATCTTTGGGTGGAGATTATGGTGATGCAAAAATAAGAGATCAAAAAATTCAAGTTATCAGTGTATATCCAGATTCCCCAGCATACAAATCGGGCATTAAATTGGGGGATTATATAGTTTCTTTAGATGATAAAATATTTAATACGTCTGAAGATCTTACAAATTATATAGAACTAAATCAAGAAAAAGAAATTGTAGTTAAAGTTAATAGCGTAAGTGATGAAAAAATATTGACACTAAAACCAGAACAAATAGATAGCTCCCTCAATAAAAAAATTATAGGTGTTTCTTTATCAGATACTGGCATTGTCTCATATCCTTGGTATAAGGCTCCAATTTATGGTTTTAGGGCAACAGTCAATCTTACTGGTGCAATATTTAAAGCACTTATGGATTTGATAGCCGGTCTTTTTTCTGGACATGGAGCAGAAGATGTATCTGGTCCTATTGGAGTAGCAGTGTTTACTGGGCGTGCTGTTTCTATGGGTTGGCAATATATTTTACAGTTTATGGCAATATTGTCTGTTAATTTGGGAATTATCAACATATTACCATTTCCAGCTCTTGATGGTGGAAGAATAATGTTTTTAATTATAGAAAAAATTAGACGCAAAAAAAATAATCAAAAATTAGAGGCTATTATTCACAATATAGGATTTAGTCTTTTGATGCTTTTAATTGTTTTGGTAACTTTTAAAGATATTAGAACATATGGTGGAAAAATGATAAGCGGTATAAAAAATATTTTTTAATTTAGATTTTTATATGAATTTTAAAATAAAAGCAAATTTTAATGAAAATATAAATACAATTTTAAATGAATGTGGATATAGACTGCACCCAAAGTATGCCGATAGTTATTTGCGAAATATATCAAGAGATTTTTATCCAAGGTGGCATCTTTATATTAAAAATAAAAACGATATAATTGAATTTAGTTTGCACATTGACCAAAAAAAGGCATCTTATGAAGGCACAACGGCTCATAGCGGTGAATACGATGATAATATTATAAAAGAAGAGGCAAAGAGAATAATTTCTATTTTATCAAAACACGTTGCAAAATAATGTTTTACAAAATTTGAAATTCTGTTAAGATATATAAAATTTATTAAATAATTATGTTAAAGAATTTTTTTACAAAAATGTCAAAGGATGTTGGTGTTGACTTGGGAACTTCAAACACCCTTTTTTATGTTAGTGGAAAGGGAATTATAGTTAATGAACCTTCTGTGGTGGCAATAAATACGAGGATAGATCAGATTTTATCAGTGGGAGATGATGCAAGAAGAATGTTGGGGAAAACACCTCCTCATATTTTAGCTATTAAGCCACTTAGACACGGGGTTATATCAGACTTCGAGATAACAGAAAAAATGATGAAATATTTTATCGATAAGATTCATAAAGAATCTTTTTCTATGTTTTTTCGCCCCAGAATTATTATAGGCGTTCCGCTTGATATTACAGAGGTAGAGAGAAAAGCAGTAGAGGATGTTGCTCTTTCAGCTGGCGCAAAAGAGGTTTACTTAATTGAACAGCCAATGGCCTCTGCAATAGGTGTAAGATTACCAATACAAGAGGCCAATGGAAACATGATAGTTGAGCTTGGTGGTGGAAAAACAGAAATAGCAGTAATTTCTTTGGGTGGTATTGTTGCATCTAAATCACTCAAAATAGCAGGAGAAAAATTAGATAGCGATATTATTGATTATGTTAGAGAAAAATACAATATTTTTTTGGGAGAGAGAACTGCTGAAAATGTAAAAATAAAAATAGCTAATATATTACAAATTGAAAATAAAACGCAAAAAATAAAAGTAAGAGGAAGAAATCTTTTAACTGGACTTCCAAAAGAAATAGTTTTGAAAAGTGAAGAGGTTAGAGAGGCAATAAAAAAATCTACGGATCTTATTATTGGAGCCATAAGAGATGTCGTTGAAAATACCCCACCAGAACTTGTTTCAGATTTATATCAAAGAGGCATGGTTCTCTCAGGTGGAGGGGCTAATATTTTAGGTTTAGATAAAATAATATATGAAACTACTCAAATTCCAGTTATAGTAGCCGATGACTCTCTTACAACGGTTATAAGAGGAATAGGAATAGTCGTAGAAGATTTTGATAATCTTAAAGAGGTTTTGCTTCCTTCTACATTTGAAAATTCTTATAAAAAGTAATAGTTAATTTATTATGCAATCTTCAAACAAAAAAAGGATTATTTGGTTTTTTATTGTAATGATTTTTTTAACAATACTTCATTCCACAAAGATTATTTCTCCGCTGGAGAATTTTATTGTAAATATTAGCAAGCCAATCAGTGGCTTTATTTATAATACTAGTAGAAATATAGACGATTATTTTTATTCAGTATTTCATTATAATGATATAAAATCAGAAAACCAGTTTTTAAAAGATGAGATATCAAAAAATCTTATTAATTTATCTTATATAAAACAATTAGAGGGGGAAAATATTAATTTAAAAGAGCAATTAAATTATAAATTGGGAACTAAGAATACCCTTGTTACCGCAAAAATTATATCTGGTTTCTATATGGGAAGTGATAGTGTTGTTAGGATAGATAAGGGATCTAATGATGGGATAGTATTAAAAATGCCGGTTATATATGGAAAGGGTATTATAGTTGGTGTTGTTGCAAAAGTTGAGAAAGACTCTTCAGAAATTGTTTTATTATCAGATAAAAATAGTGCATTTACAGTTTTTATAGAGGGAGAAGAAAAAATAAGTGGAGTAGTAAGAGGAGATTTAGATTATGGTTTGCAAATGGATTATATTCCTATTGATTCAAGTGTAAAACAGGGGGATATTGTAGTTACAAGTGGATCTAATGATGGAATACCCATGGGTCTTGTTATTGGTCAAATCAAAGAATTGATATTTAAAGAAGGGGATTTTTTCAAAAGAGCTATAATTTATTCTCCGGTTGATTATTCTATGCTTGATTTCGTAAGTATAATTAAAAACTAAAATGAAAAATATTTTTTTGATCATAATCCCAGCTATTTTTGTAGCATTTATTCAATCTAATTTAATACATGATATAAGAGTAAACTTTATTTTTAGCATAGCTTTATTTATTATGTTTTTTATTGATTTCGATGAGTCAATTCTTTTTTTATTTGTATCCAATTTATTAATGGATATCTTTTCTCTTTATTTTGGGGCTTATTTTTTTGCATTTTTTATTTCTTTCTTAATTATGTATTATATATCTAAAAATCTTTTATCAAGCGATAGATCTTCGACATATTTTATCTTAACTTGTATAGGAATAGTTTTATTTAATTTTATTTTTTATTTCTTGGTGTTTTTGTTTGCTTCAAACTCTTCTCTTTTGTATACGCCAAAAATGAATTTTATTTTGAATGATTTTTTTAGAGAATTTATTATGACATTTATATTTTCGGGATTACTGTATATATTGGCAAATTTATTTTCAAAAAAGACAAGAAATAGATTTATAATAATAGGGAATTAATATGGATTTTTTTGAAGTAACAGATTTTATTCCACGACCAAGAGATGAAAGTGATTTGATGGTTAAGGATTATAGTGCCCATAGAGAAGAGGGTAACTCTTTTAACGTGTTTGGAGATGGTAGAAATTTGGGTGTTATCATGAATAGAAAAAGATTTTTTGTTTTTATTTCTTTTCTGATTATTTTATGGAGCTTGATTTTTATTAGGGCTTTTTATTTGCAAGTAATAAGGGGGGATTATTATAGATCACTTGCAGAGGGTAATAGAATCAGAATAGAAAGAATAGACCCAAAAAGAGGAATGATATATGATGTTTTTATGAATCCACTTTTAAAAAATGTAGCTAATTTTTCACTTAGAATTATTCCAGCAGACCTTCCCAAGGATGCACAAGAATTATTTGAAACTCAAGAATCTGTAAATAGAGTTATTGTTGGACAAAAGGTGAATCTATTGGACTATATTTCTAAAGATACCTTAGCAAATTATCAGCCTAGAATAATTAAGGAGTCTCTAGAATATGAAGAGGCTATGAAATTTATAGCTTTGTCAAAAGATCTTAAGGGTATATCCGTTGTAACTGGAAGCAAGAGAGAATATAACTTGGTTGGTTATTTTTCCCATATGTTTGGGTATCTTGGCAAAATATCAGAAAAAGAATATGAGGACTTGTCTAAGGAGGGGTATTATTTAGATGATAAAATAGGAAAAAGTGGTTTAGAGTATATTTATGAAACAAACTTAAGAGGTCAATTTGGAAAATCTAAGATAGAAATAGATTCTCTTGGAAGAGAGAAAAAGATTTTGGCAGTAGAAAAGCCAATTGATGGAGAAAATATAATTTTGTCTATAGACGGACCATTGCAATTAAAAATAACAGATCTTTTGTTGAATGTTTTGAAAAAAAATAATTTGAATAAAGCTTCTGTAATTGCAATTGATCCAAGAAATGGTGCCGTTTTGGCATTAGTTTCTATGCCAACATATGATAATAATATTTTTTCAGGAAATCTTAGTAAAGAACAATACTCTGCGCTTGTAAATGACAAAGATCAGCCAATGTTTTTTAGGGCAATATCTGGAGAATATCCACCAGGATCTACTTTTAAAATAATGATGGCAAGCGCTGGACTTGAATCAGGTATTGCAGATGAAAATACATCTTTTCTAAGTACGGGGGGGATAAATGTTGGGGCATGGTTTTTTCCAGATTGGAAGTCTGGAGGTCACGGAATGACAAATGTGAAAAAAGCTATAGCAGAGTCTGTTAATACATACTTTTATAATATAGGTGGTGGTTATAATGATTTTCATGGACTTGGTCTGGATAAAATAAATTTTTATGCAAAACAATTTGGATTTGCATCAAAAACAAATATTGATTTACCAGGAGAGGCAGAGGGTTTTATGCCAACAGAAGAGTGGAAGAAGCAATTAAATGGAGAGCCATGGTATATAGGAGATACATATCATGTAAGTATTGGCCAGGGAGATGTTCTAGCCACTCCACTTCAGATAGCTATGATGACATCTGTTGTGGCAAATGGGGGTATTTTATATGAGCCAAGAGTGGTTGATAAAATCGGTAATATAGATTCGCCAACAAGAAGGCCGGCTGTTATAAGGAATTCTAATTTTATTTCAGAAAAAAATATTCAATTAATTCAAGAGGGAATGAGAATGGCCGTAACAGATGGAAGTTGTCGAGGTTTATCAACGCTTCCTATTGAAGCGGCTGGTAAAACTGGTACTGCTCAATTTGCTAATAATAGTAAAACCCACGCTTGGTTTACGGGATATGCTCCATATAATGATCCAAATATTGTTTTAACGGTTTTGATAGATGGAGGAGGAGAAGGAAGCTCTATTGCTGTACCACTTGCCAGAGATATTCTATTATGGTATTTTAAAGATAGGTTTAGTGAGCAGGTGGTTCAATAATGACTTGTTTTAAACCAATATAACAATAAAAAAAGAGAGCCTTGTGCTATCTGTTTTTTCATTTTAAAAACAAACAAACCCAATAGAAATATGGACAATCAAAATTATCTTACAGAAGAAGGTCTTAATAAGTTGAAGGAAGAGCTTGATGTTTTAAAAAATATAAAGAGACCAGATGTAATTAAAAGAATAGAGATAGCAAGAGAGTATGGAGACCTTTCTGAAAATGCTGCCTATCACGATGCAAGAGAAGAGCAAAGTTTTTTGGAGGGTAGAATTTTGGAATTAGAAGATATGATTAAAAAAGGTGTAGTTGTTGATGCTGGAGATTTTAAAAAAGACACAGTTAGTATTGGTAAAAAAATAAAAATGTTGCTTGATAATAAAGAGCAAGAAATTGAACTTGTAGGGGCAACTGAAAGCGATGCTTTAAATGGTTTGATTTCTTATATTTCTCCACTTGGAGAAGCCATTATGAACAAAAAAATTGGGGATGAATTTGAATTTAATACTCCAAGAGGAGCTGTAAAATGTAAAATATTAGAAATAAAATAATGTTTAGAAAAAAAATAGGAATAGATTTGGGTACAACAACAACTCTTGTTTATGTGCCAAAAAAAGGAATTATTATTAATGAGCCTTCTGTTGTGGCTATTTCTTTAATTGATAAAAAAGTTTTAGCAGTTGGAAACGAAGCAAAGGAAATGATTGGTCGTACTCCGGATTCTATCGTTGCACATCGTCCTTTGAAAGATGGTGTTATAGCAGATTATAGAACAACAGAAAGTATGCTTAGATATTTTATAAACAAAGCTTTATCTGGAGTAAAATTATTTAGACCAGAAGTTATGATTTCTGTTCCCGCAGGTATTACATCTACAGAACGTCGTGCTGTAATTAGTGCCACACTTGCCTCTGGTGCAAAAGCTGCATATATTATCAAACAACCACTTGCAGCTGCTATTGGAGCTGAAATTCCCATAGGATCTGCTTCAGGACACATGATAGTAGAGCTTGGTGGAGGAACAACGGAAATAGCTGTTATCTCTCTTGGCGGTATTGTAACAAGTAATTCTGTCAGAATTGGCGGAACAAGATTTGATATGGCTATAATGGAACATATAAAGAAAAAATATGGTCTTGCAATAGGTGAATCGAGTTCAGAAGCAATCAAAATAAAAATAGGCTCAGCACTTTTTTTAGACGAAAAAGATAAAATGAGTACGGAAATTAAGGGTCGTGATATAGTGTCTGGATTGCCAAGAATTTTGAGGATTACTTCTGACGATATTACAGAAGCTCTTCAGAATGAGTTGTATGGTATTATATCTGCCGTGAAATCAGTTTTATATAACACACCCCCAGAATTATCAGCAGATGTAATGGAAAAAGGCATGATCTTATCTGGTGGAACTTCCCAGCTTAGAAATTTAGATAAATTATTCACTCAAACCACTGGAGTTCCATGTTATGTTGCAGATAAACCATATTTATGTGTTGCAAAGGGCACCGGAGTTGCGCTTGAAAATTTAGATTCATATAAGAGAAGTATACTTTCTACAAGATAGAATTTAGTATTTAGTTTGATTTATTAAATACTAAACCCTAACAACTAAATACTGATCTATGAAAATTGGAATTGATGCATCAAGATTAAACACACAAGAAAAAACAGGTACAGAGTGGTACTCATACTATTTAATTAAAAATATTTTAGATATTGATAAACATAATCAATATTTTTTATTTTCCAAAGAAAAATTAGATGATGAGTTTTTGAAACATGATAATGTAAAAAATATAGTTTTAGCGTGGAAATTAAAATATTTTTGGACAATTTTAAAGCTTAGCTATTCTATAAAAAAATATGAACTAGATTTGTTTTTTGCTCCAGCGCACTATTTGCCGTTTTGCAGATTTAAAAAAATAGTTACATGGCATGATTTAGGCTATGAATATTACAAGGAATATTATTCTAGGAAACAGCTTGTTTCACTTAAATTTGGAGCAAATGCTTTAAAAAAAGTAGATGCTATAATAACACCATCATTTTTTACAAAGAAAGATATAGTTAGCAGATATAATATAGATAATAAAAAAATATTTGTAACACATTTAGGTATAGATTTCAATAAATATCAAAAAGAATATTCTGAAGAATTTTATAAAGCGGTGTTAAAAAAGTATAGTTTAAGTAGTAATTATTTTTTATTTATAAGTAGGTTAGAGACTAAAAAAAATATTGAGCTTGTTATTGAGGCTTATAATAATTTTAGAAATGGTTCGCAGCTTAACATGCAGCTTGTTTTGATTGGAAAAGCTGGCTACGGATATGATATTATAAATACAAAGATACAGGAGTCTTTGTATAAAAATGACATAAAAATTCTTGGATGGATAGAGGAAGAGGAGAAGGTGTGTATGTTAAAAAATGCAAAAATGTATTTGAATTTTAGTCATTTTGAAGGATTCGGTATAACAATTATTGAATCCATGTTTTGTAAGATTTCTATGCTTTTGTCGGATTTAGAAGTTTTTAGAGAACTAGGAGTTCATGATTATTGTTTTTGTAAAAATGATGCAAAAGGCATCGCAATAAAAATGGATACATTAATGAATAATCAAACTTTAAAAGAAGATATAATAAATAAAAATTATTTCACTTCTCAGCAGTATGGTTGGAAACAAACAGCAGAGAAGACGATAGAGGTTTTTAATGAGTTAAGATAAAAATTTTATGGAAACATATAAAGAAGAGTCTAAGAACATGAATGAAAACAAAGACTTAGAATCTCCAGAGAAAAAAAATTTAGAAGCCTTTTTGATAGCCGCATTAGGAAAATATGCTAATAAAATAGACGAAGGTTCAAAGGGTATTATTTTGAGAGTTGATCTAACTAAATTTAGTGATGAAAATTTGGCAAAATTAGGAATTGTTATCAATAGAGACAAAGGATCTGTTTTTAAGATATTAAAAATAGAAAACTCTTCTCTTGCACAACGTGAATATCAGATGCAGAAAAGAGCTACACAAATTTTAAATACAGAAGAATCTCAAAATGAAGGCCTTGCACAAATTCCAGATATAAGTAGGTGTATAGATATAGATTTATCTCATAATAGTAGCATCATCAAGAAGTTAAATAAAAATGGTGTTGATGTTGATAAAAATCATAGCATAATTAATGTTATTATGATGGATTATGTTCCGGGGATAACATTGACACAGTATATTTTTAAAAAGATTATTGAAAAGATAATTGAAAAAGACGGAAATAATGGTGTTGTTAAAAATGAAATTATGAAATGGGAGGGAGATGTAAATACTATGCTATCTCATTCTACTGCTAAGAATTTTTGTGAATTCTTGGAAAAATATTTTAGTATAAATCTTGGTTCTGATAATTCTCACATAATCAAAAACAATGAAAAATTATTTTTAAGCTACATGGAAAAAAATGATGTAGTCTTAAATAAAGAGATATTTGATATTTTTAGAAAATCAGTAGTCAAGCTCAATGATAATAATATTTATAATAATGATCTTCATGAAAACAATGTGATTTTAGATTTAGATGACAATGAAAATTTAAAAAATTTATATTTGATAGACTTTGGCGAAGCATCCGATTATAGAGATAGTAAGATGCCAGATGATTTATCAATATTTAGTGTTTATATTAATTTTACAAATACAAAAGAACAAAAAAATAAAGAAAAATTAGATATTTCTGTAAAAAGATTTTTAAATAATCTAGAGCGTTTTAAAAGTGGAAATGATTTAGCAGTCGAAAGAGTTTCTTATATTAAAAAATTAATAAATCTTGGTTTAAATAGTCAAGATATTAAGGATGTTGTTAGTTATATTAATCAAGAACTTATATCTGACTATGAAGATTATGTTGCCATTGCTTTTATTATTATGTTAACAGAAAAGAATATAAGCAAAGAATATGCTGCGAGTATTTTAGAAGAGGGGCAATCTATATCCGGGCCAAATAGTAAGTGGAAATTTGTAAAGAGTATGCTATTGACAAATTCATTAATATAATATATAATATAAGTCCAATAAAAATGGATAAATATGGAGGTTGTTATGTTGTATAATGAAAATGAGGATCTAAAGTTGATCATGGAGAGTTATATAAACTTAGGATTTTCTGTAAAGGTTGATGGAGAATTTCTAGTTCTAGAAAAACCAGGAGAAAAACAAGAAAGAATTAGCATTAAATTTGCTATAGATTTCTTGAACTCCATTGATATTGAGAATTATTAGGGAATATTGCTAATGTGCTTTATTCCCTTTTTTATTGACAAAAAAACTCAAATATTATATTATATAATAAGTTAGATTGGTGGATGATCGCAGTAAGCCATCCAGGTTTACCGAGGAAAGTCCGAACACCATGCTGTCTCCAGCTTTAATGGAGAGAATAGTTGCTAACGGCAATCCTTGTAAGGGCGACTTTGCAAGAGGACAAGTGCAACAGAAAATATTCCTTTCCGCTTTGGCGGGATAAGGGTGAAATTCTGAGATAATTAGCTCAGACGCTCTGTTTTAAAAAGCAGAGAAGGGGTAAACTCTATTCGGTGCAAAACCAAATTAGGTAGGTTGCTAGAGCTATTTAGTGATAAATAGCCAAGATAGATGATCATCGCTCTCACTTTAGAAATGTTTTTTGAAAATTGTTTTATAATAAAGAAACCATTTCTAAGGTGGGAGTACAAAATTCGGCTTATAGCCAGTCTAACACTTTTAAAATTATATGAATAAAAATAAATTATTTTTAGAAACAATAGAAGCACCGCTAGACCTTATGTTTTTAATGATATCTGGTATTTGTGCATATTATCTTAGATTTGCTCAAATTATAACTCAGTATAGGCCAGTCATTTTTGAACTTCCATTTTTTTTGTTTTTTAAAATTTTATTAGGCGTATCTTTTTTTGCACTTTTTGTTTTTGCGATTTCTGGAGTTTATAGTTTTAAAAAAAGGAAGCTCCATGAGAAAATTTCAAAAGTTTTTTTTGGATGCTCTATTTTTATTTTAATTCTTATAGTTGCTTTTTTCTTTAATCAGAGACTTTTTTCATCAAGGTTTATAGTTTTAAGTTTTTGGATGTTTGCTATTATTTTATTGAGTTTCGTAAGAATTGTTTTAAATATCATTTATAGAACAATGCTTTCAAAAGGGCATTTTGTAAGTAGAATAGTTGTTGTAGGAAATGATGATAATAGTTATAAATTAATAGGAGAGTTTAAAAGAAATAAAAGCTTGGGCACTAAGGTAATAGAAAATTATGATGTTTTAGACAATGAAACAATTGAAAAAATGGAAAAACTTATTGCAGAAACTAGCGTTGATGTTGTTTTGCTTACAGACACTCATTCAGATAAGGTTTTTATAAACAAACTTATTAATCTATGTAATGCTAAACATATAGTGTACAAATATACAGCATCCCTATTGGATACCAAGATGATTAATTTTGATATTAATACAATATCTGGCATACCAATTGTTGAAATAAAATCTACATCCCTAGATGGATGGGCAAGGGTTTGGAAAAGAATTTTTGATATAGTAGTATCTTTTTTTGGAATTATAATTATGATTCCAATTTATGTTGTTGTTGGTTTATTTATAAAGCTTGATACCAAGGGACCTGTATTGGTTAGACTTGAAAGAATTGGGGCAAAAAATAAAATTTTTAAATTATACAAATTTAGATCAATGGTTGTGGGGGCTGATAAAATGAAGAAAGACTTGATGCAATACAACGAAAGAAATGATGGACCATTATTTAAAATGGAAAGAGATCCTCGTATCACAAGGATCGGAAGATTTATAAGAACTACTTCTATTGATGAAATTCCAAATTTGATAAATGTGTTTAAAGGGGAAATGTCTCTTGTGGGGCCTCGTGCTCATGAACCAAATGAGGTTGAAAAATATGAAGATGGACATTTGAAGCTTCTGGCAATAAAACCAGGTATTACAGGTATGGCTCAGGTTTCAGGAAGGTCAGATCTCAAGTTTGAAGAAGAAGCACGGCTTGATATTTATTATATTGAAAATTGGAGCATGTGGCTTGATATAGCAATACTCATTAAAACAATAAAAGTTGTTTTGACTAGAAAATCGGCAGTTTAGATTTATAGTATTTTCAACAAGATCTCTTGAATATAAAGAGATTTTTTTAGTATTTTGATTACTTCATCTTTTTTCGTAAAGTGGGATTTAACAACAATTATACAATATATGAAGGTGGAGCCAATTTTTTAATAGAGTTTATGGCGTGTCACTGTGGTGTGTATGTGACTTGACTACCCTCTAAATCGAGTTGAATGACTCGACTAATCACGTTGATTTATCTCCCCATAACCTTTATAATATTTGGTATGAAAGATAAAAAAATAGCATTGGTTCACGACCATCTTTTTCAAATGGGCGGAGCAGAGAGGGTTCTTTTGGAATTCTCCAAAATTTATTCTGATAGTCCAATATACACTCTTATATATGATAAAAAAAGGGATTATTTTTTTCGTAATTCCAAAATAATAACTTCTTTTATTCAACAAGTTCCTTTTTCAACAATGGTTTTTAAATGGTTTTTGCCACTTATGCCAAGGGCTTGGGAAAAATTAGATCTCAGTGGCTATGATATAATTTTATCTTCTGTGTCTGCACTTGCTAAAGGAATTAAGAAACAGCCTGGATCTGTGCATATTTGCTATTGTCATACACCAACAAGATATCTTTGGAGTGAGAAAAATGAATATGTTGCAGGACTGAGAATTCCAAGAGCCATAAAAAAGGTTTTGCTTCATGAGCTTGAAAATATAAAAAAATGGGATTTTAAGGCATCTGCCAATGTTGATTATTTTATAGCAAATTCTCATTATATAGCAGATAGAATAAAAAAATATTACAATAGAGAATCTATTGTTATATATCCTCCGGTTTGTGTAGATAATTTTTATTCCAGCGAAAAAAGAGATAATTATTATATTATTGTATCTCGTTTGCGACCCTATAAAAAAGTAGAACTTGCTATAAAGGCCTTTAATCAGTTAAAGCTCCCACTTAAAGTTATAGGTGGAGGAGAATATTTAGATATTTATAGAAAGATGTCTAATTCAAATATTGAATTTTTGGGAGAACTTTCTGATAGTGAAAAAGCAGAATATCTTTCTCGCGCCAAGGCATTTATTAATCCACAAGAAGAAGATTTTGGCATATCGGTAGTTGAAGCAATGGCATCTGGGTGTCCTGTGATAGCATATGGCGCAGGTGGTGTAAAAGAAACTGTTGTAAGTGGAGAAACGGGTATATTTTTTGAAGAACAAACGTGGGGATCTTTGGTTGATGCAGTTTTGAATTTTGAAACAATGGTTTTTGATAGAAATTTTATAAAAGAGTACGCACAAAAATTTAGTGATACACGATTTAGAAAAGAAATTAAAGAGTATGTTGATAGCAAGAGCTAGGTCAAAATTTATGAGTAAGAGTTTAAATATTTTCATAGATGTTTCAGCGCTTAGACAAAAAAATTTAAGTGGTGTTGGTAATTACCTTAAAAATACATTATTGCAATTATTTGAAATAGATAAGAATAATAAATATTTTTTGTATAGCTATGGATATAAAGATGCAGAATTAAATTTTGATTATTCAAAATTTTCCAACGTTTTATATATTCATAAAAAATTATCAAATAAATTTGTATATTTTACAAATTATTTTTTTAATTTACCAAAAATAGATATTTTGGAATATAAAAATGAAAAAATAATAGCAGATATTGTTTTTTTGCCAAATATAAATATTTGTTCTCTGAAATACAAAAAAACACAGCTTATAACAACTATTCATGATCTATCTTTTTTTAAGTATAATTATTTTTTTAATTTCAAAAGAAGACTATGGCACTTTATTACAAAACCATATGCAATAATAAAAAGAAGCAATCATTTAATATGTGTTTCTTATAATACTGCCTATGAGCTTGAGAAATATTATAAAATTAGAAAAGATAAAATAATTATTACCCATCTTGGGATAAATAATAGTTTTAGAAAAATAGAGGATCAAAATCATTTATCTCAGATTAAGGAAAAATATGCTTTACCAGAACAATTTTTATTATTTATAGGAACTATAGAGCCAAGAAAAAATGTAATAAGTCTTATAAGTGCATATGAAAAATTATCACATGAGTTTCCCGATTTATACCTACTTATATGTGGAGATGTGGGTTGGAACATGGGTCAATTTGAAAAATCTTTGAATAAACTACCAGAGAATATTATTTCGCGAACAATGTTTTTAAATTATTTTCCAGAATCTGACCTGCCAGCAATTTATAATTTAGCCAAAATATTTGTTTGGCCTTCGTATTATGAAGGTTTTGGCCTTCCACCACTTGAAGCGCTCTCTTGTAATTGTCCAGTTGTTTCCTCCAATAATTCTTCAATGCCAGAAGTAATAGGGAAAAACGCACTTATTATAGAGTCATTTGAAATAAATGATATTTATATGGCATGTAAAAATTTATTAAATAATGAAGATTTGTATTTGCACTATAAGAGTCAAATATTTGACGAATCTTATTATGATAATTGGCATTTGTCAGCACAAAAATTATTAAACTTATTTAATAAAGTATGAAAATAGTAATCGATGCAAGATTTTTGGGTACTGCAACTGGCATAGGAAGATATGTAAGCGAGCTTGTAATAGGATTAGAAAATATTGATTATGAAAATAAATATTTTATTTTGATAAATCGTGAAAATGAAAATAAGTATAATCCAAAAAATCCTAATTTTGAAAAAGTAATAGTTGATATTCCTTGGTATGGATTAAAAGAGCAATTTGAAATTCCAAAAGTTTTAAACAAAATAAATCCAGACCTTGTCCATTTTCCACATTTTAATATTCCAATATTTCACAAATTTTCATTTATCGTAACAATTCATGATCTTATTCTTACAAAATATCCAAGTCAAAGAGCTACAACTCTGTCACCTCTGAAATATTTCTTCAAAAATATTTTGTATAGAATTATTATTTATTGTGCTGTAAAAATGTCAAAAAAGATTATCACCATTTCAGAGTATACAAAAAATGATATTATTAAATTTTTTAAAGTTGAAAAGTCAAAGATAGTTGTAGCTTATGAAGGCGTTTCCGACAAGTTGGCAAATATTGAAAACAATTCTTCAAATATTTTAGAAAAGTTAAACATAGAAAATAAATTTTTACTTTATGTCGGGAACGCTTATCCACATAAGAATCTAGAATTTTTGATTCGTGCATTTAGTAAATATCATGACAAAGATTTAAGCCTTATTTTAGTGGGCCGTGAAGATTATTTTTATAAAAGATTAAAACAATATGTTTTTGATAATAATATATCAAATATTATTTTCGCTGGATATGTTAGTGATGAGGACTTATCATATTTGTATCAAAAATGTGGGGTATATGTATTTCCATCATTTTGTGAGGGATTTGGTTTGCCACCACTTGAGGCAATGCAAAATAATGCGGTAGTGTTGTCAAGTAATTATTCTTGTCTCCCAGAAATACTGAGAGATTGTGCAATATATTTTGATCCTAAAGATGAAGAAGATTTTGTAGATAAATTAGAAATTATTTTAAATGATCAGGGCCTAAGAAATCGTTTAAGAATAAGCTCAAAACAGTTGCTTGGGGGATATAGTTGGGAAAAAATGGTAGAGAAGACAAAGTCGACCTTCGAGGTAGGCGACCTCGAAGGTCGAAACTAGTCAAACTCCAAATTTATTTTTTTAATATTTTCTAAGTTAAACTTTATAATTTGTTCGTAGTCTTCGGTATTTAAAAAGTCATTTTTTGAGATGATTTTTTTGTTTTTATCCATTCTTTCTAATAACTCACAATGAGATGTGTAATACCAATCATCTATTTTCTTAACTATTTTGTGTTTTATTGGGTTTAAATTAATATAGGCCAATATTGTTTCTAAATAGGAATTATTTTTGATTAGTTTGGATTTATATGGGCCTTGGAATATTCTACCAGAATGATCTTTGTTGCTATTAAAGTATTTAGTATAAGAGTTAAGTAGTAAAGACATGAATTTTGAAATAGCTGTATCCGACCTCGCAGGTCGTTCGACCTGCGAGGTCGGTTCCTCAAGCAATAAATGAAAATGATTTGGTAATATAGCGTATGATAGAATCTTTACATTTGTTTCATGGCTATAATAAAATATTCTTTCTAGAAATTTGTTATAGTCTTTTTCTGTGTAGAATATTGTCCTTTTTTCAACGGCCCTATTATATATATGATATAGGTGATTTGGGAATATGTCCCTGGGTTTGTTGGGCATCGCTTTTCTTTAGTTTATAAAATAAAAGACCACAAAATATGCGGCCTAAATTTAGTATAACCCCGTATCTTTGATTGTCAACTTAAAAATCGACCTGCGAGGTTGCCAACCTGCGAGGTCGGTGCGGGGGTTGCTATTGACAAAATCTTCTATATATGCTAATATATATTTATTGACAATAACCTCAGAAAGGTGCCATAAATTGGTAATAAAAACCATCTGAGTAAAATTTCCAAGGAGGAAAAATGGAAAATATCAATAATAATCTTTTCAAGGTATTCATTGCCTTGATGATTGTAACCCTTTGTTTGGGATTGTTTATGAGTTGGGACGGATTATATAATCTTAGAAACAACTCAGACACCCTACCGGTATTTTTTACAGTCGGTTTCGTGGGAATTTTTTATTTCCTTACGGTGGCCGATAAATGGTCTTGGAAGAGTATTGTCGCTACGAGTGTGGCAATGCCCGCCATGATCATATGGTTAGATACAGTTAGCGGATTCGAACCCGGGTTATATCCGACCACTCTAGTTTTGGGTTCAGTTGGATTGGCTTTGGGATCAATTCTCATGTTTTTTAACAAATTTTCGGTTGTGGGAATAATCTATACCGCAATAATTTCTATAATAGCTGGTATAATAATCAGCGGGTTGTTGTGGGATATCAGTATTTCATATGGAGATATAATCTTTTTTTCGCTGTTTTGCGGGGGATTATTTTCTTTTCTAAAGTGGATTTTTATTCCAATGGTAGTGTTGGAATTTAAATATCCACCAAGTTTACCAATACCACACCCTTAATACGCTATACGCTCCTTGCAATAATCAGGAGCGTAGTCAAAAGATCGGCCCCTTTGATGATTCA
>CAZWVD010000012.1:0-20867 GCA_964636855.1 uncultured Gammaproteobacteria bacterium | reverse complement strand
GGCGGTTCTTTAGGTGTTTACATAGCTAAAACAAGATGAGCAAAAACGGCAAAAGGGACAACGCAAAAATAGTTAGGAAGTTCCTAACCGAAAGGCCACTGAACGCCCTAGGCAAAAGATGGGAAAAAAGAGATTTAGCCCGTGAGCTTGTAAGGCTTTACCCCAATGATTGGAAGACTATTGATGACGCAAGGTCTTCGGTTAGGGTTGTTCTTGGTTCCTGCGGAGACAAGCACAGGGTAGAAGTGAAAGACCCAGAAAAGCTAAGGTTCTTTTTCCAAGACTTCGACAAGTGGGCAGGAGAAAACCTTAACACAGAGGCAAGGCCATTTGATGAGCCCTTTGTAATCCCAACGAGCATAAAGAAACTTAGCGTAATCAATGACACTCACGGGCAATACCTAGACCCGAAAGTGATGATTTCCTTCCTCCGGAGAACAAAGGATAAGACCGCAGTATTTTTCAACGGTGACCTAATGGATTCAGAGGCTTTATCCCGTCACCTGAAAACCCATAACATGATCGACTATGACAAGGAACTGGAGCTTTGCCATCAGATCCTAAAGGGCTTAACGCAGGAGTTTGACCATGTGTATTTTAAGGAAGGTAACCACGATTTTTGGCTGGAGCGTTACCTTTTAACCAACGCAAGGGAGATATTTAGATTGAGGGGTTTGGATTTACAGACCCTTCTTCGTTTAGGGGAATTGAAAGTACATCACATCCATAACCTGAAATACGTTCAGTACGGTGATTGTGATTTTGTCCATGCTCATGAGTTCCCTGGATTTGGGATGGGTAAGTTCCCTGCTTCTGGACTTCTGGACAAGTGGCAGACCTTCAAACATTCGTATTCTGTTAAGATCGTTGGGGCACACTGTCACAGGGCCGATGAGGCGATAAGCCGGAAGAGCAAGACGGGTGAGTTTGGGCAGGGGTGGATAGTTGCCTGTATGTGTCGGAAGTCGGCCAGTTATAATCCATATGCCGGATGGGATAACGGATGGGGAGAGGCTACGGTGAACAATGACGGAAAGGTAGAGTTTGAAAATATCCTTTACTGATGGAGCAATCGAGACTAGCTAGTTTAGTGGAGGCTTTGGTGAATACCTTTGTCGGGTTCTTCATCACTATGGCCGTACTTCCGATGGTTAACTATTTATGCGGGATTGAAATGTCATTCACCCAAGCAAGCGCATCGACAATCTTATTCACCATCATTAGCATCATTAGGGGATATGTGATTAGGCGTTTCTTCAATAACCTCTACACGATAAAGCACTGGATTATAACCAAATTCAAATGACCAATAAAGATTTTTACGACCTGATGAGCCTTACTTTTGAACAAGCCAAAGCGATAGCCAAATCAAAAGGAGAGGACTATACCAAGGGGTCAGCCGATGCCCTAGCTAACTTCAAAGAAGGTGGGGCATCCTTAGACATCCCGCCTGAAAAGGTCTGCTGGATATTCATGAATAAGCACTATCAGGCCATTACGAACTATATCAAGACAGGAGGTAAAAGTGAAAGCGAGCCGATCAGCGAAAGGATAAAAGACTTGATTAACTACCTTGTTTTGTTGCAAGCAATCATCAAAGAAAATGAAGATCGTTGAAGGTACTTATGTAACCATTGAATATAAGAAACGTGCGGATAAAAAAGGTTAAGATTCCTACCTACGGCGGTAAATTATGGGTGATAATAAGCCCATCAATAAAACACGCCATCGACAAAGTGGAAGATATTACCTTTGAGAATATTCACATGAAAGACCAAAGGGGCTACGTTTCCTATATGTACTCAGGTCTGGACGAAAAGCAGAAACACAGGGTAATGATATTTATAAAGCCCAATGCAACGCCTGGGGAAATAGCCCATGAATGCAAACACGCTGTAAATATCGTTTTCTCGTACAGGGGCATACGGCTTTCGGTAAGCAATGACGAACCCGAATGTTATCTATTGGACTGGATGGTTACCACCGTTCACAGGACTTTAGATGAGTATAGGAAAATGACCACGATAAAGGAATGAAAACATCATTAACAATAGAAGCACACGGACGGAAGATAACGGTCGAATTTGACCACGTGGACACCACTCCCGATGAGTGGATTGATGCCCTTAAAACCCTGATGATAGGGATAACCTTTGCCCCTGAGACAGTAGATCAGGCTTTTAGAGAATACGCCGATAATATACCCGAAGAGGGTAACGCTATTTCCTCATTTGGTCTTTAATCCTACTTCCGGCACTAGACCCGTAGTAGTACCCAACGACCGCCAGCACCATTCCTTCTAGGATGCCCATAGCGTTGATTAGGAGGTGTTCAGAGCCTTCCGGTAGGGGTTGGGTGGCTACGAACCATACGGTGGTCATAAACGACCCCATAACAAGAATACCGACCGCCATTTGCATCCAGTCAATATGCCCCGTAGCCTTCACGAAATCGGCCTCCCTTGTCCTTGCGGATTCACGGTCTTTGACTTCTAGTTCAAATTGCTTGGTAGCGTCTGCCTGTATGGCCTCAAACGCTCTATTAATCTCTTTGGTGATCTCTAGCTGAATTTGGGCCTTCTCCTCCTTGGAGGTGATTAGATTGTCCAGAACGCCTCCTACGGCCCCTATGACCTTCTCAGCACCGCCCCCGAATATCTTTGTAATGAAGCTCATTATTTGTGGTTTATAACAATTTACTGGTATGTGATGTAAACGTCCCCAGCCTCCAACGCTTTCAATACTTTGGGGTACATCTTACGATAGGCCACAGTAGACCGCCCGATGGTCATTTTCTCTTCATCCCGATCAGCCCCGACCAACAAACAACCCTCAGTATCTTTCTCCGTGTTCCCGATGTGAATTAAGATCCATTGGAATCCAGGTACGTTCAGGACGTGTAGCATCCCTTTGTGAAATTCTGGGAACCGTTTGGCATATTGGAAATGGGTAGTGCCCTCAGTCCTCAAAGCTAGTTTATAAGTTCCTGCCGGAATCCTCGTTTCACCCCGAACTTTAACGGCCCTAAATTCATCTTCTAAAGTATAGCATTCAAAGACGCCATCAATGAGAAGTTTACCAAGGGTAGCGTTAGGAGTGCTTTTATATCGTTGGACTATCAGGTTCATCCTATCCAATGCTTAATCAAAAACCCTATACCCACCCCCGCACAACTGGACAGGAAAACAACTACCCTCCACTGCCCCCTAAGAACTTCACGCCATGTTTTAATCTCTGACACCTGACCCTCTAAAGCCGTTACCCGCCCATTGGTTAATGTCGTCTGCGTAAGGATAGCATCTACCTTATCGGCGATGTTTTTAGCCCGTTCGTCTAGTCTTGCTAAAAGTTCAGAATCTTCCATAATTTATTCATTGGATCGGATTTATCTCGTGTTGAACTAGTAGTTACTGCGGTAGTTATTGTCAGTGAAATTATCCGGCAGTGAAATGGTTTTTCTTGGGAACCAGAATCTCATAACGCTTGTGCCTCCACCCGGAGGAGAGTAGACCGAACCATCAGAGGCAAGAATAGCCCCATTGGTAATTTGTGTCGTTATCCTTGTAAATGAACTCAATGAGTCATTTGATGGGTCTAGTATATAGTGAGTGGTATACGTGGACACACCTGAGACAATCAATATTTTACCATTTGGCAGAAGTGTTGCTCCACCCGTCTTTTGATTTGTATCTGTCGATCCTATTGTGGCCGCTAGATAAGCAAAAGTATCATCCGCTGGATTGTATTTTATGATCCTTTGATCGTAGTAAGGCATCATATACAAATATCCATTTGGAGCAAGAACACAGAATACCCACTTAGCAGTACCCGCCGGGAATGATCCTAATCGTGAACAAGTTCCTGCCGATGAATTGATCTTAATTATATCCGTAGCATCTGAAACAGCACCATAGATAAAATTACCAACCTGCCCACCGGCATCCCACTTACCAGAACCAGTAAGATTACCCGATGGAGATCCTATTACTCCGGTTGTGTCAATAAACGTGATTGCGTCCGTTGAGGGGTCAATTACCAAAACACTAGTAGCGTTATATGGTATGCAGTAAATCCGACCATCTACACCGCGATAACCGCCATACCATTTTTGAGTAGTTGCACCCAAATCTCCACTTGTATCTCCTCCAACTACGCCAGTTGAATCCAGCCATGTAATAGAGTCATCTGAAATATTTACTTTAGCAACCGTATTGGCTGTTGCTGGTATGAAGTAAATTGCACCATTTGCAAATACAGAGCCGCCGTATTTAAAATTCCCAGCCGAGAATGTTCCGAAAGTAGTTGCAGCCTTCGTTGATGTGTTTATCTTCATCCCAACGGTAGAGGAACCGGGTGAGCAATAAATAATACCATTGCTTGCCAATGCGCCCCCAAACCACTGGCCACTAGTGCCTGATACAACTATATCCTGAGACGGTTGACCGTAAGTAAATGAAGCAGAAAGGCCACCGATTGAGGTGAGATAATTTGCGGAAGATGTTTTGTCTGCGAATGATGGAGACGTAATAACATCAGCATCCGCAAGGTAATTGGTAATATATGTTTCCAGCAATGAAATTACCGTATCTATCGCCGCTCCAGCTAACCAAAATCCTATCCTTCTGGCTGAAAATCCTGCCGCCGTACCGTTGTTATTATACGCACCTAAATAAATGTTTCGTGTAGTTCTACCCGTTGATGCCGCATTTGATGTGGCCCCAACCTGAACCCCCGCTTTGTAATATTTCGTTACCGTAGATCCAGACCTTGAAAATCCATAGTTACCAAGTGCGTCAGTGTTGGCAATGGATACTGTTGTATCTGACGTTACCCTAAAACTATTTACGTTGGTATTTACTCTAATAGAAGATAGAATAGCTTTTGCTGTTGAGGAATCAGCCGCCCCGAAATCAACTGCTGTAGCACTACCGGCAAGGCTATCGGTGATTGTAATAAAGCAACCGGCACTATCTTGTGTTAGATTAACGCCGTTTGAGGGGGCAAAATTTGTATCAATGTAGCTACTCGTCCCGTTTCCAAAGAAACCAATCCCCTTTAACCATGTCGGAGCAGTTGCGGAAAGGGTGGCATTGTAAGTACCTGGATTTTTGATGTTTATTAAAGCAAAAGAGCGATCACCGGCAGCCGATAGATTAAGGATTTGATCGGATAAAGCCCATATCCCAGAAGATACCAAAAGTCTTACAAAGGCATCTTCATTTGCCTTGTCTTGTGGCGTAGGTAATTCATACCCCTGAGCTGTGGCATAGGTAAGTACGGCCTGATATTGGGACGAATAAGATGAACCACTATTAGCCCACCAATCAAAAATAACTTTCTTGTTCATTGTCTAAAGTTTACGCCTGTTACACGGTAGTAAGAACCTTGTTTGATCCATCCTACCATTATGTGATCGCCTGACGTAACTCCGGTTACGATTAATGTGTTGTCACCACTCCCTGAACCCGCATAGACACAAAGCGCAGTTGCCGGGAATGTGAAGGTGGCAGAGGTGGCAGATAGCAGGATGTCGATAGTGCCATGATCTCCCGCATGAGAGATAGTAAATGTCCTGCCTAATGCCGTACTCAAAGTATGCTTTGGGCCCGTGATGTCTATAGTCGCTCCGTCTGTTAAAGCAACTGCATCATCGTCCTTATCTTGAAGTTTAGCAGGATCGACATAAACCCCCGTAGCGGTTCCGGCGTTTACTTGGGCTTGGGTGGCGGCATCGAGTGATTCCTGCGATGGCGGGGCAACCTGACCTCTTACTCTTACCTTTGTCATATTACCGTACTTACGCCCTGAAAAATCAATTCCCTTTTAACCCCAGACCCTATACTCCCCCAGCACTCATGCCAGTAGAATTTCGGTCTGATGTTCGTCTGTGAGTAAGTAGCATACCAATAGATTGAATTTCCAGCCGGTGAGTCTGTCGATACGCCACTCTGGAAGTCAAAGGAAAGCACCTGAGTACCGTGAATTTTCTCGAATACCTCTATCTTGATGTCGTCATAAACAGACAAGTCTTTATCCGTTCCGTCATCCTCGTAAACAAGGATTTCAAAATCGTTTATAGTCTTAGCCCTGTAGTGGTCAAGATCCAAACGGTCGCCCTTATATGTTTTAAACGCAGACATTACACTTGATATATTGAAGGTCGTATTCTACGGCATACACATTCCATTTCTTTTGATACTTGTCTTTGTGGGCTTGCGAAAATTCCGCAGTCCAGACGGCGTCGCGATCGCGGACCAGTGAAATATTGCGCGATACGTTGGCAAATTGGTAGTCGGTGACTTCGAAGTTATCCGGCATGGCGTTGATGATGTCGTCGATCTTGGTTTCTTCCTGATCCAGGCGCACAAATACCACCATGCGCACGCGCTGGTTATTCTGTCCGGTGATTCGTGTACCAAAAGACAAATCTTCGCGCGGGTCAATACTGCCATTCAAAAGCCGGTGATAGGTCACGATCAAAAACCGGTCATCGGGGACCGCCTTTTTAGCGTTGGCTTCGATCGTGGCCGGGAATGTTTCGTTATCACCCTGCAGCAAATGGCAAAGCCCAAACTGCTTTGTTTCGGTCACGCAGTTCTTGATCGAATTGTCGATATAGTCGATCAGGTCGGTCACCAGCAAACGGTCACAGTAGCCACACCCTTAACACGCAAATTGGAAAATCCGCCTTCCTGATCCTGCGAACCAACGGTGTGAAACCATTTCATATTAGCCGTTGATTTCGTGGTTGATGTACTGTCAATTGCTTTCCCTGGCCGCATTTGTATGCTTCCGGTGAGCAACTCAAATCCGATTGTAGTGCGCCCCAATGGTTTAAGGTTGCCTTCTTCGTCAGGTTCAGCAAACATAACTTCATCCTCGTTTGCGGTGGATGTCAGCGTGTCGCCATTTTGAACAATAATCATAACTGTCTGTCTAATTCAAATTGAATAACTCTGTCGAATAGATTATCCTCGCTGTCCGAAGTGAAGAAAATCTCTTTCCTGTATTTTTCCTCGGCCCAATGGCTTTTGTCGGCATTGAACTGGTTTGAAAATCCTATCCCTACTTCCCCGCGTCCGATTACCGTCGTGCCCAGGTCCATCATCATTTGCCCGGTGTCTTGCAGATTCACGAAGGACGTTTCCTTCCCCGTCAGGCTTTTGTATTCCCGGTATCCACCTGAGAAATACGACTTCCCGGTTTGCCTGGCCTGCCGCTTTTTGGAAATCGAAATCGGCTTGGTTGAATACTGCCCGATTTTAGACCCATTGGTGGCGTTCCCATCCTTGAAAATCCTTTCCCGTTGGGCCGCGAATACCGAATTGACGGCAGCAATCAACACGCGTTCATTCTGGATGACGCTATTAATATCCGCTATCAAAACATCGTATCCTGTGACCATTATTTACCGCCTCGGCAGCCTTTACATTTTCCTTTTTTCATGGGAGATTAGTTTTAGATGAAACTGTCTTTTTGCACATAAAGCAAATCGGGTCCTCTGTCATTTTGATGGACATGGTCGCCGCTTCAAGTGCTGATTTGTAATCCTCATTGTGAACGCCCAAAAGTTCTTTGGCTCTTTCCTCTGTAAGTACAGTGGTCATATTCACCCTTTGAGTCGTTAGACGTTCCTTCATCGTGTCCACGCCCAACCGATACAGTAGGGCGAATTGGAACAATGGAAGGTTTTCAAGAATGAACTTTTCAATAGAACAGTAGAGGATGAATTTCACATTGAGTCCTCCACCGTTCACCTGCTGAACCGTACCCAACCCACCAACACAATCAAATTCACATGACTTGTCACTAGCTAGACTGTCAGAATCATAATAAAGGTTTTGAGTCTGTTTGAGCGAAAGAGTCGAGGCATCATAGCCTATAAATATTTCCTCTTCCTCAAAGTCCTCATAAACCTCCAGGATGTTCTTTCCTGCCGCCAGAGTACCTGAAACCGTCCCTAAAGTATCCCCCGTTGAATCTTCTTTAAAAATCGTAACGGTGGCACTCCCTACAGAAGCAGAAACTAAAGAGACGGAAAGAATCTGAATCCTTCCATACTTCGGAAGGGGTACTGAAATCTTCACTCCGGCATATCCCGAAGCTGAATTGTAGTCTTCTTTGAACTCGGAAGTCTCACGGGTAATAAGTTTCTTGTCGATGTGGAACCTGGATGCCAACGCCCTCTGCATATCTATGCGCAGGTTTCGCTGTGCGGTCTTATAGAGATAGTCGAAACACTCTGTACTATCCGCGTGGTCTTCTTTGGTTAAATCATCGAGCAAAGAAACAGTACAACCCGCCAAGTCCGTAAAGTAAAGGTCGGACTTGGAGGGTGTATCTGTTGAAGCGGTTATGTAGCCGCTAAAACTCATCAGGCGTTAGTTGCCGTATAGCCGAACAAACCATTAACACCGGCCAACTGATCCTCACACGCTGTCTGAGGGGAGTTGTCAGTGCCAAAGGCATCAGACTGGATGGCAAAGAACGTATCTGCCCATGCGCTGATCTTATAAGTCCATACTTTGTCGCAAGTGTACTCGAAATCGAGATCCCACTTCAAAGAAGGATAGATAGGATCGTTTACGACGATCTGCCTACGGAGCGGAGTGTCAATGTTGATGTTCTGGTTTTCGTTGAACCACATCAAATGAACCGTATTAGGGGCCACCATTACAAAGGAGTTAGCTCCGAAGTAAGTAGAAGCCACAGGGTCCAGATAGAAAGCGGCACCAGCTTCTGCGATGGCAGAATCATAGGCTACGCCGTCCGCGTTGCAACATGAAAACTTCGACAACATGAAGAACTTCTGGAGGTAACCGTCACCCAAAAGCATCGGCACACCGTTGAACTGGTTGTACTGATAGTCCAAAAGGATGTCAGCGTAGTTAGCGAACAAAGGAACCTGAGTGCCAGTAGTGGAATCAGTTCCAAGAATACGCTTAACCTTGTGACCACCGGGAGGGGTATCAGCACTTTGATCCTGGTGCGTGATGCGTCCCACGTTGGAGTCGATCTGAGAAAGTACATATTCGTCGATTTTCTCACGACCGGCGCGCATATCGTTCAAAAGAAACTCATTCACGAAAGACTGAGTGTCCTGACAGATATTGACCATGTTTGCGTTAGAGAACGAGCGCAGGGGCGAAGAAAAGTGTTTGTTAATGTTAACGGTTACACTGTTTTCTTCTGGTTCAGCACCCTGATCGCACACACTAGGAACGTTTGCATCCGTCAGCCATTCGCATGACTTGGTGCGGGTCTTGTAGTGCAGTTTGGTCTTGACGTACTTCTTACCCATTTGGGTATTGGTAAGGTCAAGTTTGATTGATCCGTTATCCGGAGAGAGAACCAAATCAAGCGCACCGGTCCTACGGGAAAGCCCGAAAGGGGTGTTTTGTTTGGTGATGTCCGACAGTTGGCGCGTAATCTGCGCACAAGCACCGGCGAGGTCTACATAAGGAGATGCCATTTTTTGAGGTTATTTAACCCCTACTGTGGCGTTGCTGCTAGCATTTTTTCCCGAAGTGTTATTGGTCGATCGGTAGGTGCAGAGGCAGGAACCTTAGAAGCAGGGGGAGTAGTTTTATCACCTGTGCCGTTGCTCTTTTTGAGGTAAGGCTCGTACTTTTTCTTGAGGTGATCTTCTAGGGTTACTTTCGTATTGCCCTCAAATACTTCTGTTATCTGCCCGTCTACGTTTTTGCGTAGATGCAAGATCGATGGGTCTTTTTCATCCAACTCAACCAAATAGTTTTTTTTCAGTGAGTTGATTGTACTTTCAGCTAGGAAGTTTTTATGTTCCTCAGTGTCAAATTCAGTGGCGAGCTGGAATCCATAGAGCTTATTTTTCAAAGCGTAATCTATCTGGATGTCCTTTACTTGCTTTGCAAAGTTACTATCTTTTTGTTTTACACCATCTTCGAGGGACTTTATTTTTTCATGGAGTTCCTCTTCACGCTTGCGCCAGTTCTCGTTGATCTTCTTCACGTCTTCATTCTTGCCCAGATTATCCAGGGCTTTGTCCAACAGTTCGAGTTTCAAGAGCGTATTTGGTTCTGAACTGATAGCAGCCTGATCTTCGGCTGATAGTTTGGTGATGAACTTCTTGATTTTCAAGTCCACAGAGTCAAAAACCCTTCCACGGGCGTCTATGTTGAACTTTTTAACGATGTCCTCGTCTGTGAATGCGCGTTCACGGGTCAAAAACTTCTGATTGAATTTAGCCGCAACGTCATCAGGAACTTCGATGTCCTTTAATGCTGATGCAGATACAAAGAGTTCGGCGTCGTCCTTCTTTTCAAAGATTTGGGAGACGATAGGTAATAGCCATTCGTTTAATTTCATTGTGCGTGGTTTTTAATTTCTTCGGAAAGTTTTTTGATGCCCCATCTTTTGTCAGCGTCCGTACCGGTTTGGGCTTTGTACTGTGCCCTGAGTCCATCGACTAAGCCGGTGGGTTCGGTAAAGGTTTCAGTAGTTACTGATTCTGTGGGGTCTACGAAGGTTTCAACCGCCGCCGCAGGTTCTGCACTTTTTTTTTGTGGCTGTGGTATTGCCACCTGTTCCGCGCCAGATATGCGCCATTTGTTTGCGTTGTTCCTGTACGATGCTATTGTCATCGTTCTGGTAACTGCTGGGTTGGCTATTAATTCAACCCGGACTAGTTCATTTGCCATAGATAAAAAGGGTTTAGTAATCGTTTACTCGCTTACGCAAATATACAAAAATGCCCTTAAATGGCAAATTTACCCCTTTGATTCCTTGGGAACGGCTAATTCGCTAACGTAGATTATCTGATGGCGGCACCTATATCCCCCGGCATAGATGAATATACTGCTTGACGTTGTGCCCTGATGCTTACCGGCCCAATTAAGCCGCGCCCAGTCCTCTACCTGTTTCTTGGTGTAGTATTTACCTACTCTGGCGGCACAAAATGGCCTTGTAGTGTCAATTACCCCACCTACATACTGAACCCAATTTAGTCCGGCATTCTGGCTGACGGCCTCCTGAAATCCTCGCGAAAAGTTAAACAGGGAATCGGTCACAATCTGCCCTGAATAGGCTTTTAGCTTCCCGTCCAGTTCAGGACTACCCACTATAAACGTCCGCAACTGCTTTAAAAGGTCGTTATAACTCGCCCCTGTGTTAATATTCTGATTAAGGATATTCCGTATAGGAGCCTTAATGGCGGCTTCTAAACCATCATTAGCCAACATCCCTTCTAATTGGGTGATGGTCTGCTTTTGAAGGTTTTTGATGTATTGAGCATTAGGTGAGAACCCATCCACTAAAGTCTTGAAATAGGCTGCATTAGCCCCCGTCAGTGACCCTATCGACGTAGCGGTACTATCTAGGGCTGCGTAATAACCGGATTGTTTTAAAGCCCCTTCTAGGGCTTGATCCGCTTTAGCTAGAATCTTCCTATTGGCTTGGTTCTGTTTTATCGTTCCGTCCGTATTGAGTTCGAGCCGGTTTAACAGGATCTGGATTTGGTCAAAGATAGCCCCCTGCGTCTTGTCTACCTGCTTAGCGAAGCGGGTTTCAAAGGATTCAATGATAGAGTCAACCTTGGCTGAAAGTTTATCCGCAGTCATTTTTTACCACCGTTACGGTATTTGTCGCGGCCCTGGATTTTGTCGTTACCGACGTATTTACAGTTGATCTAACAACGGTTTCAGATACATTATTAGCCGTCTGCTTAACGGTTGTTTCCTGTACGTTATTTGGACAAGTTATGGCCACTATTGAATCTATTATGTAATCAGGTACAAAAATTTCACCGGATACCTCTACCGACGGTCTAATGAAAGCATCTTCAACATCGTAATATCCGAAAACAAGTATTTCAGCGTCTACATAGTTGACAACGAAATCACAGACAATACTCGGAGGTTCAGATTCCTGCTCATCCCCGTACCATTGCCCATGCCATGTGCCAAACCATTCATTAAACCACATCTATGTTTCATCTACTGTCACGCTTGTCCTGTTGCCACTGCTATCAACCGTACCGGATACCCTGTCTTTGGTATCTCCCAAATCTCTGAATACCGGATTAGTAGGCTGACCGCTTGATTTCCCAGCAGCTACCGCCGCCAAGATACGGAGTATTTCAGCCGCCGTGTAACCGCTTTCGATCACTTCCGTCCAAGGATTCGCCGCACTTCCTGCGTCGTTCATCTTCTCACCCATCGTACCTACTGAGTTAAAACTCGCCGCAAGTGAGTTCCAAACGGAAGCCGCAAGGTTCTCAGGACTAAGGGTTGTAAAAGGTGTAATGTCTGCTTCCAGCGAAGCCGTACCCCTTAGCGTGGCTGTGATCGCCCCCGTACCTGACATATTAGAAACAACGAAGGCAAGTAACTGCAAGGCCGCTGTTAACTGGCCCGTACCGGCCATCGTTGATGCCATTTGAACAAGTCCAGACATCGAAGCCGTTAACGCTCCTGTCCCGATAAGGTCAGAGCAAGCCAACTGGATAATCAATGATAAGTTAGCGGCTGATATTGTCCCTGTGCCTTCAAGATCGGCAGCTATTGCCCGTCCCATAGCTAGTCCAGGGGTAATTTCACCGTCACCATTTGTTGTATTCGAGGATACCAATAGCGACCCCCTATCGCCCATCACCAATGAGTACGGTGGATTGGTTCCAGTAGGAAAAGAGTCGCGTCTTATCTGCTCATCATTAGGACCTTCATCTGCATAGGTGAAGTACCCGCGCATGACGTGTGGACGAATCCACTTCAGTGGATTCGTGATGCCGCTATGGTTGTGGCCGCATATCTGATTAATATATGAATAGTTGGCAATTAACCCCATACGAAGTTTATCTGACCTGAAATAGCACTCGATACGGGCGTAGCCGCCCCACTGCCCCACGCGAAATACAAAGCCGCCCCGTCGTAGATTCTAGGCATCGAAGGGTATTCAAATAAGAAGTTCCTTTCCGAAGCTAAACCCAAAGTAGAGATAGGGAACCTTGCAAGTTCTTTTACAAGTGCCACAGTGTAAGTACCAGATATATACGAAGTACTGTTCTGGATAGTGTTGATTTCAGCAATGCCAGCATCCCCGGCCTGTAAGGGCATCATGTAATTGTATTTACCCGTACCCGTGGCTCCAGTGTAAAGTATCTGGGAGTTAGGGCAAGCTGTCTTACCAATAGGAAGGACGGTAGGTGTGGCCCTTGTCGTGGTCTGTGCTGAGTTGGTATAACCTAGCGAAAGGTTAGGCGTGGCCGCTCCTAATGCTGTGGATGCAGGGTTAAACATAATAGCGTTAACTCCCGCACCATTCGTATAACGAGGGAGTAGCCAGTTCAAGGTATGTGTACCCGTTCCCGCGTCGGTGATGTTTATAGCAGTCCCCAGTAATGCGTTGGCGCATGAGGTGGCCAGTTTAAATGTGGTATCCGAAACACGTATAACGTAGTAGTCCGTGGCTAAAGCTAACCCAGCCGGAAGCGTTGTTGTAGTCGTGCATCTTACCCGCGTACAGGTCAGTATGTTTGATGGAATCGAAGTCGTAGATGTATAGGTGCAAATGTCTGTTCCGGCATCGGCTGTAAATGTAGCCGTCCGGGTCGAAATGGTATTTGTTGTCGCTTGCGCTGATGTCGTTGTAACAGTAGTTACACGGTAGTACCCAATGACGTCCAGAAGTGCAAGTGTACCGGGGGCCATCGTAGCGGCAGCGGTAACGGCATGGCCCGAAAGTAGATACTTGTAGTATGTAGACTGAACATCCCCACCGTGTTGAAGTGTGCCCGCGCTAGCCGTATCATCCTCTACAGGAATAAAGGTAAGGTTAGCACCAGCGTCAAAAATGGCGTCAGCACCAGGATTACCCGCACCCCTAGCGAGCATATGCCATTCGTTAGCAATACACACCGTAGTAGGTTGCATATTCTTTCCAAATGGAGCGTTCCACGTTTGACCGGCTGAAAGCGCGGCTATAATCTGATCGTTACTTGCAAATCCAGGCATAGTATTTTATTTTAATTCCAAATCACTTTTAAGTCTCCGCGTAAAACCGTTGCCGCTAATGTCCCCAAAGGCAAACCAACAAATCCTAAAAACGCGTCATCATATATTCTAGGCATATCTCCGGTAGGTATCATAAAATCCTTTTCATACGGTACAGTTATTTCACGGAAGCACGTTTGCACTAAAGGTTTCACTAAAACTAAGGCGAACAATCCAGTATCTACCCCTAGCATTGTCACACTCTCAATAGAACGCACTCCGCTATCTCCCGCCTGTAATCCTATGAATGGATTTGAAGCGTTCTGTGTTGTTAAATTACTCCCCATCACCGTACCCACGGCAGTACTCGTATTCTGTGTAACCGTTTGGCTTATCCTTCCGGCTGCTCCGTCTGAATTGGTATAGTTGAAAAAGAACTGCTGTCCACCTGTACCCGCGTTCGTTGTTATGGCCATGACTTGTACCCCCTTGCCATCGGTATATCTTGGTAAGGTGTTTACATTGGTCATAAACTGCTCATCCGTTGACCCCTCGTCAATGAAAGGGTAGAACATGAGATAATCACAAAGAATCACATTCATCGGAAGTGCAGTGGCCGCACTTGCATGGGTAGTTATCTTCCTTAGAAACTTCTCCGAAGTCGTTACGTTCGGACCGTGATAAAATCCACCGTCTGTACTTTGTTTCAACTGCGTGGCCGTAGTGATTGCCCCGATGTAATACTGTGGCGGTGGCATCCCCGGACTCATGGACATATCAAACCAAAGACCCAAAGTCGTAGCCTGTGAGGGAGTTTTGCGCCAGATATAATCCCTGACATTCCCACCCAATTCAGCGTCTACTACCTCCCCTATGGTTTTGAATCCTGCCATTACATTTTAATACCTCCGTACCCGTGTGTTATAGCCGACATTTCAGTTTTGATAGGCACATTACAGTTACACGCCTTGATTGGTTTCTCCAAAATTCTCCCTTTCTCGTCGTAGACGATAACACCCAGACCACATTTTGAACAGGAGTACATCAGTCCTCAGTTACCACTAATGCACCGATGGCAAACTGTGGCTGAATACCCGTACTAATAGCACGTGAAGCCGTCAGCGCACCGGAGTAGATAATCTGCCCCGCTCCCGATGCCGTAGTGACAATAGAGCAATGTGTGATCGTCTCCGACCCGGAGGAACATTCAGGAAATTGAATCAATCCAGTATTTGAACTGGACCCACCTGATGCAGCGGTAAATCCCGTCGCTGCCGTGACGGCCACACGGGCATAAGACCCGTATGCTGATTCACTCGTTACCGCAGACCCAGCGTCCGTCGGGTCGGCAGTGTGTAATGCTATATATCTGGTCGCCCCCGATCTCCATGCGGGGTCCACCGCACGAAGGAGTGCGTCTAGCGTGTCGTTTTCGGTTGTGTTACTCTTGCTCATTGTCTTTTACTTTTTCTTCTTCTTCCATAGGCGCAATCATGGCCTCATCTATCTTTACTTTGTTCTCTTCCTCAACTTCGTCGGCGTATTCTTCCAATATCTCCCACTGCTTCATCCTCTCCAATTCCTCAAATCCATTGTTTTCTTCAATAGCCCTAGCGACAAACATCCTGATATTGTCGTGAATGATAGCCGTACATTTTTCTATCGTACCATTAACAAGCATCATGGAAATCTCATCCGTGGAAACTTCGGCCAATGGGTCTAAGGAAATCTCCAGGTTTAGTCGCGCCAAAAGTTGAGGGTTGGTGGAAAACTCTTTATTCTGAATCTCTACCTGTTTAACAGCTAAGTAAGAAGGGTTCAATTTAGCCTCCTTAGATTTAGCAAACTGTTCTGTTAACTCAGTAGACGAATACACGTCAAACTGGGTAGGCTTGGAAATCTCCGGCTGGATATTCTCAACACTCTCACGGTTGGAAACGCCAAACATATACTTTGTAAAGAAGTAGTAAATATTCGTCATGTGAATATCGTACATGACAGAGGATATGCGCTTTAAGAAGTCGTTCAACTCGGTCCGGTCCATCTCCTTAGCTTTCCCTGACTGGTTCAATCCTATCTCGTTCACGACGTCCATGCAAAGAGCCTCCAATCCTTTCTGTAGATTCCTTTCGGCCTTATCTTCGAGCATCTTTGTGGCCTCGACAGGAACAGTGACATAACCAAAAGGCGGCTGGATGTTTGCGCTCCCATCCCCGGTCATGAACTTATCTCTGTTAACCAAATGGCTTTCATAAGGACTCTTGGCACTCTTATACCCTGACCCGTTACAGGAAGGACATTTGTGTTTTGTGGACCCGTCGAAAATCATCCCACCCTGACAAGGATAGTTGGCACCCTCTCCGCGTTCGACATATTCGCACTCATCGGCTACTTCCCATTTCTGGGGCCACATATGCATTCTGTAAGCCCCAGTGACGTCTGAATGGTCGTTTACAGCCTCATTCCAGAAAGGAACAGCAGCAAAGAAATACGACTGATAACAACCTATCTTACTATCTGAATAGTCCCCAGTCAAAGACCATACAGGCAACTCGTCGAAGTTGTGTATATACGATGCGATAGTGGTAAAAATGTAATCTTTCCCATCAGCAGACATCTCGACGTAGAACTTGTAAACACCCGCTTTATCTGCATAGGTGAAAAACCATCTCTTCCAACCTCGTTCTAAGTCCACGCATTTGTCGAACAGTAACACGTAATCCATGCCACGCATGAACACGTCGCGCGAATGGTAACACGTCGCAATAGGCCGCACCCGCTCCGACTCTGCCACGTCGTAAAAGAAAGGCTGAATGAGAATGACCGCGTTAGGGTCTGCAATCATCTTTTTAAGGATGAAGTCAGACAGATAATTTACAACAGAGTTAAAGTGTGGATAGTTTTCAAGTGTATATTCTTGAAGTTCCTTAGCCTGTGCGCTTTCCTCGAATCGGATTGAGTACAGGTTAGGGTCGAAAATCTTATGAACTATTGATAACGCTTTCTTACAAACAGACTGCGTGATGGGTTCGTAAGACTCCAGCCGGTACGTTGTAATAGACGGATCCTCGCGCGGGCGGGTACGCCGTAATAGTCGCTCAGGCTTTGTGCCGTAGACGTGCCATGACATCTCTTCGGCGTGGTCCTTACATTCTTTGTAATTCTCATGCTTTAGATCGTCTTTATCAGAATCCTTGATAATCTTTTTCAGGGACTCTATAAATGCACCATCGACAACGGTTGTGACGTCAATCATAGAAAGGGGTTTAAAAAGTGCAACCCCTATTCGTCGAAGATATTATCAGGGGCGTCGAATACTACAGGGTTTTCAAAAGACTGCCATTTGAGGGTCATCATCCAGAAGGCAGCCGTGGTAATTCCACGGGGGACCGAAAGTTTACCGTAAGGAGTTACGGGTGCGTCGATGTAGATACCCTTCCCTCCGTTGGTGATAAAGGCCATTTTCCACTTCTTGGAATTGATACCCTCTACAAATAGGCGGTTGTCGTCGATACCCTCAAACTCGATAGTAGCCTCATGGGCCGCGCCCGTTACTTGTGTGGATTCTTTACCAAATCCGTCTTCCTCTGTGGGTGCCCCTCCGGGATATTCTCCGCGTGTCTTGGTGGCTACGTAAAGCTGTGCCGGTGATTGGGAAAGGAGGTTGGTCCACCATCCCTCGGATTCGAGGTTTACCTTTGTGGGTGTGGTTACTGTAGTGTCAATGAAACCGACCGCCACTATCCCCGCCTGGTCGATCCCGCAATCCATCTGGACATAGTCCGACTGATTTTGTTCACAAAAAATGTTCATTTGAAATGATTTTTAAGAATTGGGACTTATGCCGGGAATGGCATCGGGTAATCCGGGAAGGATTCTATTGGCAAAGTTATGCATTAAATCGTATTCTTTTCAACAGAGTCATATTTTGTCAAAAGAACGCTAGCTGTTTTAAGGTTGTACTTTTTGACGGGTGAGGTGTCGTAGGAATCGCGCTTTTTCCAGTAGTCCCCGTCGATGTAGACCGAATCGTGCATAAGGATTTTTTGCAGTTTCCGGTGCATGTAATTGGGCATGAAGCCCGTTTCCAGTTTGCGCTTTTCAACAATTGATTGGCGCAGGGTTACTATCACCCCGTTGGAAAGTTCTAAATCTTCTTGTTCTTGTGGGTTGTCTTCCTCAAAGAAGATAGCCGGGATGCGAAGTTTAAACCCAGCGTCGGGGCTAATGCTAGTGTAATTAATACCATCAAAATCGGAAGTGTTCTGATATTCAATCAAAACGGAACATTCATGATCTGTCTTCACGTCAATACAGTCACTTTGTGCTAGTTCTTCCTGAACGATAACTACATTGTCTATTCTTACCTCCCTTAATTGGGCTAATGTATTGTTCGTTTCAAAACTCAATCTATACCAATCATATCCAGTTGGGGCGGTGAATGTTATTGAATATGACCCATTAACGATTGATGTTATATAAGGGACGGCCACAAGCCCCACCGAACTATTTGGTAGCCAATATCCTAATCCAGATTGATCTAACGTCCATAAATAAACATAAAACTCAATAGAGTTTGTGGGGTTATCTATGGTTAAGTCAAAATTTAATGTGTAAGTCCGTCCTGCTTCAAATGTATAGTTTTGACTCAAAATATCTGAATCCCCAGACGATGTCACTGTGGCATAACCGGCGGCATTTCTTGTCCAATCAGTTCCACCAGTACCTAAATTATACCAGTCCGTTGCCGCGTCAAAAGCATAAGCAAAATTACCGTTTGTTATTTCTTTTGTAAGTATCTTTAAATGTACCTTTTGGTCGCAAATTGCGGGGCTTGCCAATTCATTCCATATAAACTCCACCTGTCTTACTCCCTCTGCAACTTCTAAAAATTCTATTTCCTCTATTACTGATTCAGTAGAGTCCATAATTTGTAAAACAATCTCCGCGCCTGTTTCAACCTGTATAACTATCTCATCGTCGCAATTAAATGGCTGACAGAAGCAATCCTGCTTTACCATCCCGCATACTTCCTTCTCATTGAAGGTTTCCTCTCCGTTTACCCAAAACTGGACAGGGAGTGAATCACTTAATATTAGTGGCATACGTTTGCATGGTTCAATGTCATTACTAGCACAAGAAAAAAGTAGAACAGCTAGAAGCGTTATTCTCATATCGGCGTGGATTGGCCCAATAATACCGTAAATTTAGCCTTTCCTTTTGTAATTTGATATTCCAGACTCATAATAAAACATGAAACGTGATTCGATGCGCTACGGCTTACCCCTATCGCCTTCTTTCGGTATGCCTGAATAGCTTTGTACTCATCCCATGTTAACGGGTGTTCAAACTCGTAGACGACCGGAACAAATAAAAATTCGTGACCTGCCCCAGCGTCGAAGTCTGCCGCCTCACCGACTTGGTGACCGATAATACCACCCTCGTCATAAAGGTCATATTCGCAATCCGTAGAGGTAAGGGTAGTAAACACGTTTAGGAAATTGCCCTCCCCAGAGGCGAATGAAATATTATCATCTCCGCTATCGTACCACTTTAGGCACCCCTGTAAGAAGTTTTTCCACCTTAGCATATTCCGCGTGGCGGTAATGCGTAGGTTATACCTATAACCCGGAGTGATAATGCCCGAAACGGTGGTAAATTGGCCGTTTACCTCTGGGATATTAGTGTCCGATGTCTTGACGGCTATAATCATTAAGTCCTCATCAAGTCGCCAGTCCTTGCCTTGTTCCACACGATTACGCCGCGTCTGCTCTATCCCCAATGAAGCGGCGTAGAACTTTGAAAGCAATCTAATGTCTGTCCCTACGGTCTTAAATCGCGTCCTGAACGTCCTCTTTGTCTGTGGATCGTCTACGCCAGATCCTGATTCTGCCGACCATTTTTCATACCCAACCTCGATAGTCTTAAATATGAGATCAGTATCCCAGCTTCTTTCGATTTTGTTTACATAGTCCAAATTCAGAACTGGAACGGGATCGTAGAACTCTGACTTTTGCTCTATCTCGATCTCGTCGGCCCCATTGACATAACCAAGGCCCAAATTCAAAATAGGATTAGCCCCCTTCCACCAATCATCGAAGGACATATAAAACGGTCTATCCGTGGTACTATACCCACGAACATATAACCCCTTGGTGATGCTGTAATAAGCCCCACATCCTGGCGTATTGAGGTAGTCGCTCGTAAGTGTTGGATAAACACCAGTTAACTTTGAAAGAATAGCCTTTGCCGCATTTCCTATGAGATAATGGTTAGCGGTGGTATTCGCATAGGTAGTGTCTGCCACTACACTAAAGGCGGTGTATCTAAAATCTTCTCCTGCTGTTGGGTCGTTATCAAAGTCAGCAAAATATGTCGTTGTCGCTGATGCGGAGTTTAACGTCATCACCGCATATACGTATATCTCGTCACCAGCTAAAAGGCTTAATGTAGGCGATGCTGTTTTTGGTGTGGCCTGTGTGACGGATGAAGCCGTCCCCGCGTCAGTACTTCCTATCTGTGTTGTGTTCAGTGTCCCCGCAGAAAGATATGAGTAATACCACTTTATGTCATAGGTACGTGAACCAGCAAAGGTAAGCGAATAGACTATGCTGATGTCCAAAGCATAAGAGCCATCATAAAGCACTTTAAAAATATACTTGCTACTCGTAGTAGGATCTTCGGATGAAATCTGAGTGCCGTAATCAAATCGGTCGGTAATTTCATCGAGTACGGTTAGTTGGTTACTCCAAATCAGATACGATGTGGTCCCTGCGTTAGTAGATTCCGAATATTGAAACTCAGCCGATCCACCCCCAGTCTTACGTTCAAAGTTAAGCCTTATAGATTGGCTCGTCATGGTAAGTGTTGAGGCTGCTATGGGCGTGGTCGCATTCCCGTC
>CAZWVD010000011.1:0-27165 GCA_964636855.1 uncultured Gammaproteobacteria bacterium | reverse complement strand
TAGTGTGTGGAATAGTGTGTGGAATAGTGTGTGGAATAGTGTGTGGAATAGTGTGAGGAATAGTGTGTGGAATAGTGTGAGGAATAGTGTGGAGAATAGTGTGAGGAAGGAAAAACTAGATGTGTTTGGATTTAATTATCAAAATCTAACAAATATCGGATGGTTCTCATTCTATGATTATTTTTATGGATTTGATTTTTACGACGAAGAAACTAAAAAGAATTTCAATATCTATAAAGATTTTCTAAAGAGTGGGGTATTTTTCTCTTCTTGTTATTCAGATATAGCGATAGTATCTAGAAGACCACAATATGTTAAGAAGAATACAGAAGGTAGACTACACTCAATCAACTCACCTGCTATAGCATGGAGAGATGGATACAAACTTTACTTTATCAATGGTATTGAATTTCCTGAAGATGTCTTCCTGAAACTTACCAACAAAGAAATGTCTTTCGAGGATATATTAAAGATTGTTGATGTTGACCAGAGAAACCAAGCTATGAGATTTGTTGGCGACAAAGAAAGAGAAAAATTCTTAAAACATGTCAATGCTAAAGTTGTCGATGAATATATTAAAGAAACCATAAAAGGTAATAAAGTATATTACAAACTATATGAACTACCACAAGGAGATATATTTCAGTCTCCCGTTAAAGCTATGTGGTATACATGTCCTAGTACGGGAATGAGCAACTTTTCTGGTGTACCAAGTACGATGATGACAGTAGCAGAAAGTATGTCATGGAAAGGAAGTAATGATGAACTAAAACTTACACCACAGGATTGGATAAATTGTATTCCATTATTAGATGAGGCTTAATTAAATAATAAAATAAAGGTATGAAGATATCACAAACAATAAAATTAAAGAATGAACACATACAGGCTTTGCTTAGTGGTATGAAATTGGAATTTAATATGGGAAATATTGAAACAATTATAATTCCTGAAAGATATGGATACTTTATAACGCCAGAAGAGTTGCATAGTTTAATGATTCATTTGGACATGAAGTATGGAGATGCTGGAATGGCAATAATTCAAAAGATAAAAGATAACAATAAGCCAATAATTAACTAACATGAACTTACCAAAACATATAGAGGAGAGGTTTGATGAAATAGTTGGTGATGTGCCAGATAATGCCAAATTTCTTATAGACCATTACGGCGATGGCAAAGACCATGTGTGTGTAATGTGTGGACATCCTGCATTACACAGTAAGGCAATTGGGAATATCAAATCCTTCATAGCTCAAATACTAGAAGAGGAGAAGGAGGGGTTGGTGGGGGAGATAGAGAAGTTAAAAATAGACTGTGAAGACCCAACTTGGGAAATGCCAGAAGATAGAGGGCTTGTAGCAGACCAGTCAAGAAATAAGGCAATCAAAGACGTTATCACTCTAATTAAGAAATAAATATGAAAGATATAAAAATAAGAGAAGAAATTGAGAGAGATGAAAAAGGACAAAAAATCACAGTAAGATTTACTATTGCATATTTTCCACTAAAAGACTCCCTAAAGATAGAATCATTTGAAAGAAGCTTTTGTGTTACAGATCTAGAACTTGTAACAAATACTGCAACTGATATGTTTGATAGAATGAGGCTAGACAATTCAACTACAGTATTTAGAGACTATTATAAGTCACTTTTCTTAAAATAACATGCCATTTTCATTAAGTACACCAGTACCCAAAGGTTATAAAATAACAAATTCAAACACTATAATGTTTAAAGACTTACCATCAGGAACTACACACCACGATAAAGATGCTTGTTATAAGTGTAATGAATGTGATGGACATTATGTAACTAAAGAGGAATTACATCAACATTTATCAGAGAGTATTCAGTGTTCTGATATGGATATTATAGAATATAACAGAAAAAATATATGAAATACTTAGCATATACAATATACCTACTACTCTGTACTGCTTTCATAGTCTTAATGACTGATTGGTTTGGATTTATTGGAATGATTGTATCAATATTTATACTGTTTTGTATCGCTGCTGGATTATTAGTCTTAATAGTAAGGGGAATAAAATAAAATGAAAAAGGAGATAATTAAAACAGAACAATCATATAAGTGTTTAGGTGGTGCAATATGTGGCGGGGTAATCAAAAAGAGTCTTTTCGACAGTGACCCTTGGGCTTATATGATGTCATATATCATGGACGATGATATGTTTGAAAAATATAAAATAGCAAAAGCAAATGGAGATAAAAAACTTGCCAATAAGATATTTAATGAACACGCTAAGTCAATGATTTCATAAACAAAGAAAACCCCTGTCAAACGGCAGGGGTGCTTTGTTGTCAGCCAAAGGTTTAAGCCTCATTTGGCTGTACTTGTTCTTGACGGTCTTCGTCAGGGAGTTCACGAGGAGGAATTTGAGCGAGCCTCCAAACCCAGACGAGTACCCAGATACCACAGATGATGACCCAGATAGCGACCAAGACCCAGATGAGTCCGATAGCACGTTGGGCGAACTTCTTCGTTCCGAGGATAATCTTCATAGACCACCTCGTGCCACAGCAATCGTGGCGATGATGACCACGAGGGTGACGAGCGAACCTAACAGACCGCCACAGAGGCGAGGAGAGGTATGCCAATCACTTTTCGCAGTCACGATGTGACTCCGTAGTGTTTTCATGTTGATACCTTTCTATTGTTGAGAACTTACTACCACTGTAATTATCTACCTGTCAGAAATAGTTTGCAAGTGAAACTGTGGAAAACTTTTTCTTGAAAAGTGTTATAATTATAAGTAGATATTGACAACATTATTATATCGAAAGGGGGAGAGTGTGTGCTAACTTGCTTGACTGTAGCGGGTCTACGATAGTGAACTCACAATAACAACGAAGTTATGGGTAGATAAGAATATTTAATGCTATCCCTCTGGAATGTAAAGCAAGAGTGCGGCGACTTCGTACGCTAGTCTCAATCTCTTGGCTCTCCCTCTCGGTATAATAATCAACAAAAAGGAAATAACATGACATGCACAAACTGCAAGTGTTCGTGGAACATCGAGCCAGTCCGTAACGCAGATGGTGAGCCCTTCTGTACCACGGACTGCATGGAGGACTACGAGCAGAGCAATCACAACGCCAGTGGCCAACCGCCTTATGGTGTTGACGAGCAACCAGAACTGGCACTCTCATAACGAGAAAGGAGCTACCATGACACGTTCCCAACGTAAACGCTTGAAGAAGCTACGCCGTTTCATCAACTGTCGGAAAAGGCGTTTGAAGATTCCGAGGGGATCCAACAAGCACCATCGACGGCCTCGCTCCAGAAATGGAGATGACACGGACAGGAACATCAGCATCGTGGACATCAAACAACACGAAAGCTGGCACAATCTGTTCTCTAACCTCGACCCGTACGCAATTGCAATGATAATCTCACAACGCTGGCTTGACCCAGACTTTGAGTTTGTCGTTCGCAGAAAGGAAACATGACACCACAAGAGTATCTTCGGTTGTACTGCAAGTGTAAGCACTGCCAGACGTTATATCCTTTGTTCTACAATGGATTCTCGAGATTCTTATCGGGCTTCTGCTGTGAATACTGTCGGAAGGAATACTTCCGCAATCAGGTGTTTATCCACAAGGGTGACACTGCAAAGACTGCCACGGGGTAGTCTTTTCTGATATAATTTATTTATGAACGAAGACGGTTTTCTACTCAAAAAACAAATAAAGATTAAATACATTGAACCTGAATTATGCCCTAAATGTTTAATGAAATTTGTACCAACAAAGCAATCAATGAAAGAGTGCTTATTTTGTAAGCGAGGTAAGGTTTTTATAAGAAAGGTTAATAATTTTTAAACAAAAAACGGCGGTATCGACCTGCCGTTCTCCGTCCACTTCTGTGATAGTAGCCCAATAATGGGCTTATACAGTATAGGTTATGATCGGCTAGGTTACAATCTCTATATTTTAAGCCATATAATCTAAATAGTTTATCCACAGATTGATTTGTAATATATTATATATATGATATACTTATATTGAGGTTAGATTATTCACTTAATCAAAACAAAATGAAGAAATTAAAAGTATTTTACAATGGAGTATATTTGAGAGATGTCTATCCACACGCTACGAAATGGGAAGTAATTAAGTATAGATTTGCTAGAGGTATAAGAGTATTAGGAATACAAGCAGTGATAGCGTTAGCGTTACTTACATCACACTATATTGGACAAGTAACCGTGGAGCCAGTAAAGGTGTATGCAGATCGTGAAGTTGTAAAGGAGGTTAAGGCTGACTCACCAGTTATGGAAAGAATAGCAGACTGCGAAAGTGGAAAAAGAAATAAAAATGGTACAGCAGTAAAAGATTCAGCCTCACACTTTGACTCAAATACAGGGCAGGTATTTACTAAAGCAAACGATAATAAGTCTGTGGATATTGGGCGTTATATGGTGAACGAAACATACTGGGGAAAGAAGGCTTATTCGATGGGATTAGATCTTACAAAGGAAAGTGATAACAAAAAAATGGCTTATTGGATTTATGAGAATAGAGGTACGGTCGATTGGATGGCAAGTTCTAATTGCTGGAACAAATAGTAGGTATTGACTATCAAGAATATTGGGTGTAATATATCTATATGTTCACACCACAATGTATTCAAAATAAGAATACGTGTATAACTCATCAAGATGGTAAATATATTAAGTGGGCTTGTAATTTAGATACTAAAAAACAAGCCAAAATAATGGCACAAAAAGCTAAAAAACCTTGTAAGTCTTGTGCTAAATTAGTATCACCAAATGTCAAATATTGTCAGAAGTGTTATTATAAATTTAATACACATTGGTTAAAAGGTAAAAAACTACCTAAATGGTGGATAAAAAATATGATTAAAGCTCAAGGTATACAAGAGAACAACCATTCATGGAAAGGTGATGAAGCAGATTACTGGTCTAAACATAAGGGGATTATTAAGAAATATGGTAATCCTAAAAGGTGTGAAGATTGTGGTATTAAAGGGAAAAAGAATCTTGGTAATCGTTGGACTATTCAGTGGGCAAATATATCAGGTAAATATATAAGAGATATTTCTGATTACAAAGGATTATGTACAAGTTGTCACAAGATTTTTGATGGATTAACCAAGACAATAGAAGATTACAAACATGGAAGCATGGGCAGGTATAGAAAAGGTTGTAAATGCGATTTATGTAAAAAAGCAAAGAGTATGCATAGAAATGGACTAATAAAATATTCTGATATTGTAACATTAAAAATGTTGGAATAAATAAACATAATATGAAATACATATCAACAGCAATCATAATATTAGGTATAGTTATAGCGTTAGTAATTATATATAAACACGAGGTATTAAAATCACAGCCAGTTCAAGGATCGTATATACCAATTGGCATGACACTTGAAAGGTGATATAGTTAAATAGCAGTCCAAACAAAAGAAAATAGCCGATGGGGTGTCCCTCTCGGCTTTTTCTTTATAACAAAAGACCCCATAATAGGGGTCTCTGTTACCTAGAACCAAGAGACAATGTCATTTTTAAATATTAAAAACTTGTAACATCAGGTCTCAGGAGGGAAGGATTACGATGTCCCCAGATATTTCCAAAGAGTCGTATTTGCCTAATATTATTATATCAGACATTGTCTTTATCATAAAGGACATGATATAATTATATTGTTATGTTTTATGGGGTGAGATAGCTCTTTCAACTCAACACAATAAAGCGAGAGATACATAAATAAATAATTTTTGATAAATAAGATTTTCCTTCATACCTCTGGTAAGGCCTAGGATACTCACCTTCTCCTCCTTACCCCATAGCACATAACAATGATAATCGTGGATAATTTTGATAAAAAATGCGGGTTATGTAACAAAAAGGATAAAGCCTATTATTTTAGTTGGATGTTGAAAATGTGGTTGTGTTCAAAATGTTATTTTTCTAGTAAAAACAAATGATTTCACAAGAAGAATTAGATGAAAAGTTATATAAGTATAAATCTGGCTATGAACAAATTAAGAGTGAAGGTAATTTTGGTTATGTAGCAGAAAAGGTTGAACTTAATAACGGTTTATACATTTACATTATGGGTATGGAATATCCAGAAAAAGGTCTAGCTCCAGCTAAAGACATATTTGTTGTAAATCAAATAAAGAAATTAATCATTGAAACTGTGTATATTTCAAAGTATTTCATTCCCTCTTTTTTAGTATTTGCAATATTGCCGTTCAAAATTAAATTAAAAGTTATTAACAGGTTATTAACAGCTTTTAACGTGATTGGGTTTAAACTAATGTCCCCGTCACTTTTACAGTTTCAGCATTTAACACCAATGGCACAAGAGTTATATTGGTTTATTATCAATTTTTTGAAGAAACTAGGAATAGAATCTAATACGGCCAAAGACTTTTCCGAATTAATTGTAAACATGATAAATTTTGATAACGCATATAGATATAGAATACAAGATTTGTTCAATGAGACATCTATTGAAAAACTACATAATCCAGTAAAAGAAATTAAAAGATTATTATTAATTAATAGAGAAAGAGAAATTGTTGATTATGAAATTGATGGAAAGATTGTTCAGACTGCTCACACTAGAGTATCTAATAAAATTAGGATGTTGTGTAATATAATTGCTTTATTTTTACTACACCCTAGAATTAAAAAGGCCTTTATATTTGCCGTAAAAGACTTAAATATAAAAAAGGTACAACCCGATGAGGCAGATTGGTTTTGGATGAATGTAAGAACTGGTTATCATTATTTCGGCAAGAGTGATGAAGAAAGAAAAATGTCTGTTAATCACTTAAAGGTTGTAAGGCCATCGAGAATTGATATATAATATATTTATGATAATGATTGTCTTATTATTAGTCTTAGTAGTCATCTCAATTATATTAATTATAGTAAAACTAACACTTGAAGAATATGAAAAACTTAGCGACCAAGAGAAAGAAGAAATTGCAGAAGAACTTAGAAAGCAAATTGGCAGAAATAACAAAAACTTGATGTTTTAAATAAAACAATAAATTAAAAATATGGCAAATAGGAAAAAGGGTTCAGGAATATATTTAAGGACAAAGCCTGCATGGAATAAGGGTAAAGTTGGGTTTATGAAGGGCAGAAAGTTTAGCGAAGAACATAAAGAGAAGATTAGATTAGCTTTGACTGGTAATAAAAACGGATTAAAGGAAATAAAGCAAACCATTGAGGAGAAAAAGATATTTGCAAAAGCATATAGATTAAAGACTAAATTGGATGTATTAATACATTATAGTTTTGGTATGTTACAATGTGCGTGCTGTGGTAGTGACGATTTTGATTCATTGACAATTGACCACATTGAAGGTGGTGGAAATAGGCACAGAAATCTCATTTTCAACGGGAATGTATGCTCTGGAAGCCCATTTCATTTATGGCTTAGGGAGAATGGTTATCCATATGGGTATCAGGTCTTATGTAAAAGGTGTAATTGTTCAAAAGGTATTACTAATAAATGTAGACTAATTCATGATTAAATTTAACAAGACAATGAGTGAAGGTGAACATAGATTTATACAATATTCTAAGATAGCACTGGGTGTAATTGGGCTTGTAATCTTAGCCTTATATCTTAAAAAGTGATATAATATAAGTAATTAATAATCTAACAAAATCTAATAAAATCAACATGCCACTAAAAAAAGGAAAGAAAAACGTAGGTTACAACATACATGAGCTAATGATGGATAACATGAAGAAAGGTAAGGCTCGTGGAGCAAATGGTAAGCCACGTTCAAGAGCTCAGATACTAGCAATAGCATTACGTTCAGCGGGTTATAAAAAGAAATAATTATGGACTGGTTAGAAGAAGCAATAAAACTTGAAGCCACACCAAAGACACTTCGTCAAGAAACGATAAGAGATTTTTGTGCTAGATTTAATATACCAGAGAGTAACTATTATTATCACATCAACAAGAAAGACAATCAGGCTAAAGTACTTGAATTAACGCTACATGAAGCCAAGACCCATGCACCAGTTGTTCTAAAGAAACTTGTAGAAAAAGCAGAAGAAGGAGATATGAAAGCGATGGACTTATATCTTGATATGATACTACAACTTTCAAAGAACTTAGACCTAAAAACAGCAGGTAAACCTATATTCATTCCAAGTGAAATAGCAGAAAAATATGGTATTGAAACTAACACCAGCCCAAGCAATAATAACTAAAGATAAATCACGCTTTCGTGTAGTATGTGCAGGAAGAAGATTTGGTAAATCAACCTTGGCCTCATGGGAGATGTTTGGTAAGGCAGTATCTAAAGACAATAACAAAATTGTTTATATTGCCCCAACCTATCAACAGGCAAGAGATATTGTGTGGAATGAATTGATTAAGGTATGCCAAAGTAGTATTGATAAGATAAACGAGGCAAGACTTGAGTTAACAATAAAGACAGCACAAGGTGGAATATCAACAATAATTTTAAGAGGTTGGGAAAGTATCGAAACCCTAAGAGGTCAGTCATTTGATTTGATTGTTATAGATGAAGTGGCGATGATGAGAAACTTTTGGATTAATTGGCAGGAAGTAATTAGACCAACATTAACTGATAGAAAGGGGCACGTGCTATTTATTTCTACTCCTAAAGGATTTAATCATTTCTATGACCTATACAACACAGTAGACGAGGATTATAAGTCATTTCACTTTACAACCTATGATAATCCACATCTACCAGTAGAGGAAATAGATAAAGCTAAAAAGGAACTACCAGAGGACAGATTTGCACAGGAGTATTTGGCCGACTTTAGAAAGCAGGAAGGACTTGTTTATAAAGAGTTTTCAAGAGATAGACACGTTATCAACACCTTGCCCACAGAGTTTACAGAAAGGATTGCTGGAATAGACTTTGGCTTTACTAATCCCACAGCAGTTATTCACATAGGAAGAGATAAAGATAATAACTACTATGTAATTGATGAATGGTATAAGACACAAAGAACTGAGGAACAGATAGCTGAGTATGTTAGGTCATGTAACTTTAACAAGGTATACCCAGACCCAGAATCACCAAGTGCCATTAACCTTTTGAACTCTAAGGGTATCGCTGTCATTGAAGTAATTAAGAACAAGGATTCAATCAAGAATGGTATAAATACAATACGAGAGTTATTTAGAGCCAATAGATTAAAGATAAGTAGAAACTGCACTAATCTAATTCAGGAGTTTGAAACTTACTCATATCCAGAGAAAAAAAGTGGAAGTAATGAATATGAGAATCCTGTTAAGGAAAATGACCATGCATTAGACGCATTAAGATACGCCCTATCTACAAATAAACCATCTGTAAATGATGTTGCGTTTAGGCAATCACTGCAATTCCAAAGAAATAGACATAGTATTGAAGAAAATAGTACAAGGTAGACATATTATGATATAATAATATTATTAAAATTTAACTAGGACATAACAAATCGGTGGAAGATTTTTATGCCAACCAAAATATTTGAAACAGAGATAAACCCAATAGGAGCATTAGTTACAAAACAAGAGCAAAACTACACATCAGGAACTCCAAACATAATTTCAAAATATGTAGAGTTTGACTTATTTGAGAACAATAACAAAATTGATGCCTATATTAACTCTAAACATATATCTGGTCTTACAGATAGTAAGGGCAGAGAAAAGCCGTTTTTTAACATTGTAAGAGCTGCTAGAAATATCTGGTATCGCGCAACAGACTTAGATAGAAAGAACTTTAGAATAAAAGCACAGACCTCAAAGGATATGATTGCTTCATTCTTAGCTACAGCAAAGCTACACGAATACATGAATAGAGAGAATTTTGGCTCTTTCTTGAATGAGTGGGGTCTATCACTTGCTACCTACGGTTCATCAGTGGTTAAGTTTGTCCAAAAAGGAGATAGATTGCACACAATGGTTGTGCCATGGAATACTATTATAATTGACCCAATTGATTTTGATAAAGCACCAGTGATTGAAGTTCTGGAAATGACAGAGGCAGAACTGTACATGAATCCGGCTTACGATAAAGAACAGGTTGAAGCTCTATGTGCTGCCAAAAGGTCAAGAGAGACACTTGATAAAAGACAAAAGGACACAAGAAGTGACTTTATAAAACTCTACGAGGTTCACGGAGAGATGCCTTTGTCATATTTAACAGGCAATGAAAAGGACGAAGATACATATGTTCAACAAATGCACGTTATCTCAATGATTGCTGGAAAAATGAAAGGTGCATACGATACATTTACCCTCGCTTCTGGTAAGGAAGATAAGCACCCATACATGATTACTCATCTTATTAAGGAGGATGGCCGTGCTACTGGATATGGAGCTGTTGAAAGTCTATTTGAAAATCAGTGGATGGTAAATCATACGGCTAAACAAATTAAAGACCAGTTAGATTTGGCTTCTAAGTTAATATTCCAAACAGCAGATGGAAACTTTGTAGGACAGAATGCCCTTACAGCTATTGAGACAGGAGATATACTCGTACATTCAGTAAATGCCCCACTTACACAGGTGGCTAATAATTCACACGACATTACATCTCTACAGAACTTTGGAACACAGTGGAAAGCATTAGGAAATGAGATAACAGGTATATCAGAGTCAATGTTGGGTAATAACCCACCTTCTGGCACAGCGTGGAGGCAAACAGAGGCATTGCTACAGGAGTCTCACTCCCTATTTGAACTCATGACAGAGAATAAGGGCCTTGCGTTAGAAGAAATGGGTAGAAAATATATAATTCCATTCATAAAGACACAACTAAACACAACTGACGAAGTGGTTACAACCCTTAATGATTACGGAATTGAAAAGATAAGTGAGATGTATATTAAGAATGAAGGTACTAAAAGATATAATGATAAGCTTAAACAAGCCTTAATAAAGGGAGAGCCAGTGGATGAAATTAGCCTAGAAGGTGAACGTGCAAATGTTAGAGAAGCCTTGTCTGGTCTTGGAAATAATAGATTCATTTCACCTGATTCGGTTGGGGATGCTACATGGAAAGATGTATTTAAGAACTTTGAGTGGGATTGTGAATTTGAAATAACTGGCGAAAACAAAGATAAACAGGCAGCACTCACAACACTAAATACAACATTACAGTTAATACTCTCAAAGCAAGGACAACCATTTACTCCAGAAGAAAAACTTGTATTAAATAAAATTTTGATGTTGACTGGTGAGGTATCAAGTGCTGAATTAGATTCTATACATGAAACTAGTCAGGTTAATCAAACTCAACAATCTATACAACCACAACAAACTATGCCAATACCGCAAAATGCACCGCCCATTACGGCATAGAGGTGGAAAAGGTCGTATTATTAAAAAAATAAATTTTAAATTAAATGGCAAAGAAAACAACAAAAAAGGTATCTAAAAAAATGCCTATGAAGATGTCAAAGAAGGGTAAGAAGTGCTAGTTATTATTAAGGTGGGTTAATAAAAAAATAAATGGAAAAAAAGAAGCAAGTTATGCGTTTCAGTGACAGAGAACTAGAGATTATTAAGAGTACATTTGCAGGTAATGACGAACTTATATTTGCATTAAGAAAACATTTTATGCAATTAGATATGACAGTTGCAGATTTTGATATGATTCAATCATTTGTAAAGTCAAAGCCAGAAGTACAAAATGTTATTCGTAAGGCATTTTTACCTACCCTTGATGGTAATGCACCATTACATCAAATTATAGATTTATGGATGACTGTTGATATTAAAGAAAGAATGCCGGGCCAAACTATGCCTGTTTTAATGGCCAGAGATATTCTAATTAAATATCTTGAACAGAGATTGACAATACTTGAGGGTGGTAAGGTGGCAAAGACTTCTGAAATAAAGCTTAATGATTTAATATATAAAAAGTTTAAATCAGAGATAGAGGCCTATAGCGACCTTATGGCTCGTAATACTGCGATTACACATACGGAGCAACAACTTGCACAGTTTGTAGTATTAGCAGGAACTAAAGAGGAAACTATTGAGGAGTTAAAAGAACGTTTAGCAAAAAATAGCACAAAATAGCCTTGTACTATTTAAATTAAAAATGATATAATTATTATATAACTGGTGTATGGCTCATTACACCTAAAACTAATTTGACCTATGAACGATGAAAATGTTGTAGTGGACAACTCAAATACCACAGAGGAAGTAGCACTTGAGACTACTGAAAATACAGAAGAAACTGTAGAAGAAACAACGCAAGAATCAGTTGAGGAGTTAAAAGCTCGTCTAGCTAAGGCAGAGGAGTACGGACGTAATCAAAAGATTCGAGCTGAAAAAGCTGAGAGAGGTACGAAAGACTCTATAAAACCAGAGCAAACAAACCAATCAAAGCAGGGTATTTCAACCGCTGATATTTATGCCCTTACAAAGGCTAATATAGCAGAGGAGGATATTAGTGAAGTTGAGGAATATGCTAGGTATAAAAAATTATCCATAGCAGAGGCCCTAAAAACAACTGCACTCAAAGCAATTCTTTCAGAAAAACAAGAACTTCGTAATACTGCCAATGCTTCTAATACAGGCTCGGCAAGACGAACTTCAACAAAGATAGCTGATGAGGTATTGATAAATAAGGCTTCAAAAGGCGAAATGCCAGATTCAAGCACTGATATTGAAAGACTCATACGAGCAAGAAAGGGAATAAAGTAAATCGGTGGCTTAATAGCTAAATTTACTAAATAAATGGCAAATACAATTTCAACGAAGACTTATCGAGATAAGTATCGTTTAGCAAACCTAGATGTTCTTTTGAGAGCAGGTCTAGTAGCTGAAAAAGTGTGTATGGTTGATAGAACAGACGCATATACAATTCAGTCACCTTATGGTTCACAACCAACTGTAGCAGTTACAGGATTAACTGGAACATACGCAATTTCAGATTACACAACAACAGATTCAACATTGACTGTTGGAGCAGAATTTAAGATTGCAGAGCAAGTTCTTGATTTTGAAAATACATTATCAAATTTTGACTTGTTTGCTAATCGTGCAGATGAGCAAGCATACGCTGTAATGACGTCTATTGACTCATTTGTCGTGAACTCACTAGCTCTTGGTGCTACATCATCATATACAACACCAACAGGAGGATTCACAACAGCAGCAAACCTAAACACAATTATGGCCAACCTTATTTCAAAGGTTTCTGGCTATAGTGATGTGTATAAGGGAATGTATTTGATTGTTGAGAATACAGACCTAACTGGTATTATCCAGGCACAGGTTAATAATGGATTCTCATATGCTGATTCAGCTCTAAATAATGGATTTGTTACTTCATATATGGGAGTAGACATCTATGTTGTTAGAACAGGAACATTTGTTACATCAACAATTGCAGGTTCAGCATTCACAAACTCAGGTTGCCGAGTATTCGGAGTAAAGGGTACAGCAACTTACGCAGCTCCAAGAGGTGTACAGTTTGAAGAAAAGGGTGTTTCAGGCAAAACAGGAAAAGAAGTCGTAACTTATGGTTACACTGGAGTTAAAGTATGGGGTGCTAAGGCAGCTCTTCATGTAAAAATAACATTGGCATAGTCGTTATCCACCTTTGTGGTGGGTACTCTGTGGAGATTTTCCCACCGATTTTCTCCTCAGAACATCCACCATAAAGTACATTATTAAAATAATAACAAATAACAATTATGGCAGTAGCAAATAGTTTAAATCCAGAATTCGAAGGCTCAGTGCGTGTTGGTTCAGCTACAGCTGTAACCGCAGCAGGTTCAACAGGTGTTGGACTACTAATCGGGAATACTACTAATTTTGGTATATTCTTTGGTTCAGGAGCACCTACAATTCAGGCTTCAAAAGGTTCTCTATATTTGAGGTCAGATGGGTCTTCTACATCGACAAGACTTTATATTAATACAAATGGTGCAGCAACTTGGACAAACGTTACTTCAGCTGCTTAATATAAGACCAGCATTGATTGCTGGTTATTGAGATAAAGACTTAATAATTAGCAATTAATAAATAAAAAAAAATAAAATGGCAAGAATAATACCTTATTTAGCAGATAATTGTGTAGCGGTTTCGGCAAGTGATTCTGTTACCTTTACACCGGGAACTGTTTTTGTTGGATATGCAGGAACAGCTACAATAGTTAGTGCTAATGGTTCAACTGCTACTTTCTTCTGTCCAGCTGGAACAACAATACCTGTTTTCACAAAACAAATACGTTCAACTGGCACAACCGCTACTGGTTTTATAATAATGTACTAATATGTCTTTAGTATTTAATAATACAAGTACATCATCTGGTACAAACGGGATTATACAAGTCCTTGAAAAGAATTGTGGATTTAATCGAGGTGACATTTCTGGTAGTACAGAAAGAATGCAGAATTTTACTTCTGATATAAATCTTGCATTAGATGACGTGTGGGGCTTTATGTTCCCATTGGGTGGAACATGGCAATTAGATGATAGCAATTTTACAGATTATCCAATAATAACAACCAACATAGTTTCAGGACAACGTGATTATTCATTTACAACAGATGGTTCTGGCAATACTATATTGGATATTTATAAAGTTGTAATCAAGAAATCATCTAGTGGTGATTATGAAGAAATATATCCAGTAGACCAGCAATCTGAAGCTAATATGTCTGATTTCTTTGGTTCATCAACACAGCCATCTGGTATACCGATGAGATATGATAAAACAGGTAATGCAATTTTCTTTGATGTTATACCAAACTATAATGCTACAGATGGATTAAAAGTATACATAAATCGTGAGGCTTCATATTTTACTGTATCTGATACCACAAAGAAGCCTGGATTTGTTGGATTATTTCATGAATATCTTGCATTAAGACCAGCTTATCAGTACGCATATAGAAATAATCTATCTAATACAGCCAGTCTTGAAAAAGAAATGTTAAGAATGCAAATGGCAATTAAAAACTATTATGGCTCAAGAGAAAAAGACGTCGTCAATAGGATGACACCAAATATAGAAAACACAAGATAACAAATGTCCACCTTTACTAATCAAAGCAAAAATACATCTACCTTCACTAATACTAATAAGTCTAGTGACCGCATGTCATGTTATCTCAAATTAGATGAATCATCTGGCAATGCTATTGATTATGTGAATAGCGAGGTGTTTACTGATGTGAATTCAAACGTTACAAGAACAACTGGAAAGATAAATAATGGAGCCTTGTTTGTTGATGGCACAAGTTCAAAATTTACTTCCAATAATTCTTTAAATTTATTTTCTACCAAAGGTTTATCAATTTCATTTTGGATATATCAGACATCAAGTAGCGGTGTTAGAGGTCTTGTTAGAGACCTGGAATCAAGTATCGTGGCCATAACAATAGCAAGTCAAAGAATATCTTTCAATCGTGGCTCTACATCAGGGAATATAAATTTAACTTACACTACACAATTACCTCTTACTACATGGACACACGTTGCATGTACATTCAGCGATTCTACTGGCGGTAAAATTTATATAAATGGGTCTGTAGTCATATCGGATACAAATACTTCCTCACTGGTTTCGGGATTATCATCGATAATAATTGGTTCAAACTCACTTGGTACAAGTTCTGTATTTCCAGGTATGCTTGATGAAATAGGTTTCTGGAATTATGCCCTATCCCAATCAGAGATAGATGAACTTTATAATTCTAGTACAGGTAAGCAACCACCATTTACTTTCCCAGCTAATCCTTTTACTAATCAGACTAAAAATACTTCGTCGTTTAGTAATTTAGCAAAAAACTTCCCAACTATGACTGCATATTGGAAACTAGATGAAACTACAGGAAATGCCACAGATTATGTAAATGGATATACGTTAACTAATTCTAATGTAACGTATTCAACAGGAAAGATAAATAACGGTGCAGTATTTAATGGTTTATCTGCGTCACTTGTATCTACTACAAATCTTAACCTATTTTCTCCTAGTAACTTCTCAATATCTGCATGGTTTAACAGGGGGGCAACTCCATCCGCAGCTAGGTCAATATTATCACAATATAGTTCTTCAAATGTTTTGTCTGTAAACTTTCGTATTGGTCTTGGTCAGATAACGCTTGTAAGATATGATTCATCGGGCACTGCAATTGAAACGTTACTCGATGGTGGAAACTATGTCAATAGTCAATGGCATCATGCTGTTGTGACTTTTGATAGTTCAAGTGGAACAAAGATATATGCTGACGGTACTTTAACTAAAACAGGAACTAATACAACGCTTGGTAATATTATGCCATCTATTACGGCAATCGGCTTTTTCCCAACATCGTTTTCTCCGGGTTCAATAGATGAAGTGGGAACATGGAACACCACCCTTTCACAAGACGATGTAACTTATTTATACAATTCAACGAGTGGAAGACAGCCACCATTTGATTTAGAGTATAGCAATTTTAGTAATCAATCTAAGAACTCGTCATCTTGGAGTAATATTTCAAAATCATAATGGATACACAAAAGTTACAACAACAAATAGATGAGTTAACTAAGAAAGTAAAACAACTTGAGGATTCAAGGTGGATTATGCCGGTTAAATTAAGTCAGATTGAGAAAAAGACTTTATCTAATTGGTTGATGGTAAAAGAAATAGTTGCTAACAATACAATAGCAAGTACTATAGGATACGGTGCGGTAACTGGTTATTCTGCTATAAGTGGGACATCATCTGACTATCAAATTATTTTATCTGCAGGTCAAGAACTAACAAGTAGTAATCTAGGGCCAGATACATCTTTAAACACACAAGTTTATATTGACAATGTAAATACGACAGGTTCTACTAATTCATTTATGTATGGATTACGAAAACCAATATATAAAAATCGTAGTGGTTCTACAGTTACAACAACCAGTGCAGGTAATACACTGACTGATTCAAACAAGAATTGGGCAACAAATGAACTCGCAGATGCTATGGTTTCTGTAAGTGACAGTTCTGGGATACATCAATACACAAGACAAATAGCCTCTAATACAGCTACAGTTATAACTATCGATGGAACATGGCCATCTACTGTAACGGGAGGAACATATGTAGTATTTATGCCAATGCAGTTTGGTGCATCACAATATCCATGGAGACAACTATACACTGGTGGTACAGATGTGTCTTCAGGAGGCACTGGAACTGTTAGAAGGGCAATAAGAATAGGTTATGGTACATCTGGTGATGGAAGTAGTACAGCTGGAACTGATACTATTGGAATATTCTATGGCACAAGTTCTCCAGAAGGTGTTGTTGCAGCGAATGTCGGTAGTTTGTTCTTAAGAACAGATGGAGGTGCTACGACAACTTTATACGTTAAGACATCAGGTATAGAAAATACTGGTTGGACAGCTAAATAATAAATAACATGATTATAATAACCCCACCACAAGCATAATATGATAATAATTCCACCACAAGATTCAAAAAAGTTTTCTCAGACAAATTCTGGTGACTTCTTTGGTAATATAAGGAAAACAAAAAATATTACTTTCGTAAAGAATGGATATATTTCTTTGGAAAAAAGAACTCGTCTTTTGTATGATAATCAAACGTATACATCACTTACTCAATATACGACAGATAATATACAAAAGATAGCACAAGCTGGAACTAAAATATGGGTAGCTGGAACAAGTACAATGTATTATTTAAATTCCGCTCTTACATTTACAGCTGATGTAACGTCTGGAACTCCGACAATAAATAACAATACCGACATATGTGAGTTTCCCATTGCAACTGGTGAACGAATATTAGTCGTTGCTTATGGTCTTACTTCATTAAAATATTATGATGGTTCTGCGTGGGGAACAATTGCAACAGATTTATCATATCCTAATTGTCTATGTTATTTTGAAAATAAAGCATCACTTGCAGTTGCGTATGCTAACAAAGTTCAATTAATTGATTCAGCCAAGGCCAAATCTACCCTATTAACATTACCAATTAATGTGTCAGTCCGCTCAATGGCGTGGAATAATCTTAGGTTGTACATTGCATGTGCAATAGGATATGGCGAAGATTATGGTGATTCTATAATTTTTGAATGGGATGGTAATAGTTCAGAGGCTAATTATGCACACAAAGTTAAGGGTGGGCTGGTTTATTCAATACAGAGATATAAAAATGGAGTTGCCTTTGTTACTAACAATGGTCAGTTAATGAGTTTAGAGGGTTCAATAAATGAACTAGCAAATTTTCCAATTTATTATAAAAATAAACAATGGGCGAATGATACCGCAGGGCTTGTACAGATGTCTGGTAACATCTTAAGTGGTGGGATGATTGTAGATAAAGATATTATCTTAATAGGTGTAAATGCCACATATACAAGACCATCTCCTGATTATACAGCAGATTATTTTGAGAATGACTTTCCTTCTGGTATATGGTGTTATGACCCAGCAGTTGGTCTATATCATAGATATTCTGTTGGTGGTTCGATGAGAACTACTACAGGGGCAATAACCACCGCTAACGTAGATACATCAACAAATATAATTACAATTCCATCATCTATATGTCCTGATACTGGTACACCAGTCTTCTATAATGATGGTAACGGTGGTTCCAATACTTCTATTGCTCCGCTTATATGGAATACAAGATATTACGTTATAAAACTATCAGGGACAACCTTAAAACTTGCCACAACCTACGCAAATGCTATGGCTGGGACAGCAATTGACTTAACAAGCACTGGAAATAACGCACAAACACTTTCTTTCTGCCCCGTAGATGATTTTGGTGGTTCACTTCAATATCCACTTGCATTATTTTTAATGAGACAAAATCTTGGTTTATTTGGATTTCCAGAAAAAACAAAGGCAGACAAATTATTAATTGGTTCATATATAACAAAACAGTCTACAGACCTTGCCACATGGACTGGTATTCACACGGTGCAACATAAACAAGAGAATAGAGGATATTTCATTCTTCCAAGAATGTCATCTTCAAATATAAAAGAAACGTGGCAGAAACTTTATATTAAATTTCTTCCATTAAGAAATGAGTTTGATAAAATCTTAATTAAATACAGAACAGTTAATAATAATAATTTATACCAAAAGATATATAATTCCAACTCTTACGGAAGTCTATCTATTGCTGGTGTGTGGGTAACACCTACAACTTTCACCGTAGATACTAATTACGGAGCAGATATTACCCAGTTAGTTGTTGGATATGAAATAGAGATAGTAAATGGTGCTGGTTGTGGGTATTTAGCTCATATAACAGATATATCTGCTCCTACTGCTGGGGTATACACTATAACAATCGATGAGTCTGTACTAAATATTACAGCAACATCTCTATTCCAATTTACTGTTGATAACTGGACTAAACTTCCTTATTCAATAACAACAAGTCATCCAGATAATCAGTACGGATTTGCAGAATTTTCTCTTGGGATAAAATCACCTTCGATTGAGATAAAGGTAGAGTTAAGAGGTGAAGATGTATCAATCGAGGAATTACAAATAATAAATAAAACCGACAAACCATCGGCATAATATGATATAATTATAACAACATGCAACCATATACAATACAATCTGGCGATACACTTTCGGCAATAGCTAGTCGTAATAAGACAAGTATTCCAGAATTATTAAAATTAAATCCCAACATAACAAATCCTAACGTCATTCAAGCTGGAAGTACGCTTAATTTATCTGCACAAAGTCCTCTAGCCCCAACCCCAGTATCACAAACAATAGGTGCAAAAGACCTAAATACCCCAGTTAATCCATTAAGGGTTGTAAATCCAAAACCAGAGACTCAAACTGCAGCATTACAAGGAATAATCACTGAAATGGCGAATCAGAATGCTAACCAGTATATGACTAATGAGCAATTACAGGCTAAAAAAGATGAAGCAAATAAGTCACTTACAACTCTCGTTAATACGGCACTTGGTAGAACTGGTCAGGCTGAAACAAGAGCTAATGAATATGCAACAACTGGTGTTGACACACTAAACAGCGAGCTAAAAGATATAAATAACAAAATTATACAGGAACAAGTAGCCAATAGAAGACAGATTGAGGAACTACAGAGAAATAATCCACAGGGTTTATTTGGCGGTGCTTTAAATTCCGAAGTAAATAGATTAAACAGAGAATCATTATCCAAACAAGCAGATTTAGCAGTTATACAGATGGCTAAGCAGGGACAATACGATAGTGCTAAAGAGATAGCTGATAGGGCGATTGCTGTTAAACTTGAAAAGCAAGGAAATGAAATAGAAGTTAGAAAACTACAGTATCAGGAATTAAAAGACCAATTAACTAAAGACGAACAGAGACAGTTTGAATCTATTACGAAGCAAAAAGATAGAGAGTATGAACAGAAAAAGAGTGACCTCAAGTCAATATCTGATTTATCTTTCAACGCCCTTGAAAATGGAGCACCTCCTAGTCTTGTTGCTAGAATGCGGGCTGCTACAACCGTAGAAGAAGCCATAAGAATAGGTGGCTCATACATAAATAAATATGATAGAGCTTATAAAGACGCACAGACAAAGAAACTTCTCGCTGATAGTTCTTTAGTAAATGATACTGAGATTGTACAGTCGCCTTATGTAAATGCTATGGTTAATGTAAATGCAGGTTCAGCAGAGGGGCAACAAAAAAGAGACATTGCTAGAATTGCACAATTTGTTAAGAATGGACAAACACAAGAAGCAAAGAATCTTATTCTTTCAAGGGTTACGTCAAAAATGTCTGCAACTGAGAGAACCGCTGAAGTAGATAGAAGAAATACCATAGATGCACTTAGTGATATGAGACAGGCATTTAGTGACTACGTTGCTGAAACTGGGGACACTAACGTCCTAAAGGGAGGGGTGGAAAACCTTGCAAACAAAATTGGCACAACAACTAATCCAAAACTTGCCGCTATTAAGACAAGAATTATACAAGCAACACAGAAATATCGAAACGCTATTACAGGTGCTGCATGGGGTGAACAAGAAGATGCAGAATATCGAGCAATTTTCCCATCTATATCTAACACAAATAAATTGAATCAGACAATTATTGACACAATGATTCCATTACTACAAAATAATGAAAGAAACTCAATTGGTTTATTCTTGGGCGGTTCAGATATTTATGACGAGTTATTTGGTAATGGAACTATTATTGGCACAACAGCACAACCCACACAAATATCTACTGTTAAAGAGGGAGATACAAAGAATTGGAATGGAGTAATTTATAAGGTAATAAATGGTGTTTGGACACCTCAATAACATGCCTACATACAAAGTTGGACAAGCCCCTTGGGAAATATCAAATAATAATCCTACATCTTTTAAGGTAGGTGAAGCTCCTTGGGAAACTACAGTTACTCAACAACCCCAAACTGAATCACCTGGAATATTAAAACAAATAGGAAATGCTTTAATCTCTAGTGAGCGACAGACAGGAGAAACTATTGGTCAATCAATGGCATTAGGAACTAAGGCATTTTCTGGAGCCGTTGAGTCTGCTCAAAACTTATCTGATACTCAACTTGGTGTCTTAAAAAGAATACAAGAAAAAAAGAGACTAGGCGAAGATACAAGTAGACTTGAACGTGCATTAGCATCTTCTTTAGGCAAAGAACAGGTAAATATACAAGATATTGCCCCAGCTACTCAAAAAACTAATTTACAAGCACTTGCAGATGTTGGTGGTATTGGGCTAGATGTCCTAACTGCAGGAACTCTTAAACCAGCATCGGGAGTTGTAAAAACATTGAAGACTGTAAAAGCTTCAAGAGATTTAAGCACAGCAGAAAAACTAATACAAATAGCAAAGACAACAGGGGGTGCTTCTTTGGCGGGTGGAGCAATTGGTTATGGTTATGACGTTACGGGCAAACTACAGGCAGGCGAAACAGGAACTGGGGCATTGACGCCTGGATTAGGAACAGCAATTGGTGCAACAGTACCTGTATTGGGCGGAACATTAAAAGCCATAACTACTGTATCAAAGGCACAAGCACCAAAAATAATAAATTCACTAATTAAACCATTAGCAAAAGACTTCTCTTATGGAAAGAATCCAGGAAGGGCTGTTGCAGAGGAGGGAATTGTTGGTAATTCACTTGATGACCTTGCTAAAAATATATCAGTTAGTCGTTCCACAATAGGAGAACAATTGTCTTCGACAGCAGATAAATTAGAAGGAAAATCAACAGTAGATATATCAAATTCATTAAATTCTATTGATGAAGCAATTACTAAAGCTAATAAAACGCCAAAAACTAATGCAAGTCTAATACAGAGATTGCAAGATGTAAAGGATGATTTACTTGGTGCAATAGATACAAAAGATACGTCATTTTCTAATGCACTTAATGCAAAGAGAATAATTGGTGATGTTACAAAGTGGACTGGTAATGTATCTGATGATAAGGCTGTCAATATGGCGTTAAAACGTGCTTACGGAAATATTAAAGAATCCTTAAATACATCAGCGATGAAAGCAGACCCAACATTAGGTAAGGAGTTTGAAAGACTTAACGAAAAATATGCTGACTTGACATCTGCTGAAATAGCAACAAAATATAGAGATATAATTTCACAGAGAAAAAATCTTATAAGTATGCCAATAAAAGCTGGAGGAGTGGCTGGTGTTATTGCTGGTATAGCTTCTGGCGGAACAGCAATCCCAATATTGCTTGCGAGTGTTAGTGTTGGACTACTAGACAAGGCACTAGAAAGTACGGCGGTAAAGAGCAGAGTTGCGGCGTGGTTAGCTAAAGAATCTCCAGAGGTTGTGGCAGAGGTTATACAAAAAAATCCAGGTATCGGTTCTGTACTCGAGAATGCGATAACAAAAGAATATACCCCAATTGAGAATGCAATTAAGACTTTCAAAAATCTACCAAATAAGCAAGGCGGTAAAATATCTTGGGATTTCTCTAGTAAACCAAGTCCAGAACTTAGGTCAAGTGTAGAAAAGGAACTATCGCAATATGACGTCGCTCCTATGAATGTTACTGGCATGAAGCCAAAATCAAATGCCTATAATATAGACGATAACTTTAGGTTGGGTCAATTACAGGATAAGTATAATACTGGGAAGAAACTAACTGACGCAGAGATTAAAGAAGCTGGTGGTCTATTATCTAAGGGTAGCGTTAATGCTGATGAAACTATAGCTAAAGTTGGTCAAACAGCAGACTCCAAACTTCTACAAGAAGCTAAGAAGTATAAGAGTGCGGAGGAGTTTGTGAAGGCACAAGGGCAATCTGTTTTTAGGGGAGGAGATACCGCAATTGATACTGCTCGTGGTAGCGGTAGAGGCATTTCAGTTTCAGATAAGGAAACGGCAGGATTATTTACTCCACCAGAGGGCGGGCTAGTTGACGAAGCTATACTGCCAAAGACAGCGAAGATTTTGAAAGAAGGAGACATACCTAAAAATCTACAAGATGCCTACATCAAAGAGGCACAAGTTTTGGCCGACCCCAAAAACTTCAGCACAGCACTTCAGAAGTCAGTAATTGAGAAGCAACAAGCAATTATTGAGTATGCGAGGAAAAATGGCTTTGATGCCGTAGATTTTCCTTTTGAAAAAGAGATACGAGTCGTAAAACCAAATGTCCTCAAAACCAAATCCCAACTAACAGACATATGGAACAAAGCTCAACCCACTAAGGGAGTAGACCCACTTATCCAAGAGGCGAGAAAATATAAGAGTGCGGAGGAGTTTATTAAGAAACAACCTGTTGTATATCACGGAAGCCAAACACCACTTAAAAAGTTTAGCAATGAACAAGGAACTTTCTTTACAGACGATATGATGAATGCCGAAGGGTATGCTGGTGGTGAAAATGTATATGAAGGATACCTTAATCTTAAGAATCCACTAATTATAGACGCTAAAGGAGCTTTGCACCGTGAATTAAATACTAAATGGGGTAAAACTACACAAGAGATTGTTGGGAAAGTAGACAAAACCAAATATGATGGAGTTATATTTAAAAATATAAAAGATAGTTGGATAGATGATGCAGAAATGGATACACCAAGCACTATTTATTATGCTTTTAAACCAAAAGACGCTTTCCTAAATGAATCCCAACTAACAGACATCTGGAATAAAGCAAATAAAAAATAATGAAAGACCTTACTGAACAACAAAAGAAAAAACTACTTAGACTTACCAAGGTCGTAGACACAGGCGAAATTGGTATTCTTGATGAAATAAACACTCTTGACGAAAAGATAGATAAAGTAGCTGGAGAGCTTGATAATAAGGTCACAGAAGCCCTCACAATCGCTTCTGAGACACAGAAAATGGAAGGTGCGTCTGGATACACTCCAATAAAAGGAGTTGATTATAACGATGGAGAAGATGGAGAAGATTATATCTTAACGGATCAGGACAAAAAAGAAATTGCATCTTTAATTACAGTTCCTACCGTTGAAAAAGTTATTGAAAAAACTGAAATTATAAAAGAACAACCTATCGTTACAGAAATAACAAAAGAAATTAAGATTGAAAGTCCTTTTGAACTAGAAGGTGATGATATTGTGGAAAAAATAAATGAATTATCCACTGATGATGATGAATATAAGATTGATGCTAGTCATATAAAAAATCTACCAAAAAATAAAGGTGTAGATAGAGTCACTACAATTCTTCGTCGTGAACCTTCAAGTACATCTAGCAATACCGTAACCGTCATCAACAACACCGCCAGTGTCATTACTGCATTTCACGCTGTCTATGTAAACACTGCAAACACCACACTACCATCAGTTGCATATGCACAGGCAAATGTACTTGCAACCTCAAAAGTATTAGGAATCACAACTGCGGCGATTCCAGTTGGCCAACAAGGAACAGTTATAACATTCGGTGTAATAAGTGGATTTGATACTTCTATTTTCACTGCTGGCGATAAGTTGTATCTTAGTACAACTGATTTAGGGGATTTGGTAAATACTCCAGCAACAACACCAAACTTCAACACATTTATTGGCTGGGCATTAGATTCACAGATAAGCGGTTCTATTTTTGTAAAACCAGAGGAACCACTTGCACCTGAACAATATCTTGGTGGATTATCATCACCATCTGATTTAATTGCACCATCACAAAAAGCTGTGAAAACTTATGTGGATACTGCTGCACCTGTCCGCTATCAATATAACGGTGAAGCTTTATCTGGTGTAAAGAATGGGGTAAATACTATTTTTACGAGTAAAGTTGTACCGATTTTACCGATTGTAACAAGAAATGGTCAGGTTTTAGTTTATGGGATAGACTATACGTTAGTAGGTAATACATTTACGTTAGTCGTGCCGCCATTATCAACAACAGAATTATATATATCTTATGAATCATATACATCAGCAGTTTAATATAAAACTATTATTAGTATTATTAGCATTACTCATTCCTGCTCCAGCTTTTGCGGCTGCTTTTGAATCGTATCAAGTTGGTTCTTCACCTTCAAATGGATATGTACTTCAGACAAATGGGTCATTATCAACTTGGGTAGCAACTTCTACTTTGAGTATATCACAATGGATAAATAATGGTTCAAATATATACTACAATGGTGGCAATGTCGGGATTGGGACGACATCGCCAGAATCGACCTTCACGGTGAATTCCTCGGGTGTTGATATTGCGAAGTTTCGTCGTTCGGGTGGTCAAGGCTCCCTTATCCTCAGTGTTGATAATACTCTCGGCGCCACAACAGCTGACACTATGTTTTGGACGCTTCCCAATGGAGGCACATTCAATACTGGTGGCTTTACATTCCGTACGACCAACGCTGGTTCGCCTCTATACTCGATGGTGATTACAGGGGCGGGGAATGTTGGCATAGGTACTACAACCCCAACTGCCCTTCTCACCCTCGATTCATCTCTCACAGGAGACACTCCTACATCACAAACTATGCTTCAAATAGGTAGGAAGAGTGTGAATAGAGCATTGAGGGTGCTCAACTACAATGGTATCAATGGTTCGTTTGTGACTCAGTACACACAGAACTACTCTACATGGAATGACCTTCTTGCATATGATGTTAACAATGGTCGTATCGGAATTGGAACGACAACTCCATCTGGGAAACTACAGGTGTTAGGAAGTATATTGGGTGGCGTGTATACTTCAAATAATAATGGACTTAACTACGCCCAGGGAGACTTCCATATAAATACGAATTCAACTTGGGGATCGGCAGTAGTTATCGACGAAACCTCGCCTTCATCTGCAACTCCTGTAGCTAAATTCTATCGTCCAACTGGCGCAACTAGCCCATATACATATTATGTATCTGGTGTGGGTGCAGATGATACTGGTAATTTTGCAATATATACAACTTCAGTTGCAGCACAAGTTGGTTCTGAATCTATATCCCCAAAACTTACAGTTACCAAAGCAGGTAATGTCGGAATAGGTACAACCTCTCCAATCACAAAACTAACAGTAATTGGAGATGGATACTTTGCCGGCAACATCACAGCTACCGGCACCCTAGCAGTAACCTCCACAACCACAACAGGTGGTCTATCAGTAGCATCACTAAACGGTCTATTATGGGGAACAAACGGAGCTGTATCAGCTGTATCTACATCATCTCTAGGACTAGCTTCATCATTCTCACTTACATCACTTACATCATCTCTTTCAAACGGATTTATGCCAAGATGGAACGGAACATCATTCCTTAACTCTATATTCCGTGACAATGGTACAGTAGCAGGTATCAATGCTACATCATCTTCATATACATTCAATGTACAAGGAGCACCTGGTATTAGTCCACTTAATGTTGCTTCCTCAACTGGTACTTCACTATTCACAGTGGCTGCTAATGGGAATGTGGGGATTGGCACCACATCGCCATATGCTAAATTATCAGTTGCCGGACAAATAGTTGGTGAATATTTCACAGCTACATCTACTACCGCAACCTCTTCTATAGCAGGAAATCTTCTAGTCGATGGTGGTACTCTAACTGCCGACTCTATAAATAATAGAGTTGGAATCGGAACACTTTCTCCTGCAGGACTATTTGATGTTAATGGAAAACTTACAGTACTATCCGGAGGAAATGTTGGAATTGGAACAACAACACCAACAGC